>CAMLKF010000021.1 GCA_946480575.1 uncultured Nitrososphaera sp. | reverse complement strand
TGGCAAGAGCAGACACCAAACACGCACCTCTCCTTGCCATTGATGTGGTAGTCCTTCTGGTGGCCGCAGGTGCAACTTTTGCTGTGCCGCAATAACTGCGTAATTTTCGACGTCGATGCTCTTAAACTATTTGCGCGGACCGCGACCATATCACAAAAAGAATTTGCCGGTGTTATATAATCCATCGTGTATAGTGTTTGCAACAAGTTGTTGCTCTGTTTCAGCTGTTGCCGCAACTGCAAATAGCAATTCAGCAGCCGCTCGCTTGCTTGTTTGTTTTTCGCACTTAGTCGTGTCTAGATATCTCTATATCTAGACACGATACGACAGCTGTGGAAGCAGAGCAGAGTGATCCTTAAATCGGGCCGCAATATCATGTGCTGTAAATTATGACATACAAGATAACGATAACGGAAACAAAAAAACGTTGACGAGCGATGCGATACGGGGGACTGTCAACTACGTGAGCGAAGCATTGGACAAAATGCAAATCGCGCACACCATCGAATGCCACAAGTACAAGATGAAAATAACAAAGCCGCTCCAGATGTCCACCTGACCTTTTATTACATTCCAAACCTTTGGCGCCAAAAGCGGACGTGCCAATTCTGGCAGGGTACCGGGTCTGCCTTGGATAACATATTAAATATCCTTTCCTTGCTAGAGAATCTCAGAGTAATAATAATAATAATGGCTTCTCCAAGGAATCTCGCTCAAAAGATAATATCGTCTCACTTGGCAGACGGCAGGGTGGAACCGGGCCAAGAGGTCGGCCTCAAGGTAGACCGCGTGCTCATGCAGGACGCCACCGGCACGATGGCGTGCCTCCAGTTCGAGGCAATGGGCATCCCCCGCATCAAGGCAGAGCACGCCGCCATCTATGTAGACCACAACATCCTCCAGACAGGGTTTGAAAACGGCGACGACCACCGCTTTTTGCAGACATTCGCTTCCCAGTACGGCGTCCACTACAGCAAGCCGGGCAATGGCATATGCCACCAAGTGAACCTAGAGCGCTTTTCGATACCCGGCAAGCTCCTGATAGGCTCCGACAGCCACACGCCGACTGCAGGCGGCGCAGGCATGATGGCGATAGGCGTAGGCGGCCTTGACGTGGCAGTCGCAATGGCTGGAGCGCCCTTTTACACCAAGATGCCCAAGATAGTGGGCGTCAAGCTGACAGGCAGGCTAAGGCCATGGGTCACCGCCAAGGACGTCATTCTGGAAATGCTCCGCAGGCTCACGGTCAAAGGCGGGGTCGGCAAGATCTTTGAATACTATGGCGACGGCATCAAGAGCCTTGGCGTTCCCCAGCGCGGCACGATATGCAACATGGGGGCAGAGCTTGGCGCAACCACCTCGCTCTTTGAGTCAGACGAAACCACGCTTGACTACATGATACGGCAGGGCAGGCCGCAGGACTACAAGCGCGTCGCGGCAGATCCGGGTTGCTCTTACGACGAAAACATGGAAATCAACCTGAGCGAGCTCGAACCGCTCATTGCCATGCCCGGTTCGCCGGACACAGTGCGCAAGGTGAGGGACGTGCAGGGCACCGACGTTCAGCAGGTGCTCATAGGCTCGTGCACCAACTCGAGCTATGTCGAGATGATGACAGTCGCCCATGTGCTCAAGGGCAAGAAGGTGCACCCAAACGTCACGATGGCAATCAACCCGGGCTCAAAACAGGTGCTCGAAACGGTGGCACGCGACGGCTCTATATACAACATCATTGCATCAGGCGCGCGCCTTCTCGAAAGTGGCTGCCAAGGCTGCATCGGTATGGGGTCGGCGCCGGGAACTGACTGGGTTTCAATAAGGTCGTTTAACAGGAACTGGCCGGGAAGAAGCGGCACAAAAGACGACAAGGTATTCTTGACGTCGCCAGAGGTATGCGTAGCGTGCGCAGTCACAGGCAAGATAACCGATCCAAGGGATCTTGGAGAATACCCGAACATACCTTGGCCGGACAAGTTCGTGATAGACGACTCTGGCATCGTAGCGCCAGCCCCACCGCAGTATGCCGACAGCGTGAAAATTTCAAGGGGACCCAATATCAAGCCGCTGCCGCTGCGCCAACCGATGGAGGCGATGCTGCACGGAGAAGTGCTGATAAGGGTAGGCGACAACATCAGCACCGACGCAATAATGCCGGCGGGCGCCAAGATACTGCCGCTCCGAAGCAACGTGCCGGCAATAAGCGATTACGTCTTTTACTGGCTCGACCCGGACTTTGCAAAGAGGGCGAAGGAAAAGAACGGCGGCTTTATCGTTGGCGGCGAGAACTATGGGCAGGGCTCTAGCAGAGAACATGCAGCGCTTGCGCCGATGTATCTGGGCGTCAAGGGCGTGATAGCCAAGTCGTTTGCAAGAATCCACAGGGCAAATCTCGTAAACTTTGGCATCATTCCTTTCGAATTCCAGAACGGCTCGGACTTTGACCTTCTTACCCAAGGCACGCCGATAACAATAGACAACGTGGTCAGCAGCCTCAAGGACGGAAGCAAGACTATGGAGGCAGTCGCCCTATACAAGAAAGGCAAGGACAGGATAGTTCTGAAGGTTGACCTCACGCCGAGGCAGAGGCAGGTGCTGGTTGCAGGTGGTCTGCTGAACTACATCAGGTCAACACGGCAGAGATCATAATGGTCAACAAGTTTCTGATAGCAATCGCTGCCGTGGTTGCAGTGATGGCTGCTCTTGTTCTTGCGCCTGGATTTAACAGCAACAGACAGCAGTCCGCAACAACCGACCAGACGCAGCAGGTGAGCCTAGAGTACAGCAGACAGCAGCTGGCCAGGACTGAAAGCGGCTCGCTTGCGGCGGCAGCCGCGGAAGTGTTGACGGTTGAAAACGACGGCTCGGCAACGTATACCAAGGTAGGTGGGCAGCTCGATGGAAGGAAATTCACAGTGAGCGAAGAGGAGATGAAGCAGTTAAGAGCCAGGATTTTTGGAACAGGCTTTATGCAGATACCGGAGACCGACTACTCACAGCAGGAGGGTCTGGCCAACTTTACGAAATATACGCTCAAGTTGCAGGCTGGCGGCGACCTTAAGACCATAAGCTGGGTCAACCCCGGCGCGCACACTGGGACAATCCCTCCCATAATAACCAACGTGGGCGAGCTTTTGGATAGCATCATTTCAAGGCACGTCTGAGAGAAAATATATAGAGCATTTGAGCGCATTGGAATCATAGTATGACAATATCCCTCGTGGCCACCGAGCCAAGACCCAAGGGCGTCAAGATAGAGACAGTAGAGAACGCCCGCATGGTTCGCGGGACCACATTACTCAAGCGCGGCTTTGCCCACATGCAAAAGCACGGCGTCGTAATGGACGTCACAAACGTCGAGCAGGCAGTGATTGCTGAAGAAGCTGGAGCCGTCGCAGTCATGGTCCTTGACAAGCTCCCCTACGACGTAAGGAAGGCAGGAGGAGTCGCCAGGACTGCAAGCATTAAGGTAATTCAGGAGATAATGGACGCTGTCACTATTCCCATCATGGCAAAATGCAGGATAGGCCACACCGATGAAGCCAAAGTGCTTGAAGTCACGGGCGTCGACATGATAGACGAAAGCGAAGTGCTGACCCCGGCAGATGAGGAGCGCCACATCTGGAAATGGGATTTCACAACGCCTTTTGTCAACGGCGCCAAGAACCTAGGCGAGGCTTTGCGCAGGATTGAAGAAGGGTGCGCAATGATACGAACCAAGGGCGAGCCGGGAACTGGCAACGTCGCCGAGGCCGTTACGCACATCCGGCAGGTCAATAGCGAGATACGCAAGATATGCTCGCACTACCAGGACAGCGACAGGCAGGAGCTGATGAAGGCCGCGCGAGAGCTGAAAGTGTCATACGCAATCGTTAAAGAGACGGCGCGCCTTGGCAGGTTGCCAGTAGTCAATTTCGCGGCAGGCGGCATCACCACGCCGGCAGACGCGGCACTGCTCATGAACCTTGGGTGCGATGGCGTGTTCGTCGGCTCTGGGATATTCAAGTCAGACGACCCCGCCCAGAGGGCTAGGGCGGTCGTGCTTGCGACGACATTCCATGACGACCCCAAGATAGTGATGGAGGCACAAAAGATGGTTGACGAAAAGATGTCGCTTCTTGGCATGGACACCAAGAACCTCGAGCTAAGAATGCAAGAAAGGGGCCAGCACGCCTAATGAGCAGCAAAAAGAAATCATCAATCACCATTGGAGTTTTGGGCTTTCAGGGCGATATCGAAGAAAATGTCGCTGCAACCAAGCAGGCATTGCAGGAACTGCAGGTGGACGGCACCGTTGACTTGGTGCGCTACCCGGAGGAGATGGAAAAGGTGGACGGCCTCATCCTGCCCGGCGGCGAAAGCATGGTGCAGAGCACGCTTGTAGCAATCCAGCGGTCGCTTCCGATCATAAAGAAGCGCATCTCGGAAGGCATGCCGGTCCTCGGCACCTGCGCGGGTATGATAATGCTGTCCAAGAGGGCTTATGACAGGGTCGTGGGCGACACCAAGCAAAAGCTGATAGGAAATCTCGACATCGTGATCGAGCGCAACGCGTTTGGTAGGCAGAACGAGTCGTTTGAGGCAGACCTTGCAATAGGGATGCTCGGCAAGGAGGCATTCAAGGGCGTGTTTATCCGGGCCCCGGCCGTAAGTGAGGTCGGCAAGGACGTGGAGGTGATTGCCAAGCTCAACAATAAGGTCGTCGCAGTCAGACAAAAGAATATCATCGGGACGGCGTTCCACCCCGAGCTCTCGGGCGACTCCCGCATGCACAAGCAACTCGTCAAGATGGCGCTGGAGAACGAGCACAAGAACGATTCATGATCTCATTGTCTGACGAAGTGCTTTATGTAACTTGGTCTCCAAAAATAGATACTTTCTTATAGTAGATGGTTCTACAGTAATATAGTTTAATGATGGCCAAAACCGATTACAGGCAAGACAAGATCAGAATCTCGCTTGAGCGCGCACTGTGGACGTGCTGAGTGAGCCTTCCAAGAAGGCCCTGCTGTTTTGCATGACTCAATACTACAACCTATCCTTTGAAAGTCAAGGAATGCACTCTGAGTGAGGTAGAATCCGCTCTTAATGGAATTTTTGGCGCCGGTGCCTCGATAATCACTGAGATGATATACCACGAGATGGCGGCACTGTGAATAGTACAAATCTCGAATTTGAGTAAACCTATTTTTACTAGCTCATATAGGGGACTTGCTAGTAGTAGTGTAATGCCGCATGTGGAGCAGTGCAAGGAAATAAGCTCGCTGGACGACAGCATCCTCATGGCTGCGATTATCGGGAACGCCAATCTTCTCGGCACCCACATCAAAAAACCTATGGCGCCTCCAAACGAACAAAAGTTCAAGGTGCTGCGCATCCAGACGAAGCTCATGGTCTCGATGGCGAGAAACAACGAGGACTTTTTGGCGAGCTAGGCTACCTCATGTTCCATAGCAAGCATCGAACATGTTCCTCTTCCCGATAAGCAAGGGTCGCAAGGCGAGACTCCTCGTAGTGAGCGCCAAGAGGCCCTACGACCATAATGAGCTGACGAAAAAGGTTCTCAATCACTCAAGCAAGCTGAAGGAATGAATTATTATTCTCCGACGAAGAAGAACCCGATCGCGATAATGACATAGACCGCGGTCAGCATCACGCCTTCAAACCAGTTGCTCCTGCCGTCATGCACTATAAGGTTCAGGATTATCGCGGCGAGGAAAATGACTGCAAGCTCAAAGAGCGTGAACACCAGCGAGAACGGCTGGCCCAGCGCGATGCCGGCAAAGACGAGGATCGGGACAACGAACAGCGCTATCTGCGTGCCAGAGCCTGCGGCAATGCCTATCGACAGCTCCATCTTGCCCTTCCTTGCAAGCAGGATGGCGCTGCTGTGCTCTGCGGCGTTGCCCACGATACCTACAATGATTGCGCCCACAAACAGCTCGCCAAAGCCAAGCTCCTCGCCAGTGGCCTCCACCGAGCCGACCAGTATCTCGCTCACCACGATTACACCGGCCATGCTCGCTGCAAGCAGTATGAACGACTTTTTCTTGCTCCAGTGCCCGTGATGATCATCATCATGGGCTGCCGCCGGCTGCGCGCCATTGCCTGCAGCAGTCGCCGGCTCTTCGGGCTGGACGAACAGATGCTTATGCGTAAAGAACGTGAATATTATCCCAAGGATGTAGACTATAATCAAAATGATGGCAAGCAAGTCGCTCAGCAGCTGAATTTCGCCGGGATGCTCTGATGGAGGGAGCACCGTGTACGCCATGATAGTCGGCACTGCAAGGCCGATTATTGCGAGAAACAGCATCGATGATTGGAAGCCGATGTTTTCTCTGCTGAACTTTTGCTCATTGAACCGAAATCCGCCGGCGACAACGCTCAGACCGAATATGAGGAGGATGTTGCCGATTATTGCGCCCGTAATAGACGCCTTTACTAGATCGAGTAGGCCTGCGCTGATGGCTGCGATCGCTATAATGATCTCGGCTGCATTGCCAAAGGTGACATTAAGGAGCGATCCCACCGTCGGACCATAGTGAGTGGCGAGGTGCTCCGTCGAGTCGCCTATCAGCTTTGCCAGCGGGATGAGGGCGATGGCCGCAATGACGAAGAGGACGATGTGATTGGCGTGCGCAAACTCTAGCACGACGGCTATAGGGGCAAATACAAGCAGAAAGTAAACAGCTGCAGATTTTGACAGCTTGATGAAGCTCGGCAATGGCGACTTGCATCATCAGCTGCCCAGCATGCTTTAATTGTTTTTACAGCTTGAGAGTTTATCGCCTTGTTCTGCAGCAGGAAATATTTATTACAATACTCTGGCATAACACGCTCATATTTACTTGGTCAGCATCGGTGAATATCGCCTCAACCCAATCATAATTGTGATAAACAACCGCGGCTACGGTACTGAGAGGCCGATGCTCGATGGGCCGTTCAACGACCTCCAGCTGTGGCAGTACAGCCGCATCCCCGACTTTATCGGAGGGAATGGCAGGGGTTTCTTTGTTGAAACAGAGGACCAGCTGGGCGAGGCCCTTGCCGCTGCGTGGAAGTTCAATGAAGGCTATTCCATCTTGGACATCCAGATAGAACAGGACGACATGTCCCCCGCCCTGCGTAGGCTGACAAGCAACATGGCGAAAAAGGTGCGCTAGAGGCTAGGTTCTTGCTTTTTTTCTCGTCAAGCACAAAGAATCTGTTGTGCCAGTACAGCACAAAGGCTATGCAAAGGTCTCCCGCGTTAAGAAGAGATTCCATATCCATATTTCTTCAGTCAAATTTACAAGCGCATCGTACGCAAACCCGCTATCTCCCACTGCATATACATTATCATGGCAGACGACAAAATTAACAGAACTTAAAAGGGTGCGGGGGGTGGGATTTGGACCCACGAATCCCTAAGGAACAGGGTTGCAGGAACCAATCCGGCTCATTCTAAGCTTCGCACCCTTTTCTTTTTTACAAGAAAGAGACCTGCGCCGTTGACCGGGCTTGGCAACCCCCGCCTGAATGTGCAGCAATCAATAGCCAAATTTATCTATTATTACATCATTTGAAAAGGAGATGCAAACAAACGCCAGGCCGCGGCTCTTTGGTACAAACGGCGTCCGCGGCGTGTACGGGCAGGAACTAACGCAGGATCTCGTAATCGACCTCTGCTACGCGCTTAGCATGTACTTCCGCATTGGACCTATAGTGGTCGGGTACGACGGCAGGAGGTCGAGCCCTGCGCTGTCAAGGCTTGTCAGGTCGACCCTCAATTCCGCCGGGCTTGACACCGCAGATGCAGGGCTTGTCCCGACACCCTGCCTGCAGTACGCCGCAAAAAGGCTTGGGTACAATGGCGGAATCATGATAAGCGCATCGCATAACCCGCCGCAGTACAACGGAATCAAGCCGACTGCGCCAGACGGAGTAGAGATTTCCCGCGAGGACGAGCTCAAAGTAGAGGACACGTACTATTCAAAGAAATTTGCGAAAATAGACGGCACAGGCCGCGACTATGTTGACGACAAAATCATCAGCTCGTACATGGACGCAGTGATCGCGCTTGTCGACGCCGACAGGATAAGGGCGCGCAAGTTCACAGTTGCGATGGACATTGGCAATGGCGCTCAGGCTGTCGTTGCCCCGTTTGTAGCAAAAAAGCTCGGATGCAAGGTCATCACAATCAACGGCCAGATAGAGGGCGACTTTCCGGGCCGCGGCTCCGAGCCCACTTCTGACAACCTCGGCGTGCTGTCAGAGGCAGTGAGGAGTGCGGGCGCTGACTTTGGAGTCGCGTACGACGGCGACGGCGACAGAAGCATTTTCTGCGATGACAGCGGCGCCATCTACATGGGCGACAAGACCGGCGCGCTTTTAGTCAGACACCTCTTGGCTGGCAGGCACAGAGGGTCTGAGGTCGTCTGCCCGGTCAACACTTCAATGATACTGTCGATGGTAGCAGAGCAGGCCGGCTCCAAAGTAGTTTACACTAAGGTCGGCAGCGTCGAAGTTTCCAGAGAAATGGTCAGGCGCAAGCGCCCGCTCGGGCTGGAAGAGAACGGCGGGTTCATGTACGGTGCGCTCAACGAGGTAAGGGATGGGGCCATGGCCACCGCGCTAGTGCTTGACATGCTTGCCGCTTCCGACAGGGAATCGTTCTCCCAGCTTGTATCTAGCCTCCCTGAGACTTACCAGTACAAGACAAAGTTTGCGTGCCAGTCGAAGGAAGTTGTAAACAGGGTGGTCAAGGCATGCATCGAGCATGGGAGCCCAAAAAAGGTCGAGACGATAGACGGCGCCAAGGTGTGGATAGACGACGAAACTTGGGTGATGGTAAGGCCGAGCGGGACGGAACCCCTGATAAGGATGTACGCCGAGTCGACCGATAAGTCACTGCTGGACTCCAAGGTGGAAGAGTATCGCAGGCTCGTCCAGTCGAAAATGTAGAGGCATGGACAACGTTTTTAATACGCTTGTTCTTCTACTGAGGATTACAGTAAGAGATGATCCCGATGGGTGATAAAATACAGTGAGCAAGCCATATTACGTCAAGTTTGAAGCTTCTAAGGATCTGGTAAACGCAGTTTATGAGGCAATGCGAGTAGCAAAGCAGAGCGGCAAGGTCCGCAAGGGCACTAACGAGACGACCAAGGCCATAGAACGCGGCATATCAAAGCTTGTTGTGATAGCCGAGGACGTAGAGCCGCCAGAAGTAGTCGCGCACCTGCCGATTCTATGCGAGGAGAGGAATGCCCCGTTTATCTTTGTGCCAAGCAAGCAGCAGCTGGGCGCGTCGCTTGGAATCGATGTCGGCTCGGCAGCCGCCACTATCATTGATGCGGGAGAGGCCCAGCATATCATCGAGCAGGTAGTTACTTCGATAGGCAGCCTCAAGGGCGGCAAGAAAGAATAGGCTTAGGATGGCTGACGGATAATGAGCAAGACAGCTGAAGAAAAGGTCGTTCCCGCCGAGGTCATCCAGATTGTCGGGAGGACAGGCATCGCAGGCGAGGTCATCCAAGTACGAGTCAAGGTTCTCGAAGGCAAGGACAGGGGCCGCATTCTCACTAGGAACGTTAAAGGTGCTGTAAAGATGAGCGATACCCTAATGCTGAGGGAGACAGAGCGCGAGGCGCGTAAGATAAGGTGATAATAATAATAATATGAGCAAGACAGCAATGTCGCTTCGCAATTGCAGCTTCTGCGGCAGGCACATTACCACCGGCCATGGCATCATGCTCATCAGAAACGATGGGCAGATCCAGTGGACGTGTTCTAGCAAGTGCAAGAAGAACGCGCGCGTGCTAAAGCGCGACCCGAGAAAATTAAAGTGGACTGCCCGCTACGTCAAGGGCGGCCTGCACGTGAAAAAGCAGTAATAGCAGATGAATTATTATGGCAGTCGAGCAAACGCTGATTGTCGTTAAGCCTGACGGCTTCAAGAGGCGGCTCACCGGCAAGATTCTGACAAGGTTTGAGGAAAAGGGCTTTCACATCAAGAACTTAAAGTCGTACAACTTTACAAAGGAGAAGGCGCAAGAGTTCTACTCTGTGCACAAGGACAAGCCGTTCTTTGGCGAGCTAGTTTCATTCATTTCTTCCGGCATGGTCGTTGCATGCATCCTTGAAGGCAACAACGCGGTCAACACGGTCAGGCTCATGATCGGAACCACGAAATCGTTTGAAGCGGCGCCGGGGACGATAAGGGGCGACTTTGGCCTTGGCTTTACTGACAACATTATCCACGCGTCGGATTCCCCTGAAAGCTTCATAAAAGAGTCGCGAGTCATTTTTGGCTGACGCTGACTCAAAAACATGGTAGATCTTCGGCAGCCAGTGGTTGTAGTTCTAGGTCACGTAGACTCGGGCAAGACCTCGCTACTGGACAAGGTGCGCGGGACAGCTGTTCAGGCCCGTGAAGTCGGTGGCATCACCCAGCACATCGGGGCCAGCTTTTTCCCTGTTGAAACCGTCAAGGAGATAACCGGCCCGCTTTACGCCAAGCTTGCCAAGGCTGAAACTCCGATACCGGGGCTGCTCGTGATAGACACGCCGGGGCACGAGGTGTTTGCCAATCTGCGCATGCGGGGCGGCTCGGCTGCAGACATTGCCATCGTCGTAGTCGACGTGAACAAGGGCTTTGAAGCCCAGACGATAGAAAGCGTCGACATTTTGAAAAAGCGCAAAGTGCCGTTTGTGGTAGCGCTCAACAAAGTCGACATGGTGGCGGGATGGCGTAGCTCTTCTAAGTTTATCTCTGAAGAGGTGAAAAAGCAGGGCATGAACATCCAGACGGCCCTGGACGAAAAGATATACACCGTAGTTGGCACGCTTTCTAGGCTAGGCTACCCGTCGGAGGCGTTCTGGCGCGTCAAGGACTTTACAAAGGAAGTCGCCATAGTGCCTGTCAGCGCAAGGACGGGCGTAGGTATTCCAGAATTGCTGGCGGTGCTGGTTGGCCTGACGCAGCAGTACATGGCAAAGAGGCTCGAACGCCACGCAGAGGAGCCGGCAAGGGGCATCGTGCTCGAGTTCAACGAGGAGATGGGACTTGGCCCTTCTGCAAACATCATACTGCTTGACGGAACGCTCCACCAGGGCGACAGCATTGTCGTTGGTAAGCGCGACGGCGCGATAGCCACGAAGATAAAGGCGCTCCTCCTGCCAAAGCCCCTTGACGAGATGCGCGACCCCCGCGACAAGTTCAAGCCCGTAAGCGAAGTGATAGCGGCTGCGGGTTTAAAGATAACGTCGCCAGACTTGGAAGGAGTGCTTGCCGGAAGCCCACTGTATGTCTATGAGCGCGAAAAAGGCGAGCAGGAGCTTGAGCGGCTCAAGTCGCTCGTGGAATCTGAAGTCAAGAACGCGATTGTCAGCAATACCGAAACGACAGGCGTGATACTAAAGTGCGACACGATAGGCTCGCTTGAGGCAGTAACTGACCTGCTAAAGAAGGCAAACGTCGCCATCAGGATGGCCGACATTGGCAACATCACAAGAAGAGACATCATCGAGGCGGCGGCAGTCAGGGAAAACGACAGGTACCTGGGCGTAGTGCTGGGCTTTAGCGTCAAGGTGTTTGACGACGCGCAAAAAGAAGCACAGGACCGCGCAGTCAAGATCTTTAACGAGCAGATAATCTACAACCTAGTCAGGAGTTATACCGACTGGGTGACGTACCAGCGCGAGCACGAAGAGTCGATACTGTTCAACGAGCTACCGCCGGTATGCAAGTTCCAGTTCTTAAAGGGCTTTATTTTCAGGCGAAATGACCCGGCAGTCTTTGGTGCCGAGATACAGGTGGGCAGGTTGAAGCAGAAAGTGCAAGTAGTCAACGAGGAGGGCAAGAAGGTGGGCACCGTTCACCAGATCCAAGACAGCGGAAAAGCGATAGAAGAAGCTACAGTAGGCATGCAGATAGCAGTTTCGATAAAAGAGCCAACGATTGGCCGGCAGATAAACGAGGGCGACATTTTCTACACAGACCTCAACAGTAGGCAGGCAAAGCAGCTGCTCGAGAGGTTCAACCATCGATTAAACGATCAGGAAAAGGAAATCCTGAACATGCTTGTAGCTCTAAAAAGAAAGAGCGATCCGACCTTTGGGTACTTGTAGTAATCGGATCACTGGTACTTTTGGAGCAAGCCTTCGAGGCCCTTTTCCCCTACCGCGCCAACAGCCCTGTCGACGGCTTTTCCGTTCATAAACATAATGAACGTTGGGATTGCATAGACGTCGTAGCGCATCGCGACTCCTTGGTTGTCGTCCACGTTTAGCCTCCCAAAGGTCACTTTGCCGCCGTATTTCTTGGCCAGCTTGTCAAATATGGGCAGCATGAACTGGCATGGGCCGCACCATGTAGCCCAAAAGTCAACCAGTACCGGCTTGCTGCCTCCTATCATCTCATCAAAGTTTTTTTCGCCCAGTTCGACCAAACCGCTGCTGGCGGCGTGCATGCTTGCCGTTTTCCTGTCTTCACTCATGTCTCGTATGTCAAAATTGGGTTATTTACTATTTAAGATTTATTGACTGGCAGGCTCTGCCTTCCCTATGACTGGTGTCTTCTTGACAGCAATAATCACGCTGCAGATGTGATGACGGCGCCGGCGACAAGCCCGAGCAAGCTTGCCGACATCATCTGGGGCGCCGTGTTTGACACCACCATGATAGTGCTAATGGCACCCTCGTTTCCTGCCACGTCATGTGCAATGAGCCTAAGCTCATATGGGCCGTCCGGCAGCTGTGGGCGGTGTCAAGCTCATATTCCGTCATGCTTGTAACGTTTAGGGTCTTTCTGTCGCCTACTTTAAAAGGTCATCGTATGTGCCTGTCGTAATGTCTGCAAAGATCTCCTTGGCGGGCTTGCCTTCGACCTTTACCCCTATGCTGACGCATGACCCGATGACTTCCTTGACTGCGCCCTTGATGTCCTTGGCGTATGAGCCGTCGATCTTCATCTTGGCTATTTTCACGGCGCTTGCCATAGTAAGGTCGCCTGCATAGTTGATGCCGGCGGTGCCGGAGCCCTTGGGGATACCAGCCTCCTTGCACACGAGAGCGGCAGTTGGCGGAATGCCGACTTCGACCGTGAATTTCTTGGTCTCGGAATCGACCTCGACCTTGACTGGAACCTTCATGCCGGGGAAATCCTTCGTCTTCTCGTTAATGGTATTTACAACCTGCAACACGTTAACTCCCATAGGACCCAGAGCCGGACCAAGAGGCGGCCCTGCATTTGCTTCTCCGCCGCTCACTAGCGCAGAGATGGACTTTTTATCACCCATATACAGAAACTGCAGTGGATTTAGCCAAATTATAATCCTTCCTGTTCTTGTAAACAGAGAGCGCCTGCTTGACACGTTTTTAAGGTTGTGCCTTGTTATTGTCGGCAGGCATGTCGGACAGCGAGCCCAACGAAGGCGTTGGGTCTTTATTCTTTGAGCTTGCCGGCGACCTTCGTCTTGCCATGCTGACAAAACTGAGCCAAAAGAACTACAGGCTTTCCCAGCTTGCCTCCGAGCTTGACGCGACGATGCAGGAAGCCCATCGCAACATGACCCGCCTTGTCGAGTCAGGGCTAGTGCTGAAGGACAAGGAAGGCGAGCTGGTGCTTACGGCCTACGGTAGGACGGTGGTCACGATAATTCCCAGCTATGATTTTCTGTACCGTAACAGGGACTTTTTCCTTGACCACAGCCTTGGCGACCTGCCGCCGAAATTCGTGCAACGAATGGGAGCATTCCACAGCTGCGAAATCGTGCACGGCGTCATGGCGATACTCCAGCGCTGGAAGACGCTATACATGGAGTCAGAAAAATACATCAAGGAGATAATGGCGCAGGTTCCACTTGACGTCATCGAAACAGTGAGCAGCAGAGTCGAGCAGGGCGTAAAATTCTCGTACATATTTGCAGCCAACGCGGTCGTGCCAAAGGGCAGAACCCAGATGCTGCAAAAGGTCGGCTGGCGCAACTTTATCAGCAAGGGGAAGGTCGAGCGCAGGATGCTGCCCGAAGTGAAGGTGATGACGATTTTCAATGAAAAGCAGGGTTGCGTCGTATTTCCAAACATGAAGGGCGAGCCTGATCTCAACATGATGTTTTACGGCGAGGACAAGGAGTTCTTGGAGTGGTGCTCAGACCTTTTTGCGTACCAGTGGGAAAAGGCCAGCCCATTTGACGAAAGCAAACTAAAGCATGAAGTTTAGGTAGCAGCAGCCATAGCCTGTGACAGCACATGGACATGCTCGCTTTCGTTGAATTTGTGTTAATGCTTTTACTGTGATACCACTCATGCAGTACAGCCTAGACAACTGCAAGCAGTACCTAGAGCAGCAGAGGGAGGAGGATCAGCGAGCGATTGCATGCGCAAACATGATATGCTTCGGACGTGTGCTTTTTCCGCAGCTATAATTTTGATCTGTCGATGCAATATCTTTTGGGGGCTGTGACCGCTGGCTCGGTTGATGCAGAGTATTTGTTGGGCTCAACTGGCGCGAGCTGACACAAGATCATAGCCTGGAATAGTTGTTGATAAATTTGAGCCGTTACCAATTTGATGAGCCATGTAGATCAGGTTTTTATACATCGCTCATTATTAGCATTCCATGCCAAAAGCTTTTGTTCTTATGAATGCCGAGCTTGGAAGCGAGGATTCTCTTGTTAACGATTTGCGAAAACTCGAAAGCGTAAAGGAGGTCTATCAGGTCTATGGCGTTTATGATATTGTTGCGCAGGTAGAAGCCGACACGATGGAAAAAGTAAAGGAAACCATCACATGGAAGCTCCGAAAGCTCAACGGAGTCAAGTCCACCCTGACAATGATAGTCATGGAATAAAATGATCAGATGGCAGCTTTGGCGACAGTTGTTGTCGTCGTCGTCGCCATCACAGTTTTGTTAAAGAACTTGCTCACCAGCACGAACGACGCAGCCAGAAATGCTATAGCAAGGGCAAACGTCACCCAGCAGTAGCCAAACGACCCCGCGACTTCGCCTGCGGCTATCGACCCTATCAGGAGCCCGGCTCCAATTATCGCGCTGTTCACTCCAAGCACGTTTCCCTCCTTCTTGCCGGCCGGGATTATCTTTGGCAGCGACAGAGTAGTGGTCATACTCCATATGCTAAATCCCACTTCGACTGCAACAAACGACACGAGCGTCATCATCAGCACCGACATAGGGTTTCCTGCAAGCAATACCGCGGCCGCAACAGCAAGCATGATGCCAGACATACTCGGGATATATGCAAGCCGGCTCTCCTTTCTTCGCCGCGTTTTTGCGACTATACCGTGGTTGAATGGCAAAAAGAACAACACCCTTGACAGGTGCAGTATCGTATAGGCAAGGAACACTCCTGAGTCGGTGACGCCACTGTCTTTCAAAAATGGCGTATAGGGGGTGAACATAAGGTTGTTGCCTGACAGGAAATACAGGCCGGTGCCGGCAAAGAACAGGAACTCTTTTTTTGACACGCTGGCGCGTAGCTTTGAAATGCTCAGGTCGAAGACTGGCTTGAGTAACATCATCGGCACCTGCTTGGACCGGTAGATAGGCGCTGGGAGCCTGACCATCGCCCTACGCTTAAGGGTCGCCGGCGAGTCCTGCACAAACATGACAGTCAGCACAAGTGACGAAACCGCGATTGCAGAGCAGACTATTGCGTACGTCTGCGTGCTGTATTCCATGAGCCATACGTACCCGGCGAGCATTGCAACAACGGGGCCGACGGCGCTGATAAGTGACGTCCAGTTTACGTTTTCAACCAGTCCTCCCTCCTTGACTTTTCCATAACAAGCAGGTTTGTCACGGGTGCCGGGCCGACGCTAAAGAACCCGACTAGGGCAGACGTCAGCATGAGCAGCGGAGTGCTTGATATGAAAAATATCGAAGCAGCGGTTATCGCAACGGCTGCAGAGCATATATCGACTATGGTCTTGCGCCAGTGCATGGCGTCTATAAGCTTGCCCCAGAAAACCGCGCCAAGCGTCACCGCAAGGTTTGACAGGAATACTGCCATCGCCACCTCCCTGACCTGCCCACCAAGCGACAGCATGTATATCGGGATTATGATCGAGAGGCCACTACAGCTGGCGTTCATGGGCACAAGGTACCACGACCAGTTACGGCTGGCAAGGGACAGGGAATCTTGCAAATAATGACTACTTCTAGATGCTTTCATTGAAATTTCTTATAAAATATATCTAATGTAAAATTACATGATCCCTACACTTTTAATAGGTGCGCCGGCCTGAGCGCAACTTTAATCAACCTGGCTGACGCTAGCAGCCTCTGATGGATCTCTTTCGCAGAAAAGACGGCGATGCCACCAAGAAGGTGTGGAAGTGCCAGTACTGCAGCATGGTATTTGACGAAAAGGAGAGGATGAAGCGCCATGAAAAAAAGGCCCACAGCGAAAAGAGTCGAGGCGACATGCCCAACACGAATCCTTTCGGATTTTAGTTTTAGCACAAAGACTTATTTCTTCTTGATGCATTCTACAGGTTGAACCGCACATCATGTTCCCACTCCACGATGACATCCAGCGCATGCACGGCAAGCCGTGGCTCAATTATGGCATCATCGGGATCAATGTCATCGTGTTCGTATGGGAAGTGATAACAACCGGCTTTTTTTCAGACCAGCAGGCAGTGCAGGAAATGTTCCTCATATACGGCGCAGTGCCAGACAGGCTGTTTAACGATTTTCCTGCCAGCGCGCCCACAGTCATAACGTCAATGTTCATGCACGGCGGCATTGCCCACATCATCGGCAACATGATCTTTCTATTTGTTTTTGGCGACAACATCGAAGACAGATACGGCAGGATAAAGTACCTCTTGATTTATGTCGGGTGGGGAGCAGCTGCAGCCCTTGCGCACAGCGCCTTTGCGGTTTACGCGGGAGGAGGCGAGGTTCCGGCCGTCGGGGCGTCAGGAGCCATCTCTGGGGTACTTGGCGCGTACCTCGTAATGTACCCTAGAGCAAAGATCCTCACTGCAATAGCGGTCTTTTTCATTTACTTTGTCCGCATACCAGTGCTGATATGGATCCCGTTCTGGTTTGTCTTGCAGGTCATCTTTGCAGTGATAGGCCAGCTCGGGCCTGTAGGCGAAGCAGGCGTCGCATACCTTGCACACATTGGCGGCTTTGCCGCCGGCGCCGCGACCGGCCTTGTGTGGAAGGCCCTTCCCGACTCAATAAAGTACAAGGGCGCGATTCCAAGCAGGGGCGAAGCTGGAGGGGCGTCCAAGCCCACGTTCAGGAACCCGATGAAGCGAAAGGCGCGGCCGAGGATAGAGGATGTCGCGCCGGCCATACCCGAGGTCATCGAGGGACCCGACTATTACGAGGTCATTGCCGAATTGCGGGGCGTGTCAGATGCCTCTGACATCAGCGCCCAGTACGAGGCCGATACCCGGCAGGTAAGGATAATGGCGCGTGGCTCCAGAAGATATGAGCTGCTAGCAAAGCTGCCCGATACCGCAGTCAACCCCGTGGTAAAATACATCCAGTACCTTAACGGCATTGCGAGGATCAGGCTAACGAAATAGTATAGTTGTGTCGCAGCAAATTTAAAATATCCCGCATAGACCCATTAATTTTGCAATTTTAGGAGGTATATGAGCAAATGTCAATACAACAAGGCTCAGCAGGAGGCGTTCCAGTGCTGATTCTGAAGGAAGGAGCTTCACAGACAAAGGGTCGCGATGCCCAGAAGAATAACATCACCGCTGCAAAGCTGATAGCCGAGATAGTAGGAAGTTCTCTCGGGCCAAGAGGGATGGACAAGATGCTGGTGGACACCCTTGGCGACGTGACAATAACAAACGACGGAGCAACAATCCTGAAGGAAATAGATGTTCAACACCCTGCAGCAAAGATGATGGTAGAGGTCAGCAAGGCGACTGACAACGAGGTCGGCGACGGGACCACTTCAGTCGTTGTCCTTGCCGGCGCCCTCATTGAAAAGGCGGAAGAGCTGATAAACAAGGATGTCCACCCGACAATAATTGTCGACGGCTATAGGAAGAGCGCCACAAAGGCTATTGAAGTGCTCAACAGCATCGCACAAAAAGTCGCTGGCAACGAAAAGGAAGAGCTGGCAAGGATAGCCAGAACGTCGATGCAGACAAAGCTTGTGTCAAAGGAGGCAGGCGACCTCGCCCAGATTGTGGTCAATGCCGCGATTTCAGTCGCAGACAAGACAGATTCGGGCTACAGGCTGGATATCGACGACGTCAAGGTGGAAAAGAAGGCAGGCGGCTCTATCAGGGACACAAAGTTGATCAAGGGCATCGTCCTTGACAAGGAAGTTGTGCACGGCGGCATGCCCAAGAGGATCCAGTCCGCCAAGATTGCCCTTATCAATTCGGCGCTTGAAATTGAAAAGACCGAGTTTGACGCCAAGATAAACATCAGCTCGCCGGACCAAATGAAGATGTTCCTTGAAGAAGAGAACAGGATGCTGAAATCGATGGTCGACAAGATAGTCGAGAGCGGCGCCAATGTCGTCGTGTGCCAGAAGGGGATTGATGACATCGCCCAGCACTATTTGGCAAAGGCAAACATTCTTGCGGTAAGGCGCGTCAAAGAGTCAGACATGACAAAAATGTCCCGCGCAACCGGCGCCAGAATAGTCAACAACCTTGACGACCTAACTGCAAAGGATCTGGGTTCAGCAGAGCTTGTAGAGGAACGCAAAGTAGAGACTGACAAGTGGGTCTTTGTCGAAGGGGCCAAGCACCCCAAGTCGGTGACCATACTTATCAGGGGCGGCTCGCAGAGGGTAGTCGACGAGGCCGAAAGGTCTGTTCACGACGCGCTGATGGTCTCAAAGGATGTCCTTGAAAAGCCGGCAATCGTTGCAGGCGGAGGAGCTCCAGAGGCATACGCTGCATCCAAGCTGAGAGAGTGGACAAGCACCCTTTCCGGCAGAGAGCAGCTGGCTGCAGAAAAATTTGCAGAGGCCCTTGAAGTGATACCGCTGTCTCTTGCAGAGAACGCAGGTATGGACCCGATAGACACGCTCACCGAGCTCCGCTCAAAGCAGAGCAAGGGAAGCAAGTGGACCGGCGTCGATGCGAGGAACGCCAAGATCGCCGACATGAGCAAGCTGGACGTGGTTGAACCACTTGCAGTAAAGGAGCAGATAATCAAGTCTGCCACCGAAGCCGCGTCGATGATCCTGAGGATTGACGACGTTATAGCTTCAAGCAAGTCTGGTGGCGGCGGCCCGCCTGCACCTCCAGGCGGAATGGGAGGTATGGGCGGAATGGGCGGAATGGGCGGAATGGGCGGAATGGAGATGTAAAAACATCTCTGCCACTCAACTTTTTTCCTTTAATTCTACTTCAATCACTTCTTTCATCCAGCTTCCTGTTTCCTGCATCTTTAGCAGCTTGTTCAAAAAGTCGTCCCATGATATCCTGCCATAGGCTTCCACCCATGCCTTGTAGTGGTCCGTCATGCTCTGGAGCGCCTGCGCGTGGTGGATGCAGTACCTGTTGTTGGCAAGAGTGTTTCGGTGGCAGGCGGCGCATTGAGTCATGGAAGGTTTATTTATAGTTGGGATTTTAAGGGTTATGACAATACGTCAATGCTCACCACCGCTTCTTCAAAGGTTGTAGGGGTAGTTGCCATCGCCTACCTAGTGGTGTTTTTCGCCCTTGCCTCAGGCATGGTAAACGCGATAATCGAAGGAGGCAGCAGAGGAGAAGCCTTTATCCTGCCGTCTCGGGCGGTCCAGACATCTGGCGAGACGGTGGTCATTACCCTGCTCCTCTTTATCGGGATGGCCGGCACGTTCCTGCTCTACGAGTCTGGCAGGAGCCTCGACCCGAGAGCGCAAAAGGCAATGCTCATCTCGGGCTTTGGGGCGATGGGCGTAGCCCTCCTCATAGGGTTCATGCTGGTCAGTGTCAAACTGTGACAAGGCTGTGCCAGTAGTACAGCGTCGTCCCGGCTGGAATCGACTCATGCTCTATTATCCTCATCACAAGACCATCATCGTGCAGCTCGACGCTCATCCTAACTGCGCTCTTGTACTGCAAGAGCCTTCGGCTTGCCGGTGACTGGGCCCACCCCTGGCCGCCCTTGCCGCGGTAGCGCAGCATGCTGGATGCAAGCACCGGGGCGCCGGCATCAGCGCCGTGCCGGACGAGGAGCATCAGTAGCACAGACAGCAGGTGGTTCAGGCCGCCGGTCCCCCTCTCCTGCGTCCTGAAAAGGCTGTAAAAACTGTTGACCGAGTCAAAGATCACAAGCGAGCCTGCACTCATTGATGCAAGCACATCTTTTATCATCGGCGCAAGCACGCCTTCCGAAGGCAGGTAGACATCGACGCTGTTTTTTGCATGGACAAGCCCGGCGTTCAGGTACGCCGTGAACATCGTGTCAAGGTCGACGTAGATCGTTTTTTCAAACTGCGACGCCAAGTGAGTGACAAAGCATAGCTTGGCGTACGGGTCACTGAACATCAGCGTATTTAAGCCACGCGTGCTCAAGATCTTGCTGATAGAATCCACTTGCAGCTGCTCCATTGCACGAGGTTGAATATAATACATGAGTGAAGCCGACCACAGCCAGATACGGCGCGATTTTCCAATCACCAAAAAGATGATATACATGAACAACGGCGCAATTGCGCCTACGCCACTGTCGACCATCAAGGCAACGACTGACTTTATGCTCAAGATATCAGAGGAGGGCCCTGACGCTTCCCAGACAGCTGACTATATTTCGTCGCTCCTAAACGAGCTCCGGACAAGGATAGCGCACCTGATAAACTGCGACTGCAACGAAGTGGTGCTCACCCAGAGCACGACTGAAGGGCTCAACATAGTCGCCAATGGAATTGGATGGAAAAAGGGTGACGCAATAGTGATCAGGGGCGGCAGGCATGAGCATCACGCCGACTATTTCCCGTGGCTGTCAGTGTCGCAACAAAAAGGAGTAGAGCTAAGAGAGATTGCCATGACAGACGAGAGCGGCTACTTTGACCTTGGCCAGCTTGAAAAGGCAGCAAAAAAAGCAAGGCTTGTCACGATAAGCCATGTTTTGTATAACACGGGCGCAATAATGCCGGTGGAAGAGGTTGGCAGGATAGCAAAGGAAAACAACGCACTCTTTTGCATCGACGCGGCGCAGAGCGCTGGCACCGTCAGGGTAGACGTGAAAAAGATCAGCTGCCACTTCATGGCGTTTCCGGGTTTCAAGTGGCTCTGTGGGCCGACCGGCATCGGCGTGTTTTACTGCAGCAAGCAAGCATCCGAAATGCTGACGCCGTCCGTAATAGGAGGCGAATCCGCGACGCTGTCAGAGCAGAATAACGTCCTTGCATACCTCGACATGCCAAGCAAGTTTCAGGCGGGCTTTCGTAACTTTCCCGGAGCCGCAGGGCTTGAAGCCTCTCTACGCTACGTGCTGCGAATAGGCATTGATAGGATAAGGCAGATGAACATGAAGGTTGCCAACGCTCTGCGCGACGAGATGGGCAGGATTCCGGGCGTAAAGATGTACGGGCCAGGTGACGAAGGCAGGCGGTCGTCCATAGTCACGTTCATGCCGCCGCCAGCAGCAGCGGTGGATGCGTCAACAATTGTAAAGAAGCTTGAGCAGAACAGCATAGTGTTTGCCGCAAGGGACGTCGGGAGCCCAAAGAAAGCATTAAGGGCAGCGCCCCACTTTTTCAACAGCGAAGAAGAAGCGGTGACTGCCGCAAGCTACGTCAGGGCGCTGCTAAAGTGATTTTATCTCTTCTTCTGCTCGCCCTGCCCTTCAATCACTATCATTGTCAGGGTAGAGCGCACCTTGTCAATCCGCCTCACATGCCAAGTTATGGTCTCACGCAGCCTGTCCATAGAATCTGAGCTTATCTTGGCTATAATGTCGTAGACTCCATACACTCCAGAAACTTCAACAGCTTCAGGTAATTTCTTTAGCTCGCGGATGATTTCTTCTTCAGATCCAAGGTCGCAGTTGACAAGGACATATGCTGTTGGCATAGAGAATTATTATCATGCCGTAAGTAATTAAACAGATCGTATTTTTCTCTCAAATCCTTTTATTAACGACGACTTGGCTTTAAGGGCTGTGCATATATGATGAGAGTTATCGACCTTACGATAAAGATCACGCCTTCAATGAAGGTATTCCCCGGGTCGCCCCAGCCGTCCTTTGTCCAATGGTCAAAGCTTGAGACGCACGGCTACGACTCTGAGGCGATGTTCATGAGCACCCATACTGGCACGCACATTGACGCGCCATCACACTTTGCTCGTGGCCTCGCAAGCGTCGACAGAATTCCAGCAGGCCGACTCGTCAGCAGCGCCGTTCTGGTAAGGGCGCCCAAAAAGGCGAACCAGCTGATAGAGCTGGGCGATGTTGAAGGCGAGAAAATTGGCGAAAACGACACAGTCGTGTTTGCCACCGGCTGGGAGAAGCGTGTCGCAAGTAAAAACTACATGGCTGAAAACCCCGGGCTGTCTGCTGGCGTTGCAAAGTACCTTGTGAAAAAGAAGGTCAACGCAGTTGCCATAGACGGTCCAAGCATCGACGCCGGTGCCGATGAAAAATTCACGGCGCATAACATCCTGCTGCCGGGCAATGTGCTGGCAGTTGAAAACCTCTGCAACCTTGGCAGGGTAGCGAAGAAAAGGTTCACCATAGTAGTATCCCCGCTCAGGCTTGAAGGGGCGACCGGATCGCCTGCCCGCGTGCTTGCGATTCTGTAAATTACTGTAGACTCCTCTAGATGCAGCTACGAGAACCACATATCAACAACCTTTTTAGCCAAAGAGCCGAGAACCTCTGCGCATATGGAGTTGGAACGTCCGAGAAAAATGGAACTGCTGCATACTCCAAAGACCGAGATCGTCAAGCTAATGAGGGAAAATTCTTTGACAGTGGACGAAGTGGTATTTCTCTTTACGTCAAACAAGCTGAACACCGCAGACATCAGGACGAATTCGCCGTCGATTTGCGACAAGCTGCTAAACATGTTTCTGCGGCAGACTGAGAAAAAGCAAGAGCAGCAGGCTGCGGCAGTGCCTACGACTGTGACCGCCTAGTCGCTGCTGCTGCTTCTTTGTGCTTTTATTTGCTCGGCATAGCCGTCGAACCAGATTGCGGCAGGTCGATGTACCTGTCTGTTGAAAAGTGGTAGCCAATGCCGCTATGTCCCACGCTTCAATCGTTCTGTTTATGGCGTTTGCTTCGCTGACGCACTGGCCGCAGGTACTTTTTGTTTGAGACGCCCATAAAGTCAGACGGCCGGTACCTGCTCTTCCACGGCATCTGCCTATGGTACACACACACTCTTCCTCCGAGCTGATGATGTCAGCTATAGAGACATTATCATCCTTTCGGTCACCTTGTGGTGGCCGGAGTTCATGACAGCTATTCTTGTTCTGCATGTGGCTCTTGATGTGGGAATAGATCGAGCAATAATAGTCGTACTCGACGTCGTTCTCAATGTTGGTCACCTCGTCGACGGGATATCATCCCGTCGACGCCAGAAGCTATATCTGCCTGTCGATGTCAGCCCTGACTTCGTCCAAGTCGCGGCTGCCATAGGCAGTCTAGATGTACATCAGCACTTTTATCCCCTGACCCTTGAACTGCTGGTGGTGCACTTCCAGCATCAGGTTTGGCTC
Source organism: uncultured Nitrososphaera sp. (assembly GCA_946480575.1). Next base: position 4,076 of record CAMLKF010000021.1, on the reverse strand, counting down.
GCCGTGAGGGAACGAATGCGGCACTATAACAAGCTCGGGCCCGGCGGCAAAAGTATTCTTGACGCCTGCTCAGTCATTTCGCCCCGGCCGCCCACATCAGGTGGCCGTAGTAAATGACATAAAAGTTCTCGGTCTTGGCAAATGGAATTATTGGATTTGGCGGCAGCAGAAAAAATGCCGCCGCCGCCTCCACCACGGCGGCAGCAATGGCTGCAGAAGCCATGATGATGATTATTGCTAAGTACGACCTTGATCGCTCGGTTTGCACCAGTAACGATGGGCTCCGCGCTTTTTATGCAAAAGTGATCTAGCTTCCGGTTATGCCTTGCGCCACGAGGATAGAGTAGCAGCCAAGGCCGCATTCTTCGCATATCGGCTTTAATCCCTTGCTATCAGCGCTCCCTATGCAGCACGGCTGCTTGACCCTACCCATGTGGTCGAGCGACAGTATTGCCCACGACGGGCACTGCACCGGGGTTGTCCCCACACCCCCCCAGTTGCCCCTCATAAGCGATATCTGCTTTGGGCTGTTTATGATGTAATCTGGGTATTTTTCCTTCATAGCGATTATCTTGTCAACGACTTGGTTCCGCACCCCACCAAACGGCAGCATCAGCGGGTCGCCCTTTACAAAGGGAGTGTGGAACTGGAACCCGATTTTGTTTATCACGCCCCGCCACTCTTCTGCCAAGTCCTCAACTGTTGTGTAGTTGAGCGAGTTGATGGTCATGGTGATCCAGATGTCCTTGTACGCCGGCTTGCCATTTCTGGGCGGGCCGGCGATGTAGTCCATGATATTCTTCTTTGACTTGGCGTACGACCCCTTGCCCCTTATGCTGTCGTGCACTGCTTCCGTGCCATCCATTGAGACCCAGTAAAAGTACAGGCCATCGTACCTCCTTAGCGGAAAAGTGGCGTTTGTCACTACGCAAACGCGTTTTGGCATCATTTCGCAAAACACTTCAAGGATGTCCGGCCGCAAGGTTGGCTCGCCTCCTACAAGCGTCGTGACAAAGATGTGCTGCTTGTTGAATTTCTCCCGGATTATGCGCCGCCAATCCTCCACCGACATGTCCTGCTCTTCCTCCTTGCGGTTGAGCCACCAGTAGCAATGCGTACAATGAAGATTACAGACGTTGTTTACGTCGACAGAGCCGTACATTGGCTGCTTTGTCTTGAACAGCCTGTACGCGGTCATTTTCTTGAAGATGCTAATGTAAAACGGCATTTCGCGCAAGAGGTCGGTTACGCCGCGGCCATAGATCAGGTCTACCATTCGTCTTATCAGCGTTGCCGCATTAAATAAACATTAGAGTTGCTTCGCCTGCCCAAGTTGTTCTGCTACAATATACTAATAGATACTTAATTATTGCCAGAGACTAGCTACTTTATATCAGCTTTTCCCCATAATAGGAAACGTCTGGACATCCTAAGCCGAAGCCTGACCAAGGAGGATCTAGGGAGGTGGCTCCTTACCGCAAAAAGCCAGCCTGCGCCCATACTACACGAGCGGCCGTGCATCATCGAGGCAAGGTCGCGCAGCAGCCGCCGGTACCATTGCAGGATAGACTGGACGTTGCCAGGCGGTTCTGGGAAGTGATTTACCGCGAATGCACAAGGTAAGGAGGACAAAGCTTGCAATGAAGGCCGGCACCAACTATACGGCGTGCAACAGGTACGTCGCGTGGCTGGCAAAGGTCAACTGGGTCAGCGTTCAGGACGGCGAAATCGGGCTTACAGACGCCGCATACAAGTGTGCACGCGCCTTTTTGTCAGTCAGTCAATAAAAACCCCCTTTTTTATAATACAAATTTTTTGTCTTGCAAGTGCATATTGCGCGCTGCTTACCGGATGCTGAATAAAGATTATTTACAGTTAGAACCCTCAGGATGCATGGCAGCAGAAAAGGACGAAACGGTTGCGGGCGGTCAAAAGGGCGGCAGCAGCATGATGCTCACGGTAGTGGCCATGGCCGCTGCATTCGCTGTTGCATTGCTGTGGCGGCTCTGCTTGCTTCCGTGATGCTTGAGGATGTTGCTCAGCCTGCAAGAACAGTAGTAGAGTCATCAAAGCCGGCGCATTGTATTCAGAAGACAATGATATGCCAGAATTTACTGTCCCTTTGATCGTCATTTTAGCTACTTCCCCTACCGGCCTTGCTGCCATGATAAGCGAAATGAGAAAGGCAAAGGGGATCTGGTTCTCCAATCCTGAAAATTTCAGGTAGCGGCATTTGGCGTCCAACGTATAAATTATGCTAAGTAGGAGCGTATTTTGCTCAGGGCCCGTAGCTCAGCCAGGTAGAGTACCGGACTTTTATCTTCTCATAGAAAGAAATCCGGCTGTCTCGGGTTCGAATCCCGACGGGCCCGCATTAATTTTCATTCGGATTTCACAATGTTTAAAGCTAAGGGCAACAGAGAGATGTCCTCCGACGCGCCGAGTACGGCCGACGAGTGGTACCAGTAGCTCATAGTCACCGCCCTCGTAGTCGATGAGTGGGGCACCTCGGCGCCTTGACCAATGCCGGAGCCGAGCCGGACAAAGGCCTGCTGCTGCATATATAGTGAGAGCAGTCCGATTGGTGCCGTTCACATTGTGTGATAGGTATATATCGAGTAGCGCGCGGGGGACCAGCCTGGCCGTGGAGCACCGCTGCCACAGCTTCCAGGCCTGGTCGTGGGGGCGTCCTGGGCTCCGCGGTGTTGTTGCCGCCGAGCCCACCGCCGGTCGCGGCGGGTTGATGACACGAGCCGAGTCGCCTGCAAGGAAAACACCCGCGGCCGGCAGGCAGGCACGGTACTGCCGCGCGCGACCTGGGCACCGATGTTGTGAACCCTAGAACTTTGAGGTCGGTGCCGGGGATCTGGGGACGTAGCTTGACCTCCATCCCTCAGGCAGGCAGGCAGGCCGCAGTACGAACCATCCCGACGACGACCCGCTCTCGTCAGTGTAGAGTCTTCTCCGATCGACTTGCGCTTGGGATCGTCGTAGCCGGTACTGAAGAAGACCCAAAATGCTTCCCAATGGCGCGTCATGCGCCAGTAGTAGGACGGTGTGTACGGCCGCGGGCGCTGGAGGTACGCATGCTATGTCGACCCGACGGCCACGCAGCGCAGGGGTCAGGTCCGCCTCAATTCAACTATCGCGGTGATAGTGTAGTACAGGACGCCGGGGCCATCGACGTACGTCGATGCCGAGGCGTCGTCGGATGCTGCTGTTGTGGCTCTCCGTCCGCTGCGATGAGGTAGGTAGTCGGCCTCTGTGCAGCATGTGCTCCGTACCGGTACGTACGCCGATCCTGGAGCACCGCGGTGACCCCGGTGGCGTCCCGCGCGAATGACATCAGCTCCGTAGCAAACCGTACATCAGTTCGGAAGCCGGAGTTCTCTAGCCATGCGTTCTTTTATCGCGTTCTCTTTAGCCGTTCTTTTTTAATGAAACTCTGCCTCCGCGCCAATCTCTCATGATATAGCTCGATTTATTTCAAAAAGAACAGGGCGAAAAAGAACACACACGCGCCAAATCGAGCAAAAAAAAGAACGGGAACAGTTTTTATGCACAAAACGAACATATGTCGTGGGGCCGTCTGCATATGCATCCTATTGTGCAGAAAGAATACAGAATAATCTAGTATTGCTGTCCACTAAAGAAATTTATATAACTTTCCTCTAATAGTATCTTGATATCAGACTTGGGTCGGAAGCCACTAACGCCACAGCAAAAGAAGGAGATAATCAGGTTATGGTCTACAAATTCATACAGACAGATAAGCGCAGCGACTGGCATAGCCACTAGTGCGGTGCACGGGGCGGTAAAAGAATGGTTAGGAGACCTAGACGCTTTAACCGCAAAGGCAATAAGGCAGTTCATGGCCGACGTGCAGAAAAGCAAGCTAAAGGTCTCTGAACTGGCGCAGGGTTATCGGATGTATAATCTGGCGAGATCAATGAACATCAATGAAGTTGAGATAGAGACGTTCCTGTCTCAGCTCAACGACGAATGCATCCGGAGAAATATCGAGCCACCACAGCTAGCGGGCTTGCTGAAGCAAGCCATCGAGTTCTCAAGCAACC
>CAMLKF010000020.1 GCA_946480575.1 uncultured Nitrososphaera sp. | reverse complement strand
CTGATCAGCATTGAAGGGATTCGAAGAACAAATGAAAAACTAGAGAGTAAAATGGGAGCGGACTTCTTTGTCAGTTTTTAGAACAAGCTCGATTCAATGCCGTATTTTCCCAGAATAAAAGAAATGGACCGGGTGGGATTTGAACTACCCACGACCTCAGCTCTCTGTAAAGGCAGCTCTCTATGACCTCATATCCAAATGGCAGGTATAGAAAAATAACTCAATTATTCAAATCCCACCCGCCCCGTTTTGCTCAAGGTTGTATTACATTTTGTGAGTCAAAAAATAACAGAATCGCCTGGTATAAAGGACTATGAAAATTTAAGTAATGTAGTATCAGAAAACAATTTCCAATCTATTAAATCATAACTGTAGAGTAAAATCTCTTACGAAATGTCAATCAACAACAACAACAACAACAAAAGCGAGCGAAGAAAAAAAGCATCTTTTCCATGGATTTGGGGTCTAGGCGTGTTCATTATAGGCTCAATCCTGCTAGCAGGAGGCAATTTTGCTTTTACTAGCTCCACCATGACACTAATGACAGTTGTCTTTGCTCAAGAAGGAAACAATATTACAGCAGCTTCAACATCAAGCAGCGCCGCTGCGACAACTACTAACACATCATCAGGAATACGGCTATCACCTCAGCCTATCTTGCAAGAACGGACAACAACAACAAGCATGACTCCAATAAACCAGACACACATGAGTGCAAGATTCACTGGAAATGGCACATTGACTTTGCCAAACACTACAGATGCTATCAATTTTACAACCAATGGTACCGCGCTTATTTCACTTATGACAAACTCTGCTCAAGCAAAGGAGACCCTTATGACTGAAGAGGGTGAGACTGCAACTGCCACATTCTATGCAATTGTAAAGTTCAATCCTTCAACAGCTGGTGAAGGAAAGGGGCTTACAATGGCAGTAATTCATACAGACTCAACTGGCACACTTGCACCATTGAACGGTACGATAGTAGCAGGTATAAGCGACATGCAGCCAAATGGAGAAAATAGCGTAACATTATGGGAGTGGGAAAGCGGGATTGGCAACAATGCGGGCATTGCTCCTCCTCCTGCTACATAGGAAGACTTGCCGAAGAATACAACAACTCAACAATAGCGATGACAACTGAGGGTCTTCACCAAAGGTCATGCAACAGTCTTATAAAAAACAGACGAGTGACGAACATTTCACATCCTCTTTTTTCTCTCTTTGCAATGACCTTATAATGTCCTCATTAATATTTGTGCTTAGTTGCAACTCTTCATTGGATGTGCTGGCTTGTTTTATCCGACAACTCTCTAAAACAAACGTGATTTAATACCATATTTTCCCAAAATAAAAGAAATGGACCGGGTTGGATTTGAACTACCCACGACCTCAGCAACGTCCAGATTCATTTTCTTCAGACTTCGACGTTAAATGTGACCGTGTTATCAGTAGTTTGAAAGTCAGCCCATTTCGAGCCAACGTCGGAGAAGCCATACTTGAAAAGGTTGCCGATATATGCAGACCACCTCTTTCCCATGTCGTGCTGGATAACGAATGAGTGCGTCCTATCTGAAACATCATGGCGATATTCAAATCCAGAAACCCTTGCCCATGCTTCTATAAAGTCGACAAACGCAGATGCGTCATAGCGCTTTTTCATTAATAGAATCGTGTCTTTCAATTCATTTTTTGCGATATATTCTGATAATTTGGTTACCTCATCCTCGCTCAATTTGTCCATCAAGCGTATTAGCAAGGACTTGTGGAAGGAGACCATGCCGGCTCTGGCAGATATGGAACCATATTCCGTATGTGTGCGGAATATCTGGGTCGCTAGCGTGTTCAAACTTATTCGTTTGTGCTCTGACTCTTTTCGCAAATCATCAAGCAGGTCTGCGTCCAACCTTAAGGATACGCTGCCGGATTGAGCCGGCGTGGATTTGGACAAGCTTTTTCGGTCCGCCATCGCCATATCCCGAGGGCAGCGCTCTTAATAAAGATTGTATGCAATGCAATCATCTGCTTGCAGATTATATAGTTGAGTGCAATGCAATGAAAAGTCTTTACGGGTGCGGATAGGCTGCAGTTATCGTTGATTGCTTGCAGAAAATTCCAACCATGTATATAGTCATGACGAAAAAGTGAGCTATATGCAAGCGCAATCAAGCCCAGCGCCGGCGGCGCAGCAGAAAAACGCTGCTATCCTTTTAATCGATGACGATGAGGATATTCTCTCAATATTCAAAAACTCTCTTAAAGCCGCGGGTTATTCCACTTATGGATTTATCAATCCTATTGCCGCTTTTGAACATTTCAAGCAAGACCCAAAAGCCTACCAGATAATAATTACAGACGTGCGGATGCCGGGAATGTCCGGCTTTGAACTGGTAAAGGAAATTAGGAGAATCAACCCAGATGTGAAAATAATCATGACCAGTTCATTTGAAATGAGCATGAATGAGGTTGAGAGGGTGCTGCCGTCACTCAAGATAGACGTATTTGTCGATAAGCCGGTAAGACTAGCCAAGTTAAACGATATAGTCAAGAATCTAGTACGCTAGGTCGCGCTTTTCTGTTTGTGTACAAGCGCGTAAGTAGTGCAGCGGCAAACCCACGACCTCAGCAATGCCGTGCAAGGTATTGCCACTCTTTAAGGATGCTTAAATATTGCCGGAAGAATATACAACTAAATGTCCTCTACAGGCTGGCACAACTCTCACCCGCTAAAATTCAAATGTAGTTTCTGCAACCTGTACTTTAGGACAGAAGAAGAAAAGAATAAGCATATTGAAGAAAAACACTCAGATTATTGAAGCTGCCTTTCTTACCATTCGATAAATGATTGTAAAGGCCATAGCGCAGGGTTTTGCTAACCAGTTTTCCCTGCGCTGCCGCCATCTTCTTTTCTTTTCTTCTTTTACCCTATTCGTCTACGTCTATTTCTAGAATCCTGTATTTTCGACCTCTTATGTAATTATTTTCATGTCCATATCCATAACATACAAGGGCTCCGCTCTTCTTATCCAGATGTAGTGCTCTACCTTCTTCATGTTCTTCTACCGCGCACCCTATCCAGTTATTCCTGTATCTGTCATAGTAAGCATTTCCATACTTTCTATCAACGTATATCACAACAAATTCATCTGTCATTTTTTATTTAATCACCGAAAACCTCCGTTCTTGCTGCTGATGCTTTGACTTCCTCGTACCCCTGTCAGAACGCTTCACTAAAGACTTGTTCGTATGCAATAAATTTAGTAATTGGGAGAGAGATATATCTCATTCAGAATGAATCATGAATTGTTTTAATTGCTATTCTGAATTTAATCCTACGCTCTCAAAACCTATATGTCCGAACTGCGGATTTTGTTACTATTGCAGAGATTTCACCTGTTTCCACCATGATAAGTATACTGAATGAAAGTCGTCATCATCCTTTCTGATTAATGAACAAGAATAATATGTTCACGGGCGTCAGAGGCATATAGTTAACCAGATTAGAAGAAATGGACCTGATGGAGGGATTTGAACCACCCATGACCTCAGCAACAGTTTTTTAAGCTGATTTGCTTCCAATCTAGAAGGTGAGCTAGGAAAGAAGAACTTAGAACTTAACTGTTCAAATCCCACCCGCTCCACTCTGAAATACTGGTCTTAGTTGTCGTTTGGCGTAGAGCTCAGGGTCTCGCTTCAAAGACCAAATTGAATGGCGTCTGGGTTGCCCGACGAAACTTTGAAAAACCTGCCGACCTTACTACTTCTCTTATTCTTTCTTCACCTGCCTGCGCTCCTAGCGCAGGTCCATTTTCATTCAAAGACGCAGGAACGCAAATCATAGTAGACCCAGAGTAGAATGCCCTTCCAATTGGATTCAAATTATCCTCTACCTTATCATTGGCAAAAGGCTCTACGAGCATCCATGTGCCATCTTTCTTCTCCAGTGTTTGCAGCACATGTTTAGCTGCTCCAGCTGGATTTCCCATGTCATGGAAGCAATCAAAGAACGTAATCAAGTCATAATCATCTCCAGGATAGTCTGTTGCTCCTGCTACTTCAAATGCTATGTTCTTCAAGCCTTCTTTTTCTGCCTGCTCCCTAGCCCGTTCAATTGAGGGTTTATGATAATCAAATCCTATGACCTTTGAATTAGGGTATGCTTTTGCCATTAGGATTGTCGACACTCCATGACCGCATCCAACATCCGCTACCTTTGCCCCTTCTTCTCCTCTGAGCTTTTCTTCAATCCCTTCTAGCGCTGGAATCCAGCTTGTTGTTAGGTTTGCTATGTAACCTGGTTTGAAGAACCTCTCTGTACCTTCAAATAAGTAATGATGATGGTCTCCCCATCCAAGACCTTTTCCAGTTCGAAATGCTTCAATGATTTTTTCTTCGTCTTTGAAAAGTCCCATTATGACTTGGTATTCGCCTGCTATGTATGCTGGGCTGTTCTCATCTGTTAGCGCAATAGCCTGCTCTTCTGGGAGCAGGTATGTACCTGCAGCAGGATTGTATATAACAAAACCTCCAGCGGCTTGAGCAGCAAGCCATTCGTTTATTATTCGTGGGTGTGTGCCTGTCTTTTTTGCTAGCTCTTCTGGTGTCAATGCACCTCCTGCTCCGGCCATGGCTTTGAACAGTCCAAGCCTGTCACCTACAAAAGTGAGCAACACGCCATACGCTGCTCCCCATTCAACCACAGCCTTCCCAATAAATTCATGCAACTTTGCCTCATCTACTACCATTGTTATCCGAACCTCCTTTAGAATCCATGTCAAGAATAAATGTCCTTGACTATTTAGATGATTCTCCAAGCTACCGCTATAGTCATTATATAGATTCTATGGTCGAAAATCATCCGGCTCTTTTAACGAGGACAGAGATTGAATGGTTGCTTGGCAATGCCCAAGTTTCCAAGGATTACGAATACCGCATTAAGAGCGACATAAAGAGAAGGTTGAAGACGTTTCAGCAGCTGGAATTGCCATTGCTGCAAAAGCACGGGTACACGCCAGACCTTGCTTGCCTGACGGCTAACACTCAGAATCTGAGTGCTAATCCTCAGACACCGGACGCCCTAGTCGTAGCGAAGACTGTGCAGAGCGAAGGTTTCGTGAACCATGAGGTGAAGGGACAAAAAGCCCTAGATGGGATTCGGACCCATGACCTAAGGTTTACGAAACCTTCGCTCTGCCAGGCTGAGCTACTAGGGCACGTAAAATAGACACAGGCAACTTCTGGCGTTCTTTATTTAATTCTTAGCACCATCCTGCCAGATCTTGGCGCGACATTAAATACCGGCGCCATCGATGTTTTTGTTAGTTTGAAGGTATCGATCTCGGGCATCAGGGGAATCTATGGGCAAGACCTCAACCTCCACGAGGTCTCCAGATTCGCAGGCCAGTTCGCTACCATAATCAAGTCGGGCGGGTGCGTGCTTGCGCGGGACACCCGTCCATCAGGCAGGATAATCGCACAGGCAGCGACAGCTAGCCTGATGTCTGCAGGAATTAACGTGTACAACCTTGGTGTGGCGCCCACCCCGGCGGTGATCCGGGAGGCGCAGAAGTACGGCGCTGGCGTGATAGTGACGGCGTCGCACAACCCGCTTGAATGGAACGGTATGAAATTCATAATCAGCGGCAGGATGCTTTTTGAAAGCGAGGTGGACGCGATGCTCAAGGCGCCAAATGGCCATCATGGCAAGTTTGGCAGCGAGTATGGCGCTACCTCAAGCTACGTCGATGACATTGCGCAGCTGGTAAAGGGCGGCTCGCCTGTTAAGGTGGGAGTGGACGCTGGCGGCGGCGCTGCGTGCGGCTACGCAGAGCTGCTCTTTAAAAAGATGGGCAGGCAGTGCTACAGCATCAACGGCGTTCCCGGCGTTTCTTCGCGCGGGCCCGACCCGACTGCTGACGAGCTTGCAGATCTAAGGGCGCTTGTAACTTCCAACCACTTGGATCACGGCTTTGCGATAGACCCTGACGGCGACAGGCTTGTAGCCGTAAGAAATAATGGCGAAAAATTGAACCCTGACGCGACGCTGCTCCTGTGCGTCGCCCGTGTAGTAGAAATGGGCATGAAGAGGTTCGTGACAAGCATCGACACGAGCGTCGCCGTTGAAAAATTCATCCGCGAGCACGGCGGAAAAGTCGCATACTCCAAGGTGGGCGAGGCAAACGTGGTGAGCAGGATGCTCGAGGTGGACGCGGACGCAGGGGGCGAGGGCAGCAGCGCCGGCTTTATCATGCCCCGGTTTAACATGTGCCGCGACGGGCTGCTCGCCGCAGCCACAATATCGGCGCTTGACAGGAGGACGATAGACGACTGCCTGAAGTTCGCGTCTCAGTACGCGCAGGTAAGGAGCAAGATAGCGGCCGATTCCTCTTTGCACATGGCAATCATTGAAAGGCTGCCGGACATTTTCAAGAAGGAATCGTCGTCTATAATGACTGACGATGGGGTCAAGGCGATAATAGATGAGGACTCGTGGGTCTTGGTAAGGCCGTCAAACACCGAGCACGCGATCAGGGTTTCAGTCGAGTCCAAGGCAGAAAATGCGCAAGCGCTCTACAAGAAGGCAAGCGAAAAGGTCCAGCGTGTTTATGAGCAAATTAGATGAAAGAGAAATAATCCGCATTTTTGTGGGCAAGCTGGGGATAGGCGACCTTGACGACGTGGCGACGCTAGAGAAGGACAATATTGTTTTCAAGGCAGACATGCTGGTCGCATGCACAGACGTGCCGCCTGGCATGAAGCCGTGGCAGGTCGCAAGAAAGAGTGTCGTGTCGTGCGCAAGCGACTTGGCGGCCAAGGGAGTCAAGCCGCTCGCGGCGATGACATCCCTTGGCTTGCCTAAGAATTGCACGCGGCCGTATGTTGAAGGACTCGCAGAAGGCTTTGCGATTGCGTCAAAAGAATTTGGCGTAAAGATAATCGGCGGCGACACAAATCAAGCCGGCGAGCTGGTCATCGACTGCAGCATGATAGGTATTGCAAGCGGCAAGCTGCCGCCAAGGAGCGGCGCCAAGCCGGGCGACATAGTAGTGGCCTCAGGCATGTTCGGGCTTGCGCCTTCTGGCCTCGCTATTCTGATGCACAATGCTAGAACAGCTGGCATGTTCAGAAAGCAAGCGATTGAATCGGTGCTCCAGCCCGTCCCGAGGCAGCGCTTTGGCATTGCACTTGCAAAGTATTTTTCATCATCAATTGATTCAAGCGATGGCCTTGCGATCTCGCTTTACGAGCTTGCAAGCCAGAGCAACGTAGACATTGTTGTTGATAGCGTACCAGCGGTAGACGGCTTGGAGAAATTTGCGCAGGAAAACAGCCTTGATGTGTACGAGCTTGTCTTTCATGGAGGTGAGGAGTACGAGATCGTCGCTACGATCCCGCAAGCAAAGTTAAGGCAGGCAGAGACCGCAGCTAGAAAGACAGAACTCAGGCTGCGCGTCATTGGCAGAGTGAAAAGGGGAAATGGCAGCGTCTTTGTCGGCGACAGGCTGCTTGAGAACAGGGGCTATGTTCACTTTAGTAAGCGATAACGTTTTTAACTCTCTAAAGGGGCGATTGTAAGTGCATGTCTGAAACTACCGCAGGAGACGAAATTACCCAGACTAGGTGGGGAGTAGCCCACATCTTTAGCAGTTACAATAACACGCTTGTGCATATCACCGACCTGAGTGGGAGCGAGACAATATCGTTCAGCTCTGGCGGAAGGCACGTTACGGCCGACAGGTACGAGTCGTCGCCCTACGCCGCAATGAAGTCTGCAGTCGCTGCAGCCGATGTTGCCAAGTCAAAGGGTATCAACGCGCTCCACATCCGCGTGAGGGCGGTCGGCGGCGTCGGCCCGAGAATCCCGGGCCCCGGCGCGCAGGCAGCCATCAGGGCTCTTGCAAGGGCGGGCTTTAGGATAGGCAGGATAGACGACGTGACTCCGGTACCGCACGATACTACAAGAAAGCCAGGTGGAAGAAGGGGACGCAGAGTCTAGATCAATTTCATTTCCGGCGCCATTTTTACCTGCGCGCTGCATCCCCTATTTTTCAATTGCATGCCAAGCCACGCTATGAACTTGTCTTCAAATTTCTTGCCTTTTGAGCCGTCGACCTCAAAGCCGTGCTTGGCATACAATTTTTCTACGAACTGGCCGGCAAGGAACAACTTTGCAAATGCCCAGCCGGCGCTCTGGACCGGGTCGTCAAGCGCAAATGAGTTTTCCAGCTGGCATGCCTTTTGCATTTCATTCAGCATGCCGACTGCTACATTGGAGTCGGGCCCAAACTCTATTGATTGAAAATCAATAATAAACGTCCCTATTACTACCAAGTCAATCATTCATCTTGCTGCTGCTTTAGCTTGTCAGCAAACGAAATGAACTTGCCCTTGTCCTCCACCTTGATTGTGGTGTTGACCCGCACATTGAGCCCCACCGAGCGAAACAGCGACAGGAGCTCGCCCCCAGATATCCTGCTTGATATCTCGCCCGTTAAGATCAATTCAGCTATTTTTGCGACAATTGCTTCAGTCTGTGCAGGGTACTGCGCGTACGCAAGGCTCAGTACTTCGTCGCCCCTGTCATAGAGATACCCATTGACAATGTCGCGGGCAGTGCGCTGCCTTTGCGGCGGCGGCTGCTGCTGGCTGCTCGTCTTTGCCCTTTCCAGCGCGGCTGCCTTTTTCTTCATTTCTTTCAGCTTGCGCGCTTTGATTATCTCGATGTCAGGGTCGTCGGAAGAAGACATTCTAGCCCTTTATCACTCCTATAGGCACGAGCCTCACCACCTTGGTGGCGATGCCAAGCGAGTGCGACACGTTGGCGACGGCGTCGACGTCCTTGTAGGCGTCCGGCGTCTCTTCTACGACGCCCTCTTTCGTTAGGGCCTTGACGTAGATGCCCTTTGACTCGAGGCCGCTCTTGACGCCTTCTGGCGTGTAGCTCCTCTTGGCGGCCGACCTTGACATCGTCCTGCCGGCACCATGCGCAGTCGAGCCAAAGCTGAGGTCGAGCGATTTCTGGTTGCCAAGCAATATCCAGCTTGCAGTGCCCATCGAGCCCGGTATTATCACCGGCTGGCCGATGCTGCGGTACCGCCCCGGCACCTGATCCATTCCTGCAGGGAACGCCCTCGTCGCGCCCTTTCTGTGCACGACCACGTCACGCGCGCCCTCGCCATCGACCTTGTGGCGCTCCACCTTTGCAATGTTGTGCGCGACGTCGTATACCAAATCCATGTCAAGGCCGCCCTCGCCCATACTGAAGACGCGCTCGAATGTCTTGCGGGTCCAGTGAGTTATCATCTGCCTGTTGGCCCAGGCAAAATTGAGCGCAGAATACATTGCCTTTCTATAATCCTCGCCCTCTTTCGAGTTGTTCGGGACGCATGCAAGCTCTCTGTCTGCAAGCGTAAGGCCATACTTGCGGAGTGCCGACTCGGAAACGCGCAGATAGTCGGTGCATATCTGGTGGCCAAAGCCGCGTGAGCCGCAGTGTATCAGCACGGTCAGCTGACCTTCCCTGTCAAGGCCTAGCGCTTTTGCCGCCCGCTCGTCAAATATCCTGTCCACCTTTTGTACTTCCAAGAAATGGTTGCCGGAGCCCAAGGACCCAAGCTGCGGCGCGCCCCTCTTCCTTGCGGTGTCCGAGACGCTTGCAGGGTCCGCACCGGCCATGCTGCCACCTTCCTCGCAAACCTCGGCGTCGTCGTCGGTGCCGTAACCGTGGCGGACCGCCCACCGGACGCCTTCGACCAACAGCTCGTCTAGTTCCGACCGTGACAGCTTAACGGCTCCCTCGCTCCCTACGCCGGAAGGAATGGAGCGGAAGAGCTCGTTCACGAGGTCCTTGAGCCGCGGCCGAATGTCGCTTTCAGTTAGGTTCGTCCGGACAAGCCTGACGCCGCAGTTGATGTCGTAGCCCACGCCGCCAGGGCTGATTACGCCATGCTCCATGTCAGTCGCAGCGACTCCGCCCACTGGAAAGCCATAGCCCTCGTGGCCGTCAGGCAGGACAACGACGTGCTTTTTGACGCCTGGCAGCATCGCGACATTCGCCGCCTGGTCTATCGTCCTGTCGGTGACCATCTTTGTTATCAATGATCCATTAGCGTAAATCGTAACCGGGACTTTCATTCTCTTTGCAGGGTTTGGATCTATCCGGAATTCTAGGTCGCTTACCTTTCTGACCTTGTGATTGCCGCTCCTTGTGACAAGCTCGTTCAATGTTGTTGCTGCTACTCAATTGTTATCTGATGTTATTATAAGCCTTGCCCGGCGTACGCTGCGAACCTGTTGCTGTACTCCTTGAGCACCGGCTCGCCGGTGATTTCGAATAGCCTGCCAAGCTGGCTGACATGCCCCTGATGGTAGTTGTCCCACGCCTTGTTGCCAAGCCTGTCGTAGTAGGACCAGTCGCCAGAGTCGTATTCCGGCAGGTTCTGCAGGAGCCAATTCACTCCCTTGCCAAAGACAATGAGTGCCCGATAGTCGTGCGTGTACTGATAGTACTGCCATACGAACAAGAGCGAGTTGGTGTGGCCGTTGAGCACATAGGTCTTCTGGAAGCCAGGCTTGGCCAGAAGCTGGAGGAATAGCGAGTCGCGCCCCTCGTCGCTTGCCACGCCGCCATCTTCATAGTCGACCATGAACGCGCTAAAGGCTTTCTTGGCTTCGACAAGGTAGCGATCGTCGCCAGTCATGTTGTGCGCCCTTGTCAAGACGTTGACGCCTTCCGCCTGCGCAAGCCCTGACGCGTACGGAGGGCTCACCCCTCCGTACGAGCGCCATGCAAAGCCGTACTCCCAGACAGAGTAGTTGCCCCTGTCGGTCGCGTGCGCCACCAGCCAGTCAGCGGTGTTGAGGAAATGCTTCTTTGCCTGCGGGTCGCCAGTCGACAGGAACTGGTCGTAATACTTGAGCCCTGCCTGCGCCGCCACCTTGGGGTTGTAGACCACGCCAAGCGAGCCACCATAGTCGTACATCACGACTCCGTTTCCGTCTGGAACAAGCGACGCCTCGACGACACGCTGGTCTTTCATAATGGCCACTACCTTGAGAGTAGCACCTGCCATCAATAATAATATAACAATAATAATGAAATGCAAATTCTGTATCTTGATTGTCCATCATCTTCTACATTGATCTATGCTAAGCATCATCTATAATAGCTTTTTGAATAAGCTATACGCTAACAAGGTTTATTTTCATCACGGCCCGCCCTACATCCTATAGATGCCAATACTGCCTATTGACTCGGGGCGCTACGGTAGCAAGGAGATGTGCGCCATATTTGAGGACGAGAAGCGCTTGCAGTACCAACTAGACTTTGAGGCGGCCGTGGCTCAGGCCCAAGCCAGGATAGGCATGATACCGGCCGAGGCTGCCAGAGAAATTGAAAAAGCTGCCAGCTCTGGCAAGGTCACCTTGGCAAGAGTCAACGAGCTTGAAGCGGCAAGCGAGCACGACACAGCGGCCATGGTGGAAGCGCTGAGCGAGCAGGTCTCGGCCAAGTCAAAGCCGTGGATACACTACGGCCTGACCAGCAACGACGTTGTCGACACTTCGACCTGCATGCAGATGCGCGACGCTTTCAAGATAATCGAGTCAAAGGTCGGCAGACTGGCATCTCTTCTGGCAGATAGGGCATTCGAGTTCAAGGCATTGCCTGCGGTGGGCAGGACGCACGGGCAGCACGCGAGCATCATTGCATTTGGGCTGAAATTTGCGATATGGGCCGCGGAAATGGCCAAGCACATTGAAAGGATCGAGGAGGGCAAGAAGCGCTTCTTGCTCTGCAAGACGCTCGGGGTGGTTGGCACCGGCTCGCTAATGGGCGACAGGGCGCTTGAAGTGCAGAAATTGGTGGCTGCAAACCTCGACCTTTATCCTGTAAATGCAGCGACTCAGGTGGTCCCCAGAGAACGCTTTGCCGAGATGCAATTCTGCATAGCGCTCATTGGCTCGACCCTTGACAAGATAGCAATAGAGATCAGGAACCTGCAGCGCACCGAGATAGGCGAAGTTGCCGAGCCCTTCAGGAAGGGCCAGATGGGAAGCAGCGCGGTGCCTGTCAAGCGCAACCCGATCAAGAGCGAGCGCGTGTCGTCACTAGCTAAGATGTTAAAGTCGCTTGTCGGCGTGTCGATGGACAACATTGCGCTATGGCACGAGCGCGACCTTTCAAATTCTGCCAACGAACGCTTCACGCTGCCGATGGCGACGATACTGCTTGACGAGATGCTAAACGCCGTGACCAAAGTGATCTCGGAGCTCAAAGTGAACAGGGAAAGGATAGCCGCAAACATTGAGATGACAAATGGCCAGATATACGCCGAGTTTGTGCTCGAAGCGCTCGTGAAAAAGGGTGTTGCTCGCTTTGACGCCTACAGGGATATACAGCGCGTGGCGTTTGCGGCGCTTGAATCCGGCGATCACTTTTTCGACGCGGCAGCCAAGGACGCGAGCATTTCAAAATATCTTACAAAGAAGGAGCTCCAGTCAATATTTGACGCCAAGAACCACCTGGCGGCATCAGGCAAAATAATCGACAACGTTGCCAAGATAGTCAGGCAAATAGAAGAAGATTAGTTAAAGTGCCGTCGGTGAGATTTGAGCTCACGACAGCTCGGTCTTCAGCTTCACCCCTAAAAAGGTCGAGTGCTCTCCCAGGCTGAGCTACGACGGCACCGACAGAACTAGTTTTACGAATCATATATAATCGTGTCTTGGCTCTAGAGCTCGTCCATTCCAAAGTTGTGGTAGCACCGGTTGCACCTGAACTTTTCCTTTCCCGGCGTCCCGGAGACGACTAGTAGCTCGCCCTTGGCCTTGCATTTTGGGCACCTGCCGTAGATGGTCTTTTTCGGCATCCAGCATACACTCGGCAGACGCCATTATAAAAGTGCCCCGACATGCGTCACGCATAATTACATACATCAGGTTATAAGAAGGGACCTCTTCTGTTTGCCTAACAATTGCAATGAAGACGTGTCTCTATTATTGTGACGAGACCATATACGGTGATGATGTGAGGGCTTGATTTGTTACCGGTGCAAGAAGGTTGAAGGCCTTGGCACCAAGCGCGAGATCTACGACAGGGAAGACAAGCCAAAGGACCCGACCAGCTTTTCCGACCTGTACTTTGGCAAGATCAACTACAAGAAGATGTGAAGAAAGAACATCCTTGGAGAAGACGTCTAGGCGGCATGAAAAAATTCTTTCCAAAGAATGGAGAAATCGTAATTCGAGAATTTTCTTACTTAAAGTAAATAAGCGAAAAGGAACGAGTTCCATTGTCATGATAAACTCTCCGGACAATCCAAACATCGTAGACTCGCCGGAAGAGCGGAGGCGGCGCTTTCTCGAGGAGTTCGAGAAGCCCTTCAAGTGCGAGAAATGTAATGAGCGGTTCAAGAAGAAAAAGTATTTGCGGGAGCACAAGTCCGAAGTGCATTCGTATTAAATGAGAAAGATGCCGGAGGCGGGATTTGAGCCCGCGACCTTACGATTTCTTATGGTGTGTGTAAGATTATGAGTCGTACGCTCTAACCAAGCTGAGCTACCCCGGCACCGCCTAGCAAGCGTGGTTGCCACATGGGATTTCGCGCTACATAATATAAGCCATATGTACAAAGCGGCTGCTATGCCGCTCCTGCGTCGACAAACATCTCTTCTTTGGCGTTCTTTATGCCGTCGATTATCTCCTCGAACCTTGTCCGCTCGCTGCAGCTGGCGCATACCAGCCATATGACGGTCATCTTTTCATTACCTGTAGTCGATATTGCCCATTCAATCTCTACGCGCCATCTGCGGTCCCCGCATTTCTGGCACTCCAAAACCTTTGGCATATCCTGGTCAAGCATCATTTTTTTGTAAATTAACTCGTTGTCATCCTATTTTTGACTTTTGATGATGCGAGCTCTGCCAGATATCGCACAAATGTTTTGGCTTTTTGGTTCTGGTTAGGTTAGCTAATGCGCCCTTCTTTTCGAAGCTCAGACAGTATCCTGTTCAGCTCATAGCCGCGCTCACCATTACCAGCAACGATGTTTTCCCCTGCAGTCTCTTCAGAGACTGCCGCTGCCGGCGCAGACAGCACTATCTTGTCCACCTCTCCCCTGTCGAGCCATATGCCTCTGCATACCGGGCAGTAGTCGATGTGAACACCGTATTTTCTCGCCTCACGCATCTCGCCTGAGCAATTTGGGCACCTGAGCATGCCCAATATACGCAGACATTGGACAAAACTATTTGCGCCGGACTACCAGCAGCTGGTTGGAGTCAATTACTTCCAGCTCAAGCCTGTAGCCGTCCTTCAACCCCATCAATTCTACGACGTCGCTTGGGATGGGCAGAAAGACAGTCTTGCCGTACTGCAGTTGCAGCAGCTGCTGCTGATTGTCGGGTGCAAGATCGGTAATGTGGGCCGCATGCGATGATGGCAGATATGGTATATACTATTATTTGGTCATTATCGCATACATAATGACAGGTGTTCGTTCATTCATTCAAACATGCGCCTGACGTCGCCTTCAAGCACGCCGGTGCCAGCATGCAGCCTGTCGATGTGGCTCGACAGCCCCTCCTTTGTGTCAAAGGGCGACTCGCAGTATGGGCAGACTATCTTGGCTATGCTATTGTCCTTCATGTAGACTATGGCTCTCGGATTGATTATGCAGACTGGGGTTCCCTTGATTGCCGTGTGCGCAGTTGACACCGTCGCCGTGTGTATCTTTTCGAAGATGTCGTCGCGGGAGACCATGCCAAGCACCGCAGAGTGCGAGCTCGCGATAACCTGCCTTATCACGTGCCTTTCCATTATAGTCAGCGTCTCTTGGACGGTGTTTTGCGGCCCGACTGCCATGACGGGGCTCGTCATTATTTCCCGGAGCCTGACCTTGCCAGGATTCCTGCCCTGCGACATCACCTTGAACAGGATGTCCGTCTTGCTCACGATACCCACTACCTCGCCGAGGTGCGAGACGAGGATACTCCTGACGCCCCTCTCCTTCATGAGCCTCAACGCTTCGTCCGCATACTTGTCGCCTTCCAGAATTACCACGTTCGTGTTCAGGAAATGCTCTATCGGCGCAGACAGGAGAGTAGTGATGTCGTCTGGGACGTAGTCGCTCATAATAGAGAATAATCGGTTCCATTTTATTTAAGGATGGCTACCACAACTACGCCTGCCTGTCCTCGAACTTTAACTTGATAAGATTCTGGCCGCCTGCCTTGCGTATCTCCACCAGCTCCTCCCGCTCGAGCCTCTTGACGAGCCGCCATATCGTGGTCTTAGGGAGCTGGAACTTGCTCCTGAGCTCGCTTTCAAAGGCTGCGCCTTCCTTTTCCGCAAGGTACCTGAGCACCTCTTGGTCCTCCGGTCGCAAATGGGGCCGCTCTTCGAGCATCCTGCCCACTATCCTTAAAAGCATGCTTGTGTCAGTCTGCGAATCAGGTATCGTGGCCGGCTCCTGCTGAATTGGCAGGCTGCTGATGTTGCTGTTGCTGCTATTGTTGCTGTCTTCCTCTACCGTTTCTAGCTCTTCTTCCGGCTCTCTGGCCTTGATCTCGGCCACAGGTGGCCTGAATGCGGATCTGCTAATGTTGCTGTTGCTGCTATTGTTGCTGCTGCTGCTGCTGGCCGGAGGGTCTCTTGGCTCTGCCGCTCTTTTTTGCTGCGAAAGCGCGGGCGCGGACTTGCTACTGCGTCTCATCCTTAGGAATACCAGCGTCCCGACAGCTCCAGCCCCCGCCACTGTTGCGGCTACAATGACTGACACCGGCAGCTCTGGCGCGGGCGGCATTTCGCCCATTGCGTCGACCGCGTCTTCGGCTGCCTTCCTTGCTGCGACATAGTTGCCGTTTTCAAATTCTGCGTTCGCCTGCTGCAAGAGCTGCCTTGCAGAAGAGGTGTCGCGGTTTTCCCCCGCAGCCGCCTCGATCTGCGCGCCAGCGCCAGAGATTGCCTGCTGTGCCGCCACAAAGTCCCTACCAGCCGCAAGAGCCGCGTCGTTTGCCCGCGTCGCCAGCGTTTCAGCGTCCCCAAACCTGTCAGCGTCCCTGGCGGCCATGGCCTGCTGGAGCATACCTTCTGCGCCGGCAAGCACGATGTCAGGGTGTGCGGTTCTCACTTGATTTATGGTGGTGTCGGCAAGCCTGATGACTATGTTTGCCTGCTCCTCTGTGCCAAGCACTCCTATGACATACATGATCCGGGCTGGGCCTGGGTCGTCAAAGGTCAGCAGGTACTGACCGGCAAAAGGCGTGATGGATGGCTGCGGCTCAAAGTCTACAAGCACGCTTTCCGGCGGAAGCCTCACCGAAAAGCCGGTATCTGGAGAGTTGAGCGTAAAGATCCATCTCATTTGGCTCTTGTCGACCAGATCCTGCGTGGTGTAGCTTATCCTGACGTTTGACACTCCGGGCGCCCTGAGCACAATTTCGTTAGGAGTCGACCCGATCGCGTACTCGACCACGTTGTCTTCGTAGTCGACCACGATAAGGTTCCTCACGCTGCTTTCTGCAAACAGCGGTACTCTAATCTCCTCTGCCATAGGATCGGTGATGTTGATGTCGTACTCGACCAGCGCGTCGCCGTTAGAAAAGAGCGCGATAAAGAGCGACTCAGCAGAGTAGCCGCCGTCCTGCTGGGAAGTAGTCGCCGGCAGTTGAGCCTCAGCAGCGACAAAGGTCAAAATTATAACATTAACAATAGAAAACAGTACCCCTGGAACGCAAAATCTATGGATGCTCTTCCAGAGATATGTAGGTGTCATGAGAATGACTTGCCACATTAAAAGACTAGGCAGAAATGATATAAGTCTTCTGACAGTGACGCCTCTAAAAGTTCTTGGTTTCCGGATAGAATGTCCTGAAGTTCCGATCCTTATAGCCCTCGACCCATTTGAACTTGCGCTGGAGGGTTGCCGTATACACCTTTGTCCAGTCAAGGTCGACACAGTTGAGCCACGCCTTCATGACGCGCGGGTCGATGTAGTTACGGAGCGAGGTGCCAAGGTTGTAATCACGCGTCTCCTGCTGGAGCTTTAGCTGTACTTCGAGCTTTTCAAGGCGCTCCTTCAATCGCTGCTCCTGTAGCTTGGTCTTCCACTTTTTTGCCGCAATGTCTGCCTTGAGTTGTTGGATAGCTTCCTCCTTTTTGGCTACAGCCTCTTCAAATTTTTCAATGGCCTTCTTTGCGGCAGGGTTCTTGGGGTCGACTCCTTTTTTGTGGTTGCACGTTATCGCCGCTTTCAGGTTGGCTATCTTGGCGGTGTAGACCTTTTGCGCCTCTGTAGAGTTCTTGTCCGCCCTGCTCGAGCTTGCAAGCACCTCCTGCACCACCTTGGTCGCGATGCAGGTCCTGAACACCTTGGCGGTGAGCCCCGGCATTATCGTCTGCAGGAAAGCGTTCACCCTGCGCGAGTTGATGCCGTCAAATATTGGGTCGGTAGGCTTTTTGCCCTGCATGAACCTTTTCAGGTTATCATATAGTGCCTTTGTGTCGTCTGAATTGACTTCAAGCGTCTTTTGCCAAGGCACGCTGTCCTTGCCCAAAAAATTGAATTCTATCATTTGCCTGCCATTTGCCTGCGGGAACTTTATGTGCTCAACGCGGAGCGTGCTTGCGCCCACGGTGTCTGCTTCGTCGGGATCCTTTTCGTCGCCTACCCTCATGGCAAGCTTGAATATGAGGTATGAGGCAGTCGCCACCTTGTCGTCAGTCGGAGAGCCGCGCATCTTTTTGATGACTTCCCTCTGAACCTTGGCCAGCCGCTCGGCAAGCTTTTTTGCCTTGTCGTACTTGACCCTGTCGTTGTCCTGCCTAAGAGCCGCAGAGTCGTGGAGCCACACGTACTTACGCTTGTCTGTCAGGGTTTCGACCCAAGTTGCCAGCCACGTAGAAGAGTGATCATGCACGATCTCTTTCCAGTTGCCTTCCGGCACCGGCGCGTTTTCGCCAAGATTGAGCGTCACATCCTGCGGCTTTATCCGGGGCTTCCACCTGCCGCGCATAGGGTGCTGGCCGCGGCCCATGAAGAGCCCGGGCGGCTCGACGAGCCAGTTGGCGATGTCGACTTCGATTTCGTCAACCACCGCCTTGCCGTACGTTGCCTTGAGGCCCTCCCGCTCGGCCTTTTTGGCCTGTGAGAGCTTTTTCTTTTCCTCCTTTGGCAGGTTCTTGAACCTCTCTTTTTCCTGCTCCTTGATCTGCTTTTCCTCATCGGCAAGTTTGTAAGCAGTAGAAAAGTTAATGTCTTTTATCGTGATGCTCTTGTATTTTTCCGGCAGGAGCTTTTTGAGGTCGCTCATAAAGTTCTGCTGGAACACAGGGTCTTGGGCGTAGTGAGTGTCTTTTTTCTTTGCCCATGCGTAGATGAGCTCTTCTTGATCCCTGTTGAGCGCCAGCTTTTCTCCCCTGATGGTAACGACGATGCCCCTTGGCTGGTACTCTGGCGGAAACGCAACGCCCTTATGCTCTAGCGTCTGCCACCTCACGCGCGCAGCTGGCGTAGTAGCTGCTGCAGTAACGGCTGCTTCTTCCAATTCTATTATTATTACAAAACCGTACGGAACTATTCTTAAACCTTACCGGTCAAACGGCTTTGCATGGAATCTCTTAAAAAAGTCATAATATTCTCATTATATTATGGTTGTGAAAATAAACATGGTAGCGTGAATTCTTGAGGGCATCGAAATGGCGTTTTTTGCATTACTTGTCTATATACACACACGCCTTCCGGGCAGAAAGAACCTACCATCTAGCGGGATTTGGAGAGTTCCGGCATGCCCTGTCATCCTCTAGTGATCCTCCATGTCTCTTCTGAATATCGAGATGGTGTTGCATTTCTTGCAGACGTAGAATGTCTTTAGCCTTTCATATGGCATTTCTGATGTCGCCGGCCCCGTGGGGTTCTCTGCTGCACTTTGGATATAACAATTATAGAGTATTCCTCAGATCGTGACGGATTGCATCACATGAATGGCAATTTTGTTATCGCTGTAGAGCGGCCAAGCAGTGGCGCATTTCCTGGCCGTCTGGCTACTATTTGCGGGTTTGCCGGGGCAAGCCTTTTGTTGCACAACAACTGGATCGAAAGGGGCGAGGCCGGCGAGCTAAGAGTGATGATCAAGGGCCGAGTGGGTCGAAAGGCCATCACAGCTCTGCTCTGTTGCTCAACAAAAATGAAACGCTGGCAAATTGTCACTAGTATTGCAGTTATGGTTTTATCTTATGGGTTGACCATTCAGTGTCTTGTTTTATTTCTAGGCAACGTGTCCTACTCCCAGTAGCTTTTTCGTCATCCTATTTTTACTATTATGCGCAGTGGATTTTCTATAATGCTAGATATACTATCGTTTGTAGCCATGCAAGTGACGGCGCAAACTTTTACAGAGCCCATAACCACCTCGCTGAGCCAGTTCGGGCAGGAGATTGTACAAGCGCTCCCCAAGATAATAGCTGCCCTCATCCTTCTAGGAATTGGTCTTCTGGTCGGCAGGATAATCGGCTGGGTAGTAAAAAAAGTCGTAGAAAAAATGAATGTTGACAAGTATTGGAACCGGACGACAATTGGCCAGTCAATATCGCAGGCAGGCTGGAGGCTATCTAGGATACTGACAGTAGCCGCAAGGTGGTTCGTTTACCTGTTCTTCATATCCGCCGCAGTGAACGCGCTTGAATTCCAGCAGGTGTCACAGGCCATCAACTCTGTATGGCTCTGGATCCCCAACGTAGCTGCATTCATAATAATACTGGTAATTGGAGGCATAATAGCGGACTTTGTTGGCAAGTGGATGCAGAGGGAGCTTCCTGCCAGAGGCGTGATCGGCGGCAGGGCAATCGCGATGGGGGCAGCGGGCGTCATTTACGCCGTGGTTCTCGTCGTGGCGACCTCTCAGCTAGGCATCGGCCAGCAGATATTGAACTCGGTCATTTCGGCCCTTGTGTGGGGCATTGCAGCTGCGGTGGCAATTGGCCTAGGGGTAGGCATGGCTTACGGTCTGAAGGAGATGATCCCGTCGATGATAAGAGGGAGCACCCAGATCCAGCCGGCCATCAAGCCGGGCCAGCGCATAACCCTCAACGGCCATGCAGGCACAGTGGAGCAGGCGGGAGCGTACAACATCATACTAAAAGACGATCAGGGTAAGCGAGTGGTCATACCCACAAAGAGCGTGGCAGACAAGGAAATAGTGATAGAGTCAGGCCCCCGCCCGGAGACGCAGGAGAGCGCAGCTGCGATGGCAGAAGGAAAAGCCGACTATACCTCCTCCACCGCACCTGCGGCTTAGACTAGCGCGCGGTCGCCCGCGATAGTGTCGCCTATCTCTGTTTTTTCACCCTCAACCACCCTGTTCATAACTTCGATAGCAGCCACCTTGTGCAGATATTCATTGTTGTTGCCGCAGCGGTACGAGTATGTGCAGCGGGGGCAGCCACTCTTGCTCTTGCAGGGGCACTCGGACAGTATCCGGAGCGCCCGGCCAAGCGCCTTGTCAAGCCTGTCGTACAGCGCCCTGCTGGCGCCGTTGCCGCCCACGCTCCCATCGTAGACGAATATCAGGCCGGAAGAGCCTAGCGATATGCCTCCGAGGTCCTGCGACGCACCGCCGGTTATCATGGCGCTCCCCTCGATTATGACGTGCTCAGAAGCATGGAAGGCACTCATCTCGACGTACTCGTCGTCGTCGACCTTTTGCAGGATGTCTGCCGGACGGGGCGCCCTGAAAACAAAGCCCTTTGTCAGAAATTCGTATTCAAGAGGCTTGTCCAGCATTACCTTCTTGCCCTGCGCTACCTCCTGCCCGATCTCGATGTTGGCGTAGCCAAGCACCTGCTTTTTTATCTGGAGAGCGCAATAGGCGACTTCAACGCCAAAGACCACCTTTTTCTCGTACACCTCGATTATCGAAGGCCACTCGTCTGTCAGCGCCTTCGTGTAATAAGGATAGTCAGACGGTATCGATACCAGCTCGGCGTACGGCTGGCGGTTCTGCTCGAAATGAAGCTGCTGCACCTTGTACCTCCTGCTCGCAAGGAAGTATATCGCGTTTGGGTGCAGTTCTTCAAGTGCCTGTGGGAGTGCCCTGTCGCCGATGATTTTGTTGGCAAACTTGATGTCGACCCGGCTCCCTATGCCCCGGATGCTATACTCGCCCAGCATCTGCATCGCCCTCTTCGGGTCGGGGACGAACCTCTCCCGCACTGCGTTGACGAGCCCCTTTGAGACCAGCTTTTGAAGTGTGTCCCACACTGGCTGTGACTCGGCCATCGAGAGCGGCCTATCGCATGCCATAGCAAGCACCTGGTACTCCAGCACGAACGGGTTCGAAGGGTCGGTGTAGGCATATTCATGGTCTGCAAGATAGTCGGCAGGGTGCTGCTTGTAGTACTGGCTGATGGGGTCGTTGCCAAGCGCAAGGAACGCATAGCCCTCCTGCCCGCGCCTGGCAGCCCTTCCAACGCGCTGGGTGAGCCGGTTGACTGGCACGATGTTGGAGATCACCGCATCGACGTCGCCGATGTCGATTCCAAGCTCGAGCGTCGGCGTTGCAGAAATTGCCATCAGCCTGCCAGCCTTGAACTGCTGCTCCACTTCCTTTCTTGCCGCCGGCGCAAGCCCGGCCCTGTGCACCCTGATGCTGACGCCCTGCCGGGATGCATAAAAGGCCATCAGCTCCGAGCCCAGATGCGAGCTGGCAAACGCTATCGTCCGGTGCTTCCTCTTTGTGGTCTGCCTAACAAGGTCAAGCGTCAGCGAGCGGTACGAGCGGAGCGAAGGAAAGATTATTGCAAGGTTTATCCTGCCGCGCCTGCCCCTGCCCTGCACCATGTCCATTTTCCGGCCAAAGAGCGTCTGGCAGAACTCCTGCGCGTTTGGCAAGGTTGCCGAAGCCGCGACTATTTGCAGTTTCCTGCCAGCAAGCCTCTCTAGACGGGCAATTATGTGGTGGACGTTTGCCCCAAAGACGCCGGTGTAAACATGCGCCTCGTCCACCACCAAGAACCTGGCGGTCCTGACCATGCGAGAGAACTTTGTTCTGTGCATCATGTGGTAGTGCAGCACGTCGAAATTGGTGACAATGACGTCAGGCGGCGACGCCGATATGGAGGCGCGCTCTTTATCCGGCGTGTCGCCGTCAAGGGCTGCCACCCTGACGCCGAGGGGCTCTGCCAGCTCGGCTATCTTGGGCAGCTGGTCGCGCGAGAGCGCTTTTGTCGGGTAGGCGAAAATCGCGGACACCTTGCCGCCTTCTTCGCCGCTGGTGCGGAGCGAGCCAAAGCGCGGCACCTCTTCGGCGATTTTCTGCAAGATAGGGATGCAAAACGCCTCTGTTTTGCCTGACGCGGTCGGCGCGGTGATGACAACGTCGCTACCCTGCAGGACCTTTTTTACCGCGTCTTCTTGAAATTTGTAGAGGCTATCGATCTTTTTCTGACGCAGGACGCCGACTATTGCTTCGTCCACCGGCAGCTGCTCGACATCGGAGCCAGGCTCGGGCAGCGGCTCTTCAAGGGCGCGGAAATCGACGACATAGTCTTGCTGTGACCGCAACACTTCTTCAAGCAGGGGGTCGCCTGCCGCCTTGTTTGCAGACAAAAGGGCATTTATCTCTGCGCTTGGCCGGATTATCCTTTCCTGCTCCATCAATAGCTTCAGGTTATCCGCTTCGGCCACTCCGCTGCTGCTCTCGTAGCAGTCGAGAAAGTCTAGGTACGCCTCGTCTGTGCTCGCCCCGGCAGGCACGATGGAGCATATTTTGCACTTGCTACATCGGAATATCAACCGGCCATCGAATATCCTGTCGACTCCTACTGAATGAGGCGAGCTGCAGCGCGGGCAGGGGTAATTATTGGCCAAGCTTGCAGCAGGCACCTGCGCACTCTAAGAATAAATTGTTTTTTGCATACGTTTAAAAAAATCTAATAATGAAAGCGCCTTACATAATAGTTGTTGCAATGGCATTGGCGTTGCTGCTGCCGCCACTACAGCAGAGGCTCTACGTCTGTAGAAATAGACGACTTTAAAGACGCGGAGATATTGTCCCAGGTCTATACTGCTATAGAGACCATAGTTAACAATGCAAATAAGGTCGGACAGCGTATATGTTATGATCGTGGCTAATAACGAGTCTGAAGAAGAGCAGGCAGAAGGGCTGGTTAAAGACAACAGAAAAGTGGTTACAGTAACTACACCTCCAGAGGATTATTACAGCAGAGAGGAGGAGGAAGAGTCGGTCTCTACTAAAGCCAAGGAGACCGGGCAGGCACTCAAGGAGCTTATCACCGCTATCGGGGAGAAAGCGAGGGTTGCAGTTGAAGAGAGAACAAAAGAGCTGAGCGAAATGAACGCAAGCGACATTGGCGCAGCGCAGGACGCCCGCGACATTAGTGTCCTTGGCTCAGAAGTCGAATTGCTCATCACTGCTTTTGAAGACACAATGACCCAGATAGACAAGCAGCCATATGACGAGCAGGTAAAGCTCTTGGCCGGCTACAAAAAGCTGCTCGAGGAGCAGATAAACGTCATCAATTCTAGGGTTGACTGGTCAAAGCGCCTGAAAAAGCAGTAGTAGTGGTAGTAGTAGTAGTTCTGCCATACTACCAGCTGCTGCATATACAATATAATAATGGCTCGCCGCAGAAGCTGCGCTGGTTTGTCCGGGCTTGGAAAGCGCTACTGGGGCGAGGTAATAGAGGTACTGCGCTCGATAATCCCTGTCTACGACAGGGTGAACAGGGTAATCTCGCTTGGCAAGGACGAGGAGTACAGGTTGCGAGGCATCCGCGGCAGGGTGATGCCTGGCAACATTGTGCTAGACGCAGGCTCGGGCTATGGCAATATGTCCCGTGTCGCGCTCGCAGAGGCAGGCGATGATGTGCAGATAGTGATGTATGACCCGATCCCTGAGATGCTTGCAAACGTCAAGAGCTACCTTCCTGAAGGCAACGCTTCATTATTGCCGTCATCAGGCATCTTTGAGTTCATGCCTTTCCGCGACGACACATTTGACGCTGTGATGTGCGGCTATTCCCTTCGAGACGCCATCCAGCTAAAGCAGGCGATAGCCGAGATGCACAGAGTGCTCAAGGCCGGCGGCCGGCTGATAATTGTCGACCTTGGCAAGCCCGACGGCTCGCTTGCAAAGGTTATGGTTTCATTTTACCTGAAGTATTTCCTTGGAGTATTTGCGTACCTTGCCGCCGGCAGAGCGGGATTGAAATTCCGGACGCTTTACGGCACGTATCTGCGCTGGCCAAGAAACTCTGAGCTGGACGCAATGCTGAAGGAAAAATTTTCGCAAGTGCAGTTTGACAAGGGCATGATGGGCGGCGCAGTAATTATCGCGGCGTACAAATAGCAGAGATCGCACAATGACAAACCGCGCGATCCTGTTCATCTCAGCCTGTGCCGGTATAGTGGGCATCTCGTACGGCATGTACTCGCCAATCGTGCCCGTTTTTGCAAGGGACGTTCTTGGCGCCGATTACTCTGAGATCGGCCTCATAGGCATGGTGAATTATCTGCCGTACATGTTTGCGCCATTTTTCGTTGGCATGGTTCTCGACAGGGTCAACAAGGCGTACATGCTCGCCGCCGGCATCGCGCTTGCCTTTTTCTCAGTCTTTATGCTGTCAACCGTCCAGTCGGTGCCGGAGATAATGCTGTGGAGGGCGCTTGCCGGCATCGCCCACGCGTTTTTCTGGCTGTCATCAGAAGTGCTTATCTCCACCAACTCGGCTGCCGAGACGCGGGTCAAAGGAATTGCAGTATTTATAGGCGCGTGGGTCGCCGGCTTTATGGTGGGCCCCCTGATAGGCAGGCTGGTGCTCGACACGTATGACTATGGCGCGCTATTCCAGCTCGCCGGGGTGGCGATGGCTGCGGCGCTTATGCCTTCGCTGATGCTGCACCGCTACGGCAGGCCGATAGTAGCGCAAAGAGAAGTGGAGTTTCGCGCCAGCTCGATGCTGCAGGTGGTCAAGGGGGTCGCCACCTACCCAGTGGTAAGCTCTGTCCTGCTCTACTATGCAGTCACCTTCGGGGTCGTGCTCGCAGTCTACCCGGCGTACATGAGGGAAGCGTCCCTGACGGATCAGGATATCGAGACTCTGTTCTTTGTGTTCGGCCTGTCAAGGTTTGCTACGCTGTTCTTTGTGGGCAGGCTGGCAAGGTACGGCACGATCGCGCTTGCTATGGCAGTGGCTGCCACCGCCGTAGGCATGCTGATCTCGTTTGCGTTTGCCTCACTTCTGACGTTTGCAGTTGCACTCGTGCTCGTCGGGCTTGCCATCAGCATCTTTTACCCAGTCACGTTCAACATCGTGACAAGAAACATACCGGCTGAAAAGATGGGCGAGAGGCTTGGCGTCTACGAGGCGCTCTTTGGAGTCGGCTGGACCATCGGACCGATAGCAGTCGGGCTGTCGTCCGACGCATTTGGCTCGAGCAGCCCCTACCTTGCGCTCTTTATCATAGGAAGCGCCCTGTCAGGAGCCATAGCCCTCTCAGCGGCAAGAAAAGGTAACTCCTTTTAGGCACAAGTTGCTAGATTGTATGGGATAATGAAGGAAAAGAAAAGGCTTGAAGACGAAGTGCCGGCATATGGGCTTGAAGCACTAGTTAGCACAATCGACGACAAGGACAAGCTTGGTGCAGCGCTTAGAAAGGCAATCAAGTACGGCTCTTAATAGCTTACCAAGACCCTGCGGCCCTGCACCTTTATCCGGCCTTCTGCAAACAGCCTGATGGCTTCTGGGTAGAGCTGGTGTTCCTGCTCGAGTATCCTTGCGGAAAGAGTTTCTTCGTCGTCGCTGTCCATGACAGGCACAGCCTTTTGCAGTATCACCGGCCCGGAATCGACACCTTCATCGACAAAGTGCACCGAGCAGCCAGAGACTTTGACACCGTAGTCAAGCGCCTGCTTTTGTGCATGCAGGCCAGGAAAAGAAGGCAGGAGCGCAGGGTGGATGTTCAGTATGCGCATTTTATACAACCGCACAAACTCGGGGCTGATTATCCGCATAAAGCCGGCAAGGCACACGAGCCCTGACTGGGGCGTCACGCCGTACTCTTGCAGCGCGGCGACCACCTTCTGGTCATAGTCCCAGCCCTTCAGGCCGTTTGGCAATATTACTTTAGTTGGCATGCCGTATTTTTCAGAAGCAATTTTCAGGCCGGCGGCGTCGGGCTTGTTTGAAATGACGACGCACGGCTTGGCGTTTTTTATCCTGCCGGATTTGATGGCAGCCAGAATCGCGTTCATGTTGCTTCCCCTGCCAGAGATTAGGATACCGAGGTTGACTACTGCTGCTACCAAGACAGATTAGCTTGTTGGGTGCCTGTTCTTAAACGTCGCTAGAAGAGTTTTGTTGGCCATGACGATATCTATCAAGGAATATTCCTTTCCCTTGTCCGTCACAGAATAAATAAAGCAGACATCTGGATGAAATTCTTTTGCCATGTAATGATTGTGCAGCAGAAACGATAGCCACATTTTCACCAGCCCGTAGTCGCCCTTGACCTTTTTTATAATTTCAAATTCTTGCACGCCCATCTCAAAACAAAACAAAATGAAGGCTGCCTGGGCAAGACCTCTCAGTTTAAGAGGGTTTACTCCTTCTTTTTCGCCTTTTGGGTCTGCCTTACTGCTCGTGGCATAGAAGGGAATCACCATTCTCTGCGCACGCATGGCATATGCGAGCGCGCCATCTGCAATGGCTCGCTTCTTGGTAGCATATAAGTTGACAAGGATAAAATATTATGAATTTTGATGCCATTGCAAAAAATTGCTATAGAATGTGCAAGAAAGCTCTCATATATGAGAGCTTTCGTGCCGTCTGTCTCTCTCTGATCCTCCATCCCGGCTCAGCAGCTATGCTGATGCTGATGCTGCTGCTACCGATCATTGCCGCCGTTCATAATATGCTGCTCTCATGCCTGCCCCGCCACAATAGCTACCTCTAACGTCTACCACATCATCTGAGTCGCATATTTCCTTGAGCATCTCCAATGTAAGTCTCTGATTTGTTACGTAATGAGTACCATTGTCGTGAATGGAGGGCATCATGCCAGTCTTTTCAGAGATATAGTTTTTTGCTTCTTCTACATCAATGCCTTCCTTAGTGAAAACTTCAATGGTGTATGATAATGGCTCGCCTCCTGTTGTTGTTGTTTTTTCATGACGGCTAAGCAGGTCGTTTATCAGGATAGGATCGACTTTTGGCAATATCGTTCGATACAACTGTTGCAGCCTGTCAAACTCTTTTCTCATTTCATCGAGCTCATTCAATGGATTCTCCAGTTTGACGCTTCCAACCGAGTCCATACTTTGTCTTCTGCATGTCAACATATACGTCTGCATTAACCATGTTCATGAAAAAATTGCAAATAACTATAATAGCTATTACTATTATTAGCCGCTAATACTAAAATGATATAGAAGGGGGATGGACAGGTTTGCCGCGCTCTTGTTGCGTGAGCCAGAAGCAGCGCTGGCTTGCCACACATCAGGACAGCGACCCCCCATCCCTCTTCTCTTTTGAACATGGCCCAGTTCTGATGTGTGAGCAGAGTTACTGGACCTTATGCATGTGTTTGGATATGCTCTGTGTGTGTAGTAAACAAGACGAATAACGATTATTAAAAATAGCTTAACCATGTTCAAGGACTTTGATTTTAGAAACAACTAATGGCTGGCTGATGAAATTCTGAAAGGAAAAAATTGGATGAACTTTTTGCTCAGTTATATGTGGTGGCTGTCATATCTTGTAGTAGTTATTAAGCTCTTCCCTGTTGAGCCTCAGCGTACCTCAGACCCGTCAAAATCTTTAAAAGAAGATTTTGGTATTCGGTATTGCTTCGAACGAGAACCAAAAGTATTACAATAAAATCTTGGTTCTCCGCGGCTATGTTACCTACTGGTGCACCATCTTTCATCCTGATTCCTTTGTGTATTACTCTGTCCCAGTCTAGGACTGGCGATTCGGATGAAGGTAGAGGTATCAATTCATTTTACCGCTTGTTATAATTCTACAGAAGATTTTAGCTAACTCTGGCTTAATCACGTAAATTAACATGGTTAATCCACTCTAATTAGA
>CAMLKF010000019.1 GCA_946480575.1 uncultured Nitrososphaera sp. | reverse complement strand
TCGATGGATTGGGCGATCTCTGCAGAATTGCGGCTGGCCACAATGCGGATGTTGTTGAGATGGGCCATCGCAGAGAGAGGGCATTCGGCTTTTCCGATACCGCCAGTATAGCCACCAGTATTGTGATGCTGGGCGAAATGTCCATGACCTTTATGAATGAAGATATTATTATGTCAGCGTCTTCTACTACTACTGCCACACCTTCTGCATTGGCTGCCACCTTGATGTCTACCTACCAAGACTGTCCTGCTTTTCGCGGTTGTAGGCGTAGAAAGACATGGTGTGCGCCACTCCGCTCCTCCCATTTACCTGCGCCGCCAATATAGTTGTCTACTTTATGTTCGCGCATATTCTACAACTCCCCTCAAGTGATCATGATCTCCAAGATGCAAAGTTTGTGCCAGCATTTGCAGGCCGTGCCTTTTTATTGCCGTAGTAGAATGGATAAAATAATTAGGGCCGGGCTAGGTCGTGAGAAGCGGCATCTTTGATGTAGCCTCGCTCTCTCTGACAAGCTCGATCATGCGACCGTAGCAGGCAAGGAATGCCCTTCCCTTTTCTGTCGTCCTGTAAACAAGCGCCCCATCAGCTACATCTTGAACTATAAGGCCTTTGCTAAACAGTTCGCTAAGGTAGTGAATTATCTGTTCGTAGCTCAGGTTCGCCCGGTACATGATGTGTGTTTTCTTGATGGCGGCGGTCGAAAGGGACAGAACGTCGGCCATTATTTCGATTTTGCCTCTGTTGTTTTTGCGTTCGGGCATGTATTTAGCATTGTAGATGTAGTTATATTAGGACAATGGCGGAACTCGCATGCTGGAACGGCCGTTCCACCTTTTACTGCGGAAAAAAGCCAGAAATGTGGTGGTACCTGCCGCCAAGCACTCTTAAAAGGAATAATGCTGCACTTGCTCTACCAGCTAGATGTGCGCCAAATACAACAACATTATAATCGATTGAAGAAAGGCACAAGAGAGAAGAGTGGAAGCAGGCACACGTACAAGAGATGGCCGAGCACAAAGGCGAGGTAAAGGGTCTCAAGGGATTTGTGGTCATGGACAGCGCAGCTGACGAGCAGGAAAGCATATATCGTCCTTACATTCTGCGAGATAAAGGAGGACATGGACGCCTTTTACAGCGCTGGCAATAGAATAGTCTCGCCTCTTTTCTCGAGAGAGCTAAGCTACTCATAGAGCAGATGCCGCAGAGGAGCGATTACGTAGTGGCAGAGATGATTTTGTAGCAGACGAAAAACGAGTCGCATATATTACTAAAGCGCCAAATCACCGGTGTCACATATGCGCCTTTTGCTTGCGACAGTTGCGGTATTGATCATCTCGGCCATGATCCCTGTTTTTGGCCAGCAGGAATACCAGATAGTCAAATCAGACAGCAGCGAGAGCTTTGCGTTTCCGTATACTGCTGGAAACCGCGACATAGACGACCCTCTCGTCTACACCTATGACGTTCCCAAGGGCCCGAGCTGGATAATGACGATATACAACAACATGTCCTACGTCGCAAGGGACGAGGCCAAGACGATAGTCAAGATACAGGAGCCGGCGCCAAGCGAAAAATACATCGAGATTGCGATGTATGGCGGCGAGTCCAGAAGGTACTGGGTCGCAGTAAACACTCCTGAAGTGGGCTACGCTAGAATGTACGATAATAACGAGAACGGCTGGTTGACTGACGGACCAATATCAGTCACATACGGGGAAAACACTGGCCTCACAGTCACCAACGGTAAGAGGATAGTGGTCGACAGGCTCAACTTGGATGGCTTTTCAGTGGGCTCAATAGCAGTCTATGGCAAGGACGAGCCGGTGTCGCTTGCCAACGTGTACGCCGGCGACATGACGTTTGAGATACTGTTTGGCAGCTTTAAAGAATCGCCGCTATACATCGTGCCGGCCGTAGTCATGATAGGGGTCGGCAGCCTCGTGGCAGGCCTGCTGGTGCTGAAGAAGAGGAAGCCTTCTGACTAGAAGAATAATAATACCGACATTCTTTTTTCAGATCGCAAGCTTTGCAGTTTGGCCGCAATGGAAGGCAGATGTTCTGGCCGTACATGACGAACGTGTCGTTTACCTTCGTCCAGAGCCTCCTGTCGACCAGCCGGCTCAGCTCAACCTCAGTCTGCTCTGGCGTTTTCGTGCTCACAAGCCCAAGCCTGTTTGATATCCTGTGGACATGTACGTCCACGGGTATCGCAGGCTTGTCAAACGCGTAAATGAGCACGCAGTTTGCAGTCTTGCGTCCGACGCCAGGAAGCTCCAAGAGGCTGTCGATGTCAGAGGGCACCTGGCCTCCGAACCTGCTCAGGATTGTTTCCGCGACCTGCTTGATGCGGGCGGCCTTGATGTTGTAAAAGCCGATGCTGTGGATTATCTTTTTTACCTCGTCGATGTCGGCCAAAGCAAGGTCGTGGGGCGTCTTGAACTGGGCGAACAGTTTGTTTATCACGCGCGTGGTGTTCTCATCCCTTGAGCGGGCCGACAGTATGGTACCTATCAAGATCTTGAACGGGTCGCCCTGCTCTTCCATCTGGAGCCCACGCAGCGCAGTCAGGCGGGGCGGCTTTTCACGGTAGAGCGCCTGCTCCATCTTTTTGAGAATGACGCCCATCGAATGCTGCTTGGCCAACTGGAGGGCTACTTCTCGCCCATCATATAATTGCGTAATGGTTGATATAGTGAAGACTGAAAATACATAGCTGAATAATGGAACTTTCAAGGGATGAGGAGGAGGCGCTTGCCGGCAGGCATGGCGAGGCCATGGCTTCTGCGTACAGGATTCTCGTCGCAATAGGCGAGGCCACTGGCGCAAAAAAGCTGATTCCAATAAAGTGGGCTCACGTGTCAGGCGTTAACTATAACACGATTGGCGACGCGGGCGTGCAGTTCCTTGATAAATTCAGCAGCACCGCCAAGGTCTCGGTAAGGACCACTATCAATCCTATGGGCTATGACAAGAGCAGGCCCGGAAACATCATCGAGCATTTCCAGAAAAAGCAGGCAAGCATTGTCAGGTCCTACGAAAGGATAGGCGTTACGCCGTCGTTCACATGCACGCCGTACGAGGTTTTTGATGATATTCCGCAAAAAGGCACGGCCGTCAGCTTTGCCGAAAGCAATGCGGCCGTGTTTTCAAATTCGGTCCTTGGATTGATGACGAACAAGGAGAGCGCGCTCTCGGCGCTTGCCAGCTCTGTCACTGGTAAGGCCACGCTTTCGGACCTGCGGCTTGAAGAGGCGAGGGACCCCAAGGTCGCCATTGAAGCTGACTTCAAATTTGGGAGTGAGCTTGACTACGGGCTGATGGGGTATTTTGCCGGTAAGGTCGTCAAGAACAGGAGCTGCGTGGCCCTTGACGGCATAGAAAGGCCATCGACCATGCAGGCAAAGGCGCTGTCCGCGGCAATAGGCACTTCAGGATCGTGCGGTATGTTCACAGTTGGAGGAAGAGCCAAGAAGAAAATCTCATTTGGCAAAAAGGAAGCACAAGCAGTCATAGACGAGCTGGGCACTGCAGAGCATGGCGACATGATTACACTTGGAAGCCCGCAGCTTGGAATGAATGAGCTTGAGCTTTTGGCTAAGATGACCGAGGGCAAGAAATTCACGAAACGTTGTATGATCTTTTGCTCAAGGGCAATCCATAACCAAGCAGCGAAAATAGGTCTAGCAGGCAAGATCGAGCGATCGGGCGCTGAATTCATGTGCGATTCGTGCATGTGCCTCACGCCCTATGTCACAAGAGACGAGTATGACGCGGTTATAACAAATAGCGTCAAGGGCGCATACTATATGAACAATTCCAACAAGGTCAAGGTGGCGCTCAAGGACATAAAGACGATAGCAAAGGAGTATACGGAATGATAATTTCAAACTGCCGCAAGATAGTGGGCGGCGCTGGCGAAGGAAAGGCGCTTGTCACGGCGCAGCCCATTAACTTTCTTGTGATGGTCGACGCCAAGACTGGCAGGATAACAGACCCCAAGCATGAATTGTATAACAGGTCGCTCAAGGGCACGGTGCTTGTGTTCCCCTATGCAACCGGGAGCAGCGTCGGCGCCTATGCATTCTATTCATTGCGAGAATACGGGACCGCGCCAAGCGCAGTTGTTTGCTTA
Organism: uncultured Nitrososphaera sp.; assembly: GCA_946480575.1. Next base: position 24,090 of record CAMLKF010000019.1, on the reverse strand, counting down.
AAGGCAGACATTACCACCGCTTCCGGCTGCGCGATAGCCAACATCCCCGTAGTCGACCTGCCAAAAGATGCGCAGGCAGGGGCAATAAAGCAAGGGTCGTTTGTGAGGGTCGAGGCTGACGCCGGCATGGTAGTAGTAGTAAAGGTTTAATTTCAAAAGACGTCATATTATAACACTCGGTGCATGGCATTTACGATGGGCGAACCGACCACTACAAAAGTGGAATGACGACCAAAGTCCATGCACCGAACTATTGCTCTCTACGCCTTGTTTCTGTCTGCAAGAGCGCGTACATTATGTTATAAGAGCTGCAAGATATTTGACGCCTTTTGGCGCGGTGCGATAGCGGTGTTTGCCCTGCCGGGCTCTGGCGGAGACTTGATCGATATTGCTATGTCGTCGTCCCCGCTAACATCGATGCGCCATCGGAGCTGAACCTGACTGAAACAGAGTAGCGCACGCTATTGCTGGTCATGCAGCTACTGTTGAAAACCTTTTATTGGTGATGGCGAGATAGGAGTACGATTGGCAAGCTTTTGTCCTGAATGTGGAGGAGAGCTCAAGTTCGACCTCGCTAGCAAGAACTTTATCTGCAAAAGCTGCGGACTCTTTGCCTCCCGGGAAAAGATAGACGAGCTGCGCGACAAAGCCGAAAGGTCAAACGACGACCCGAGGAGAAGGCGCCATGACGACTACCTCGACTGGTGGCAGTCGTCAAAGAAAGATAAGCAGAAGTGATCAAGTAGCGGCCGCGCCAGCCCTGTCCGAGATGTCCTTTTTCAACGACACTGACTGCTCTTCCTTGGTAGTCTTGAGCACGGCCATCAGCTCGGCCTCGGTTATCTGAGGGAGCTTCCGTATCTTGTTCACCACAATGTCCCGCATTTCTTCAAGGCTCCTTGCGCGTATTTTCAGCAGCAGGTCGAACCTGCCGTGCATTTCGTGGATTTCCATTATCTCGTCCTCCTGCGATAGCGCCTCGGTGACCTCGTCTGCCGAGGCCTCCTTGATGTTTATCCCCATGAAGGCAAGGTGTCCATAGCCAAGAAGCCGGCTGTCAGTCGCTACCGTGAACCTGCGGATGACACCAGCTGCAACCAGCCTCCTGACCCGCATGTGCACGGTCGCGTCCGAGATTTCAAGCTCCCTTGCTATCTCGACGAAGGGCCGTGACGCATCGCGGCTCAGGATGTCGATTATCCTGAGGTTTGTCTCGTCGAGCAGATCGGATGGGAACAGCAATACAAGAGAGTACCATCTTTCGATTTAATAACAATTCATGCTCGAATGGTTAATAACCCTTTAAGTGTGCTTTGCTACTCATGCTTTGCAGCAAGTGCGGCAGCAGCCAGAGCGTGTTCCACAGAGCTTATTCCGGCGAATACCTGTGCAGGAAATGCTTCCTTCGCTCTATCGAAGAAAAGGTTGCAAAGGCAATTTCGAAGTATTCGATGATAGAGTACGGAGACAGGGTTGCAGTCGGGGTTTCTGGCGGCAAGGACAGCCTATCTTTATTGTATGTGTTAAAGATGCTCTTTGACAAGCACCCGAACAACGGCAACGAGCTCGTTGCCGTGACTATAGACGAGGGCATCAAGGGCTACCGCGACGAATCATTGAAGATAGTCAGGAACTTTTGCTCCGAGCTTGGAGTCGAGAGGAGGGTGCTCAGCTACAAGGAACTCTTTGGGGTGGATGTGGATGAGGCGATGATGCTGAGGCCGTCTGAGAAAATGTCCTCCTGCTCCATGTGCGGCACATTCCGCAGGCGCGCAATCGATATCGCTGCCGAAAGCGTTGGCGCCGACGTAGTGGCGACGGCGCACAACATGGACGACCAGCTGCAGACCTTCATGATAAACCTATTAGCCGGCGACGTAGAGCGCATAGGCTGGATATATCCAGAGCCGGTGCAGTATGCAAGCAACAGCATGAAAAAGGTTAAGCCGTTCATCGAGATTTACGAATACGAAATCGCATTTTACGCGCTCCAGCGCGAGATCCCGTTCCAGTCCGAAGAATGCCCGTACATGAACGAAAGCATTCGAACTGACTTGCGCGAGTTTTTCAACAGGCTCGAGAAGGATCGCCCCGGGATCAAGTACAATGCCTACAATTCCATGATGAAGGTGTCCAAGACCTTGCGCAACGCTCCCTCCAGTGCTGAAGGCAAAAAATGCTCGATATGCGGGCGGGACTCTGCCGGCGACATCTGCTCGGTCTGCAAGACCATAAGGGTGCTGACATCGTCATCCAACAAGCAAATGTAATATAGCCATCTTGCAAAATAGTGGACGGAGGCAGGTAGGATCGGGGTGCTAGCCGTGCCCCATACTGGAAATCGGCTTTATGCCAGGATCAGTAACTGCTGGGTAAATCTGTTGGCAGGAGGTACCCGCTTGCCTTGCTGAAATGAAATCACGCCGTGCCGGATGGTTATGAGCAGGACATCGCGCGAAGGCGCGGTGCTAAAGACTGTGAACCGTCGAAATGGATGAGGTCCGGGAGGGAGCAACCCTAAGGCGGCGTGACCATGCTAGCACGTCTACGTGGTGGATCTTGCGGGGCTTGAAATGGGGCTTTTTGCCAGCGGTGGTACCGGCAGGCTGCCTCCATTCTTGTATATATGCATGTGCGCGTGCGCGCGTTTCCAGTGCTTCCAGTGGAAGCATACTTGCTTAAAAGAATTAAAAATTTGATATTGTTCTATACTCGCCTTTTCCTTCTAATTGTTTCCTAATCTGAGGGTTCCAGTCCCTCAGGGCCCGCTTTCACTATAGATTCCAGTCCTTTTGCCCTCTTGACAGAGCAAACTAAAAGCATACACAGCATGATTTAAATTGAATTTGGCAGGTCTTTTCTCACATATTGCCAATAGATCCTAACTTTCGGATCAATAGGTTTGCGTCAACATATGAGAACCTGAAGGTGTGGAAGGATTCGTCAAGCAACCTCGGGATCTATGGCACGGACGTACCAGTCGACTTTGCTCTGTGTATCAGTGACGGCGCATGCATTGAAGTGTGCCCCGTCAACGTGTTTGACTGGCAGGGCTCTGGCGTAGACAGGAAGGCAGTGCCGGTGCGCGAGCGCGACCGCATCTACTGCCTTGGGTGCGAAGCAGTCTGCCCGAAATTTGCGATAAAGGTGACAAAGCCATAATATGACGATGAAAATCGACGAAAAGAGGATGTTTGAAATCATAGAGCAGCGCAAGCCGCGCTCTGTCGCGCTCAACGGCCCTGAGGGCCTGATGCCCAAGCTGCAGGATGCCGCCGATCACATCACGGAAAAGTTTGGCATCGAAGCTTATCTCATTGGCGACACGTGCTGGGGCTCCTGCGACCTCAACACGCATGCCGCAGAAATGCTTGGAGCCGACATCCTGTTCAATGTCGGCCACACGCTTGCGATGGAGACGTTTGGCGACAAGGTGGTCATGATTGACGCGTTTGACGACATCAGCTTTGACGCGGTGGCGACAAAATGTGCAAAAGAGCTTGCCGACAGATACAAGACGATATCATTACTGACTGACAGCCAGCACCTCCATCAAATAGAAAGCGTCAAAAAGATATTCGAAGATCATGGCTACAGCGTCATAATTGGAAGGGGCAAGGGCCAGCTGCGCGACGCGCAGGTGTTTGGCTGTGAGTTCTACCCTGCGTACAGCGTGCAAAAGCAGGTAGACGCCTACGTCTTCCTTGGCCAGAGCATGTTCCACTCTGCAGGCGTGGCAATGTCGACCGAGAAGCCGACGTTTATGATCGACCCATATTTCGAGGAATTCACGCAGGCCAACGAGTTTGCGCAGGGGCTGCAAAAGAGGGCTATCCTGTCGATATACAAGGCGCTGGACGCGGAAAGGATAGGCATCATTATCGGCCTCAAGGAGGGCCAGTTTGCCCACGTGCGCGCGCTAGAGCTGAAGAAGGAATTCGAGAAGTTGGGCAAGAAAGTCCAGCTGGTTGCCCTTACCGAGATAACGGACGACCGCGTGCAGGTGTTCAAGGGCATCGACGCTTTCGTGCAAGTTGCCTGCCCGAGGATTGCGACTGACAACCACTTCAAGAAGCCGATGCTTTCTGTCCCGCAGGCGCTGGCCGTGATCAAGTTGCTGAAAAAAGAGTCAATTGACGATTTTCTCAAGGTCCAGCACTGGCTCTAAAGCGAGATTGGCTTGTGGCAGTAGCCAGCAATGGCAATTAGGGAAGGAATAAATAGAGCTGAATGAAGTAGCGACTTCTGCGCATTATTGATAGTTTATTCAAAACCTACCCATCGCTTTTATAAAATATTTAAAAACTCCAGCATAGCTGACAATATTTCAATTCAATAAATATTGACATTGAACATTTTGATTGGAACTTTTACATGATCACTTTGACTGAGATTATATGAATTTTGACAAAATTCTTATTTTGCTAATAAAATATTTGTACAAATCTTAAATAGATATTATGTGTAGCATGCATTGCATAGGTAGCTAACTAAGGTCAGTGTGGCCATCGCACATGCGTTAGTCAGTTATCATGGGGTGATAAAAGAAAATGACTTGTAAAGGTATATGCATCCGTCACAAGGCTCAAAAGCCAGTTGGCTCAGGCCGGTACGCTAGTGGACAGAAACGCTGTCAGATATGCGAGATATTCATAAAGTGGGACGGACTTTGGTGCCCTTGCTGCGGCTATCGTTTGAGGACAAAGCCGCGCAACTTGAAGTACAAGGCGAAGCTGAGAGCACGGACAAAGAAGCAAGAGCTCAAGGTAGCCAAGCCCATAACTGTTCGCGTAAGATAGACTAATGTGGAATGAGCCTGACGATCGAGTAAACAGGACCGTCAGCTCTGGCACTGGGCGAAATTTTTTCATCCAATCCACTTTTTTTCAGAATGGCTCTTTTTTCATAATTACTGAAGGCGAGCAGCGCATAGGGGCCATATCGATCTCCATCAATGCGTCCGGCAAAGTCAATACCGCCAAGGTCATACCAAGCAAATATGATTCAATCTTTATCAATACCATTGCAGAGAAGGTATCAGCAATGATAAACGGCATCTGCCTAGTTTCTCTTTACAGCAAGAGCCAACTGCAGCTGGATGACATGAAAGCGATTATGGGAGAAGCAATGAATATCGTAGGGAACAGGAAGCACAATGAAGACCAGCATCAGTAGTATCAGTAATCTCGATTTTCGCGGCTTTTTGTCGCTGCTTGATGGCGAGCGCGAGCTGGCACACGTCAAGAAGGACGTGAGCGCCGAGTATGAGCTTGCTGCAATCGCGGCAAAGCTGGACGGCAAGCAGGCGGTGCATTTTGAGAAGGTGCGAGGAAGCAAGATTTCTGTGGTGTGCAACATCTGCGGCACCCCGAGGAGGTTCTACCTTGCCATAGCCGGCTCGCAGTATAAGGCAGGCCAAGGAGACGACATCAAGCATGCAATCCACGCCCGCATTACCGATGCGCTTGGCAGGCTGTCAGAGCCGGCCAAGGCGCAGGGCGAAGCACCATTTGAAAAGAATTCTTCAAGGAACCTTTTTGATCTTCCGATAGTGATGCATTTTGAAAAGGACGCCGGGCCTTTCATAACGTCATCAATTGTTTTTGCAAAGGACCAAGAAAAGGGCAACCAGAACTCGTCGACCCACAGGCTCCTCCGGCTCGATGAGCGGCATATGGCAATCCGCATGGTCGAGGGAAGACACCTGCACAAGTGCTACACGTATGCCCGAGAGCACGGCGAGGACCTGAAGGTCGCAATCACAATTGGCGTCCACCCGGCAGTCAGCATCGCAGCCGCTTACCAGGCGGCGTACGGCGTCGACGAGATGCAGATAGCCAATTCGCTGCTTGAAAACAAGCTGACGCTTTCAAAAATCAGCAGCTATTCTCAGCTTTATGTGCCAAGCCACGCCGAGATAGTGCTTGGAGGCCGCATCCTTAAGGACAGGACGCAGGACGAGTGGATGGTAGAAATGCTGCGGACGTACGACTTCAAGCGCAAGCAGCCTGTTTTTGAACTGGAGCGAATCAGGTTCCGCGATGGTGCAATTTACCACGACATACTGCCCGGCTACGCCGAGCACCGCCTGCTAATGGGCCTGCCAGTGGAGGCCAAGATGTACGACCATATCAAAAATGTCGTGCCCACCACCCAGTCGGTGCACCTGACGGACGGCGGCAGCAACTGGCTTGCAGCCGTCATACAGATAAAGAAGCGCCTCGAGGGCGAGCCCAAGAACGCGCTCCTCGCTGCGTTTGCGGCGCATCCTTCCCTGAAGATGGCCACGGTAGTTGATCATGACATTGACCCGGCGGATCCAGTGGCTGTCGAATACGCAGTCACCACCAGGTGCCAAGCTGACAAGGGTTTCATAATCATACCAAACGCCAAGGGCTCGAGCCTTGACCCGTCAAGCGATCAGGCGAACCTGCTAACGACAAAAGTCGGTATCGATGCGACCGCGACTCTCCTGAAGCCGAAAGAGAGGTTCGAGATCGCAAAAATCCCGGGAGAGAATAAAACCAGGCTTTCTGACTACCTCTGAGCGCAGCCGGACAAGAGATTAAATAGCCTTGCATTGTAACAGATGGAGTCATGAAGCCCAACAATTATGCTATGAAGGATTGGCATCTTGAACACGTTGAAAAAGTTATTATCCGTTTTGTCAAGGGCATTTCTCCTGATGCTTCTTCTTTTGAAAAACGAAATTACAAAAAATACAGCACGGTTTCAAGCTGTGCAAAGCAAATCGAATACGACATCAAGCACGGCGTGACAATGGAAGAAGTTTTGAATGTCGTGCGCAAGATAAGGCATGACAAGCAGTTCAAGGATCTGCAAAGGAGCCCAGAGTCGCTTCAGCGGCTGAACGAGCTGGAAAGGCAGATCTCGGCCCCGAAAAAAGTTGCAACGACGTGGTACTAGGGCATGTCTGAGTATCGCTTTACTGACGGCAACCTCATTCTCCTGTACGCGGTGCATAGGGGCAAATCAGCAGCCGACGGCGGACTTCCTGACTATATCCTCGAGCGCGTCAGGCTTGGTATTGAGACGTATGGCATAGTCATGAGAAGCAAGCCGGACAGGCACAAGACCATGGTAATGATAGTTGGCGAGCAGGGGCCGGCGGAAAAGGTAAAGCAGATGATGGTTCAAGGAGGTGTTGACGAAAAGATAATCGCGATTGACTCTGACTCGCAGAATATGGCGCAGACCATCGACCGCATTTACGGCATGGTAAAGAGTAAGCCAAACCCGCCGTTCATATATTTTGTCGGCTCGGTGTGGCTCCATGACATCTTTAACTCCACTGTTGTGTCCAAGCTGAATGGATACAAGGTACAGTTCTATGGCGCGCTTGACCATCGCCCGGTTGACGAGGTCGAGCACGAAAAGACACTTGATGTTCCAAAGAGGGGCGTGGAATACTACAAGCAGCAGGCCAAGAACAAGGCAGTCGATGTATTGTTAAACATAATTTTCCCAGATTAAGATTTTAATACCCTTAAGATGTTCGGCTACTAGTAGCAGTGTGCGGTCATCGTCTAGTTTGGTCTAGGACACTGGCCTTCCATGCACTATCTCTATGTGCGGGGTCAGCCCGTAACCCGGGTTCAAATCCCGGTGACCGCAGCTCTTCTACTATTATTATAACTCGTCTGAAAAAGTCTTTTGCAGAAGTGTTGTGCCCGACTCTACTGTAGCTGTACCCGAGACGCGCCAGTTGATCTGATCGCTGCTGTTTAGGACCCTATCGAACAGCTCTGCCCTTTGGTCAGAATAATCCAAGCGGAACGTGTCCGTCACCGTGGTCGAGCTGTTTGGAAAGAGCGGTGGCCTTCCATTGAGCGGCACGTCCTCGTACGACAGGGTGTCTGTCCCTACGGAAGCGCCGTCTGCAAAGAGCTCATATTCGATCCTAGACGTGGTGAGCGTGATGTCATTCGTGTTGTTGATGTTGAACGCCACCTCGAGGTTGAGCGACTGCTCGCCTTCGCTCCCCGACGTCAGCTCGACCCGCGACAGGTTAATGAAGACTCTTTCGGGATCGAATGGGGTAAACACGATTAGTGGATAAAAGATGATTGTGAGTGCGACTGCCGCGATAGCGCCAATGAGCGCTATTCTCCTTGGACCTAGTATCAAACATCCTAGCTGCATTGGCGAGCTGATTAAAACCTTTCTTGATTAGCGACAACAACAACAACAACAGCATCGATAATATACCGCGAGATTATCATAATGCCACAGATGGCTGTTGCAGACGGCCTCGTCACATGGGTACACCTCATATGCGCCTCGGTATGGGTTGGCGGGTCGATCTTTATCGGCGTCGTGCTGGTCCCCGTGCTTAAGTCCTACACGAAATCACTTGAAGAGCTTGTTGGGCTCATGGTCAGGATAGGCCGGCGCTTTAACAAGATAACTGTGCCGGCGTTTGCGATACTGATAGCAACTGGATTGTACAACTCGCGGACGTTCCTTGGCGACCCGGCTGCGCTGGCTGAAAGCACGTATGGCATGCTCCTCCTTACAAAAATTATTCTGGTTATCGCCACCGTTGGGGCATACGTGGTGCATGTGAGGCTGTTCAACGCGGACATGGAGCGCAAGATAATGTCAGGCCATGGCGGCAATGTCTATGTCCAGTCGGTGAGAACAAAGATAATCATTCTTGGAGAGGTCATTGTCATTCTGTCAGTGGCAATACTGCTGCTTGCGGCACTGCTTGACAGTGGCATCTAGTCATTATTTTCAATTGTGACAACGTAGCTCCTATTGGCGTCTGATTGTTCGATGCTGTACTTGCATTCCACTATTTGCCTTGCCACCTGCAGGTTCGTCCGCAAATGCTCACTAACGCGGACGATCCTGTATTTCGATCTCCCCTTTGCAAGGGCAAGCGGCATGACGAGCATGTCTGCAAGGAACGGGTCGACCGGCACCTTCGCAAGGCTGCTTTCCAAGAATCGCTCAGCCGCTTCCGCGCCTACGGCCTCAGCCCGCTTTCCCAGCTCGCCTATCGAGTCGCCGCCGACGTAGGGGCCGCCAAAATCTGAAATCGAGTAAATGAGGATTGAAGTGCCCGGCGACAGCGACGTTTCAAACGACGCGGTATAGTTGTTGCAAGAAACGCCGCGCTTTTCAAGCGCAACAAGCGCAGAGGATATCTGCCGCTCTGCCACGTGCTTGGGGAGCTGGCTGCAGACGCTCGTTATCTTGGGCTCGAGGCTCCTTGAGTTCAGGAGCTCGATCGTGCCCGGCTCTCTGCAGGGCTCGATCTCGGCGCGCACGATTCCGCCCCCCTTTGGATAGTACCCCCGCTTTACGACATCGGCTGAAAATTTCACACCGATGCTGCGATACGCTTCAACGACGATGTGGCGCACGTAATCCATAGTCGGGCTTGCTTTGACGTCTGTCCCGCCAATTACCTCCAGCTGCAGGCTATTGTTTGACAGCGAGACCGCCGGAACAACCGCCATCAGTATCATCGGGATGCTGCCCGCTGTGCCCACGTCTACCTTGAGCGAGCCGCCCTCAAACCTGCCAGCAGATGGCGCGAACCTGACCCGCTTGGCGCCCACCTGAAGGTTCTCGACGCTTGCGTGGAAAAGGTCGCCTAGGACCTTGATCGCAGTCATGTGTTGCGGGCGCAGGCCTGGGTTGGGGCGCCTGGCGCGGATGTTGTCCACCTCGACAGGCTTGCCCGTTATCGCAGAGAGCGAAATTGCGGTGCGCAGTATCTGGCCGCCGCCCTCGCCCTGCGAGCCGTCAATCATGACAAAGTCCGATGACAGTACCACTACCCGGTACGGATTGTAACTTTGCTTAAATACGTTAGGTTGCAGCCAGCGCGAGCGCGCGAATATGTCTGTCACTTTATTACAGACAAGCTTTTTTCTAGCATGTAGGCCAAGGTTACTTGGGTCAGTCGCCAGTTGGTCCGACGCCAAGACGATCATCATCCATCATCAAAGGTAAGAAGCAATCCTAGCCCGTTCTCCAAGGAAATGCAGATCGCGGCGTTTGTCAGGGCGCTTGACACCCTCGGAGAATCTTCAAAGCAGGCGCTGCTATACCATCTGAAAGAGCACTATGGCATTGTGCTCGAAGACGCTTCGTCATTTTCACTCGAGCGCCTGAACGTTGCGCTGCAGGACCTCGTTGGCGAGGCTGCCGAAGTTATAATGGGGAACATGCGCATGGAAATGGGCAGGCTTTAGGGCAATCATGCGCATTGCAATCGCCAAAAATATGTTTAATAGGCGCTGGATTTTGCGGTGATGTACAATACAGAAATGCCCAAAAGCATTCGCCAGCTTGCAGCAGACAAATACGCCGGAATTGCAGTAAATGAAGCTGAGAATGCCAAGAACGATGGCACGTTCGGTGTTGGCGGGCTGTTGATAGACGATAGGGGCACCATATGCAAGGTGGTTCGAAACAGAGTGATTCAGAACAGCTCTGTCCATGACCCTACGGCGCATGTTGAGAGGCAATTAGTGGACTGGTATTTTTCAGAGAAAGCAAGAAAAGATGATTCGCTGCCGCCAGCAAGCAAGATGACAATAATTTCATCCCTAGATCCGTGCGTGATGTGCTCAGGTGCGATTCTAGCGGGAGGACTTGATGTGATTCGTATTTCCCAAGATAACGAGTCAGGAGTCAGCTGCAAAGGGCCGGGGAATTTTTCAACTTTGCCAGAAGGTCTTGAACAGAGGGCCAAAGAAACATTTTCCGCCTTTGGAGTGCTTGGAAAAAGGCCATTTAGCGGCCCTCCTAGTTCAATCTTGTACGGCCATGAAATTGATGGCAGGCTGGACCAGCGCTCGCTGTGCGCTTTTTCTTCCAGCCTGAAAAAGATCAGAGGCATTATCAATGATCATGAGGGGCTGCCGCCAGACAGGCTGAGCAACCCCAGAACGCTTGCCAAAACCAGACCACAAATTCTCAAGCTGCTAAGAAAATATAATCCGGAGGTGTTTTCTAAAGAACATGTCATTGATTTTGACAAGCCCGGGATCAACTTGGGGCGCGTTCTGGTTCAAAAGGCAAGGGAATCGTATGAAAGGCGGGGCGTCTTTTCCAATTCGGCCTGCCTCGTAGACCCTTTTGGGAACATGCTTATTTCAGAAGGCGGCGCGGAAGAAGCATCACCCATAAGGACGGCTTTTTTAGAGATGGTGCGCAAATACCACAAGCTGCAACTTGAAGCGGAGCCTGAAGGCAAAAAGTACCTTGCGCACATAAAATACTGCAAGACAGTGTTGCTGCTCGGGCCGGGGAGAGATGCAAAGAGCTTGATGGAGGTGGGGAGCTTTGGCTCCTCAGTAGAGGGAGAATTGCCAAAGGCCTGCGGCGAATATTGCCCGCTACAGTACGTGATTCCCCTGCAAGAGCGGGACGATCTGGAAAGGATGCTGGACAGCCTTCCTCCATTCTACTCTGACACCGTGCGGATCAAGGACACCATTCAGGAAGTCAAGGACGCAAAACTTCAGAGGTTCTGCAAAAGCAAGATGCCAGAATAATAAAATATATTTAAAATAGCCTCGCTGCCAGCATATATATCACTGTTGTTGGCGACGACGACTGGGCTTTTCGTAGGCCGCTTCCAGCCATTCCACAAGGGGCACCTTGCCACTGTCAAGTTTGCCCTTGGCAGGGTCGACCTGCTCGTAATAGTGGTTGGCAGCGCGCAAAAGAGCCATGAGCCTCGAAATCCGTTCACGGCGGGCGAGCGCATCAGGATGATAAAGGAGTCGCTTGACGCCGATAGGAAAGTTGACGCCAGAAAGGTGTTGATAATACCCGTCCCGGACATCGACGTGCATTCTCTTTGGACGCGGCAGGTGGACATGCTCGTCCCAAAATACGACATCGTTTTTGCCAATGATCCGTTCTCCCTCCTGCTCTTCCGCGAAAGAGGCGTCAGGGCGGTCGAGGCGCCGCTTGTAGAGCGGAGTGAGATGCAAGCCACCGAGATAAGGAAGAGGATGGCAAGCGGCGATAGCAAATGGGAAAGCCTAGTACCCGCGCCTGTGGCAAAAATCATCAGGGAGATAGGCGGCATCGAGAGGGTTAAGGCAATTGCCGAAAGGAATGTGTCCGGCCACCACGACTGACAGAAAAAACATATTTCTAGCTGGTTTGCCATAGATAACACATACACTTGTTGTTTGGCAAGAGCAAGGACAACGTAAGCGACAGGCAAAAGGCGCTAGCCCACCAGAGCCAGCCTTGGTTTGCCGACCTGCAAAAGCTGGCAAACGAGGAGCTGATGCGCATGTACACAATGATAGCCGACGGCCGCTATCGCTTTGCCAAGAACGCGTGGTACATCCCGATAGGGGGCGACCAGCGCTGTCCGATAATGGTCGCCAAGGGCTTTAGATCGCCTGACACGCTGGACAAGATGGCCGAGTTCCAGGACACTGCCAAGGTGCTAGAGGGCGAGTTCCGCAGCTTTATCGACGCATGGGACTTTGGCTACATCACCCAGAAGGACATCGAAAGGGCAATACTGCTGATACTTGAGTCGAGGAACATCGCGATAACCGCGCACAGCAGCAGCTAATAGCAAATAATCGCCATTATATTGCATGGACTACTTTTTTGCCATTTCTGACACCTTCCTAGCTGACCTTGTCAGGGCGACGGTCGCGCTCTTTGTAGTAATAGACCCGGTTGGTGTCGTCCCCCTCCTCATGGTGTTTACGCAAAATATGGAAAAGCTGGAAAGGGTGGCAGTGACAAAGACTGCAATCGTTACTGCGGCTGGCCTGTTGTTTCTGTTTGCGGTGGCCGGCACGCAGCTGCTGTCGCTTTTTGGCATCACGATTGCCAGCTTCATGGTGGCTGGCGGTGTGCTCCTCTTTATCGTTGCGATCGAGCTGCTCACGCACGGCGAATGGAGGTTTGGCGGCGCCGGCGCCCAGGGCGAGTCCGGCGTCGTCCCGCTGGCGTTCCCGCTGCTAGCTGGCCCTGGCGCGATAACCGCGGTGATAATATCTTTTCAAACGTCGGGGCTCGTAGTAACAGCGATATCGATCCTGATTGTGATTGGCATCACATACGTCGTGTTCAGGTACGTCGACAAGATTTACAGTGTGCTAGGGCGGCGCGGCTCCATAATCATCACGAGAGTGTTTGCCGTGTTCATTGCAGCGTTTGCTGTACAGTTCATCGTAGAGGGAGCCAAGGAGCTATTTGCTTAAAAATATTCGATGAAATTCCGAGTCAGAAAAGAAATCTTGCTTCGCAGCGGTTAAATCAAATCAGTTCCAAATGGCAGTAGTAGTTATGCCAGGCGTTTCATCGGAATATGTAGGCAACCTCGATTTTCTGCCATTTTGGAAGAAGAACAAATTTTTGGTAAGAGAATTAGAGAAGTCAGGGATGCTTTCTAAATCAAGGTTATTTTACAAGGAGATATCCAATGGTCAAGATAGCAATAATTGTTTGATGACAAATTATGATCCTGTCAACATCTACGGCAACAGGAAGAACTGTTTCAGCATTATGGCGGAACTCTCGCCAGACCGTCCTTCAATAATAAAATAAGGGATAGTTGCGGGCAACAGATTACAGGATGCCAAAAAGACAATTGTAGACGGCAATAGGATAACTAACAAGGCGCACATAAAGTGGATGAGAGAAATGAGCCAGAATGACGCATGTCGGATCTTTAGATCTTGAACGGCGATAGTCACAAAAGTATCGGCAGCAACCATGCAGGCTAATTGTTAATATATTCAGCAATCGTGCTTCAAAGCATTGAGCGATAGTAGCAGCGGTTACAGGGGGGCTGGCGTCAAGCTGCTGTCAAGATACAGCGTGGGTGTAGGCGACAGTGTCGAGGTTGCTACGGAAGACGGCGAGCTTGTAGGCGTATTGATGCCGCGTTATGAATCGGCAAGCGAAGACTATATCGTAATCAAGCTGAAAAGCGGCTACAACACAGGCATTCAGGTTGCCAAGATAAAGTCGATAACAAAACTTCCAAAAAGCGAAGCAGCTGCTGCGGCCGCCAAGGCCGAAAAGGTTTCTGTTGAAAGCAAGCAGCTGCCCAAGGTCGCGCTTATCAGCACCGGTGGGACGATAGCAAGCAAGGTAGACTACAGGACAGGCGGCGTGCGTGCTGCCCTCTCTGCATCAGAGCTGTACGCGTCGGTGCCCGAGCTCGCCAATTACGCCTCTATCGACCCCGAAGTCCTACTAAGCGAGTACAGCGAGAACCTAAAGCCTGAGCACTGGACAATGATAGCAAACAAGGTGGCTGAAAAAATCATGGCACGAAAATATGCCGGAATAATCGTGTCGCACGGGACAGACACGATGCACTATACAGCGGCCGCGCTTTGCTTTGCGCTCCAGAACCTCCCGGTGCCGGTCGTCCTGGTCGGCGCGCAGAGGTCTTCTGACAGGCCGTCGTCGGACGCGGCGCTTAACCTGCTAGGCGCCACCGCATTTGCAGCCAGGTCAGAGGTCGCCGGCGTCTTTGTGGCGATGCACGCAGGCACTTCAGACGACACCGTCGCATGCCACGTCGGGACGCGTGTGAGAAAGAACCACACCAGCAGGCGCGACGCGTTCGAATCGATAGACGCAACGCCCGTCGCGCTGGTCAGAAATGGCGCAATAGAGATGCAGCAAAAGAGCGAGATAGAGCTTGCAAAAAGAAGATCTGGCGTAGACATCAAGCTGCAGCCAAACTTTGACGGTAGGGTAATTCTGCTGAAATACTACCCCGGCTTTGATCCTAAGCTAATAGAACACGCGGCCAGCGCGGGCTACAGGGCGATAATATTGGAGGGCACAGGGCTTGGTCACGTGAGCAAGTACTGCTTTCCAGCATTGCAAAAGGCAGCCGATGCAGGCGTCATGGTGTGCATGACTTCGCAGTGCATCTGGGGCAGGGTCAGGATGACTGTCTATGATACCGGCAGGGACCTCCTGAACATCGGCGTAATACCGCTGTCAGACATGATCTCCGAGGCTGCGACTGTCAAGGCGATGTGGGCTCTTGCAAACTCCAAGGATGTCGAATCGACAAAGAAAGTAATGCAGGAAAACATTGCAAACGAGATCTCTTCAAGCATCCTGATATAATACAGGCAAGGCTTAATACATGCGCAGGTCGAAATTCTAGCCCAGTGTGACAGAACTAGACCCCGTGTCGCTGAACCTGAAGGTCGGCTTTGAGATACACCAACAGCTGGCAACAAAGACCAAGCTCTTTTGTAGCTGCAGCTGCAAAGAGGCACAGAATTACGATTACACTTTCATGCGCAGGCTGCGACCTACGCAGAGCGAGCTTGGGGCCTACGATCCCGCTGCAATGTTTGAGGCAAGCAAGATGCGCGCTGTCGAGTACCAGGCGGCCGCCGGCACGAGCTGCCTTGTAGAGGCAGATGAGGAGCCTCCCCATGACATCAGCAGCGAGGCTCTAGAGACGGCACTGGTATTTTCACTGGCGCTCAACTCCAAGGTGATGGATGAGGTGCATGTCATGCGCAAAATAGTCATCGACGGCTCGAACACGACCGGGTTCCAGCGTACGATGCTGGTCGCAACAGGCGGCCACCTTGTCGTGGACGGCAAGAAGGTAGGAGTCCAGAGCATCTGCCTTGAAGAGGATGCCGCAAAATTGATTGGCGCCGAGAAGCAGATGAGAAAGTACGGCCTTGACAGGCTGGGCGTCCCGCTTGTGGAAATAGCGCTTGAGCCGGTGACAGGCAAGCCGGACGAGATAATGCAGGTTGCCCTGACGCTTGGCAGGCTTTTACGGGCAAGCAAGCGCGTTGCCCGGGGGCTTGGCAGCATCAGGCAGGACGTCAACATCTCGGTGCAGAACGGTGCTGTGGTCGAGGTCAAAGGCGTGCAGCAGCTGGACCAGCTTGTCAAGGTGATCGAGCACGAGATGCAGAGGCAGCACGGCCTGATACTGATTGCACAAAAGCTGAAGGAGCGAAATGTCGACGTCGGAAAGGTAGGCGACAGGGTAGAAGACGTGACTGACACCCTAGGCAGAGCCCAGTCAAAAATTGTGAAAAAGATTCTCGACTCCCCCGGCGGGGCAGTATTCCGGGCAATAAGGGCGCCGGGCTTTGCAGACATGCTAGGCTTTGAGCCTTACCAGGACATCAGGCTTGGAAAGGAGCTTGGAAGGATGGTCAAGTTCTACGATCTGGACGGCGTGTTCCATTCTGACGAGCTGCCGAATTACGGCATCACCGATAGGGAGGTTGCAGCGGTCAGGCAGAGGCTACAGATGGGCGATAACGACGCTTTCATTGTTGTGGGCGGGCCAAAGGAGAGGGTCGAGTATGCCGCCACCGCGATAACCCAGCGCCTGAAGGCGGCCGTAGCAGGCGTCCCTGCCGAAACAAGGGCGGCAACCCCTGACGGCAAGACAGTGTTTCTAAGGCCCCGGCCCGGCGCAGCCAGGATGTACCCCGAGACTGACATCCCCACCATCCCGGTGACTGACTCAATGCTTTCGTCGCTTGCGGACAAGATTCCAAGGCCGTGGGATGAGGTCGTCGATTCGCTGACCAAGAAATATGGCCTGAACAAAAAGCTGGCAAGCCAGATCTTTGACTCCGACTACTTGGGCGTGTTTGAAGAGACAGCAGGCAGGACCAAGGTGCAGCCTACGTTCATTGCGGGCAAGCTCACAGAAGACCTTACCAGCTTGCAGAGGCAGGGACTTGACGCGTCCATCCTGACCGACGACATGATAAAGGACGCATTTGCCAAGCTTGACGGCGGCGCAATAGCCAAAGAGTCCATAGTTCTCATATTTGAAAAGATAATGAAAAAAGAAGCCAAGACGGTCGACGAGGCAGTCAGGGCCGCCGGCGCCACTTCGATAAGCGATGAAGAGCTTGGCAGGGGCCTTGATGAGATAATACAGGAAAACATGGCAGTGGTCAAGGAAAAGGGCATGAACGCGCTGAGCGCCCTTATGGGAAGGGCGATGGCAAAGTACAGGGGCAAAGCGGACGGCCAAAGGATAAACACGATGCTGAAGAACAAGTTACAAAAGCAAGCTGGTCAAATAAAATAATGTACAAGCCAAGATCCACTAGAGACATTTACGTCAAATCCCTGTCGGTCAATTCTGAAAATCTGAAAAAGCAACTTGGAGACAAATCAGTGCCGGCAGGCGAGATCAAGGGCATCATGGGAGCCGTTTCCAAGATGTATAACGAGCACCTTGAAAAAATAGTTGAAGAATGCGACAGGGACATGATGGCGCTCGAGCACGTGCCAAGCCCCTTGAAATTGTTCGTAGATTGCTTAGCGCAGGTGCACAAGTCGCTTGGCCTGTCACCGCCTGCCCACGCGCTGTTGCGGCAATATGTGTCAGCGTGGGAAGACTGGATGTAGCAGCAAGATTCTTTAAATGTCGCAAGGCTAGCTTCGAGCTGTGGCAGAAAAGTTCGCCGACGAAAAGGCAGACATGCACCCGAAATCGTGGCTCTCGAAATACAGGCGCACATCAGTCGGCTACCTCACGAAGATGCTGCTTTTCTACCACGGGATTGGCTTTGGGCTGCTGCTCATCGGCTCGACTATAATCGATCAAGTGATCCCCGATTACGAGCAGCCCAGCATCCCAAGATCGCTCCTGTCAGTGCTTTCCGCCGGCCCAATCGAGGAAACGATCTTCTTTGGTATCCCCTTCTACGTCTTTGGCAACGCGTACTCGGTCCTTGTCACCGGGGCGGTATGGGTTGCGATGCACCTGCTCAACACTGACACACTTGAAGCCAGCAGCCTGGCGTTTGGCAACCTACTGTTCGTCCTGCCCTCGCTCTTTTTCAGCTTGAGAACGTGGGTGAGCGGCAAGGGATGGTTTGCCGTGGTCACGCACTCGGCGTGGAACGGGATATTCTTTGTAGCGGGGTGCGCCACTGGCGAATTCATATGCACCGCTGTCGACAACGACGTCAGTGTCACGATATTTAGCGTCGCGACGTCAGGCGCTCTGATCGCGGCGACCTATTCCCTGTACAGGAGAAAGGAGAACAAGGAGCGGCAGCGTCTTGCAGCATAATAAACAACGAATTCAATATATAGGCCGCCACTTTTCTTACACAAAACGAAAATGAGCGAGACTGACAGCGATAATAGCAACAACGTAAGCGTCGTCGTGACTGTGGGCGACATAAAGGTTCAGTTCAGTGGCTCAGCCGAGTCGGTCATGAACTCTGTCATCAACTTTCTGTCGAAGCAGGTGCCAGCGATGGATCTTGCGAAAAAGATCTCGCTCAACTACACCGCGCCAGAGCTTGTCGAGACTTACTCGCACCTGATCAAGATGACGCCGGAAGGCCCACGCGTGATACCCGACTCTGACATCGTCAGGCTGTCAGACAAGGATATGGTGGCGCTCCAGCTGGTCGCGTCCAAGATTGCAAAGGACCTTGGCAGGGCGCAGGACGACGCAATGCAGGTCTCAGAGATACACGCTTCAACAGCGCTCAACCCGAAATCAATTAGCTCTAGGATATCAGAGATGGCCAAGACAGGCCACGTTGCGCGCGACGAAAAAGAACCTGGCAAATACAGGATAACGACAGCAGGTATCCACTGGCTCAATTCAACGATAGCGAAAAAGTTCAAGGCTGGCTAGCTAGCTAGCCGTCAGGCGGCCTCTTTTGTATGTACCTAAAATTGCGCATTGTTCCGGTCCTTGTCAGTATGTTTTCCCTCACCATGTCTGCCAGAGAATGCGAGACTGCCGTCCTGTCATAGTTGTATCCCCTTCTCCCCAGCTCCTCATGTACCTCGCCAAGAGCCCTTTCAGCTGAAAAGTAGCCTTCCTGCCAGAGTGTATCAAGCAGCCCCCTGCAAGTCATGCCGCCTTTTACAATCATCTTTGACTCGCCATCTCCTGCAGGCGGCCTTGCCTCGACAGCTGCTGACCTTGACCTGAGCGACTCTATTTCCCGCCGCATTTCGTCCAGTTGGCTCTGGATAGCAGGGCTTACCAGCTTGGAAGTGTCGAGGCTTGACAGCACATTTTCCACGACCTGCTTGACCCTGCTCTCGATGCAGGTTATCTCGACCTCCCACTCACCATGCTTTAGCTTTATCCTGACTTCCTCAGTGGGACGGTCGCCCATGCTTCTTATATATACACCCCTCTAGATGCTATTGATAAACTTGTTGCTGACCATATTGTTCATGTTGCGCAATATTAATATAATTGTGCCCGCAGTTATTGTTGATCAACATGACCACGCAACTAAGTACTCCTTTTACTGACAGCTTGAGCCTTGGCAATTTAGACATAGTCGAGTCGGTGAGCAAGTGCCTCGCGCCCAAGCTTGACGGCTTGAGGGGCAAGAAAATAGTATTCAGCTGCGACGACAAGAGAATGGTACCTGTTGACGGCTGGGGACTGAGGGCAAACCTGTACGGCGCAGCTATAGTGACGACCATCCGCCCAATAAGGGAGAACACGATGGTGGCGGCAATTGACTCGAGCAGCGTCAAGCTGGCCGAAACCGAGGAAGGAAGCCTCTATGGAGTAAAATGCGGAATTGCAACGGCCTATGGCGGCAGGGCGCTGATGCACTTCAAGATAGGCCCTGTGCTGTTTTACCTGAGCGAAAGCACAATTCAGGACTCAGAGCTGGAAGATCGTCTGGCAAGGCTGGTACTTCTCGACGACGACTTTGCAAAGCGCCTGATAAGGGTGCGAGCAGAAAGAGCTGTGCAGAAAGAGCTTGCAGGCCACTTTAGCGACTCGATAGTCCTAGTCGATGGCTCGCTCAAGGCGTCGATTTTTGAGGACAGAGATCGCAGCATGGCAAGAATAGCTGAGGAGAGCGTGCTCCGCAGGAATATGGTGATCGGCATCAGCAAGGGCACCCGGCTCAAGGCGCTTGAGCGGGCGGCTGCGCCCCTGACAAAAGTGCCCGGGCCGGCGTACATCGAAGTCGATATGATAATCAAGAGCCTGATAAGGAATACCGTCGGAAGCAACCTGATGGTCAAGCTGGGCAAGAGCAGCCCTGTCCTGCGAGCAGACGTTATCGGCGACAGGAGCGAGTCGCTTGGCAGGCTGCTTGGCAACGACCCAGTGGCAGGCGGCTACCCCGAGACCCTGAGGCTTGCCCACTACATCTCAACTTTCAGCGGCACGGAAATGACATGCCTCCGAAGCCACGTGCTGAATAACTACGATGTGACCGAGCTTGCTGCAGACGACATACGCAGGACTCTTTTAGGGTCGATCTCGGTATGAAGATCCTATCAAAGAACGGCAGCGAGCTGTTGCTCTTGGCAATGAAGGAAGACTCAGCAGCCAAGGGCGATTATTTGCTCATAGAGGACAGGAGCCGGAGCATGATAGTGCAAGTATATGATGAAGAGTACCTTTCATCGCAGGCACTAATTGAAGACATGGTCAAGGAAGAAGTTGTCAACGCTTCAAGCATGGAGAACCTGCACGACCCGCTCAACATCGGCAGCCTGTCTCGCCTTGTGAGGGACGCAAGGATTTTCAGGGCAAAGATAAGGGCGGCTCTCACCGGCGAGGGCAGGCTGACAAGCGATGTTACGTGGCTCCCATCAAGGGTCGAGTCTAAGATGAGGCGTCTCAGGATGAAAGAAATTGACTCGTTCCTTGGCCGGCATGGCATCTATCCAATCCCGCTTGGCAGGACAGGCGACAGCGAAGAGTTCGAGATTTATGCAGAGGACCTTGACGGCAAGCTTTCCATAATAACTGGCAAGAAGGAATCGGGCAAGTCGCACCTGTCAAAGATGCTAGTGAAGACATTGGTGCAGCACGGCGCGTTTGTAGTGGTATTTGACCTGAACAACGAGTACAGCGGCCTCGGATACAACCGCGACGGCACGCCTTCGGCGATAAGCAGGCAGGTCAAGGTGCTCAAGCCGGGCAGGACGCTGAGGTTCTCGCTTGACTACTGCGGCAAGGCCGCAGTGTCTGGCATGCTGAAAAACGCTCTCGACATGCCGGCTGCGTCGCTCCGGGAATTTTTTAGGATCTGGGACTGGCTTGAAAACAAGCAGTCGCTTGGCATAGAGGCGATAGGCAACGCGGTCAACACCTGGAACATCAACGAGCTCGTGCGCGACGCGCTTGTCTCCCGGTATCATGTCATCCAGTCGTCGCGGCTTTTCACGGACAAGGACGGCGGCTTTATGTTTGAAAGCGTGATCACCAAGGGTGGTAGCGGCTGCGCAATGGTGATCAACATGGGCGAGCTCCCGCCCACCGTCAGAAAGATGGTGGTCGAGCTTGTCCTGAGCAAGCTTGTCGACCTTCTCGAGCGAGGCGACATTCCCCCGATATTTCTGTTTGCAGAAGAGGCGCAGCTTTACATCCGGGAAACCTACTGGGAAGACATCATCACCCGCATGCGCCACTTTGGCATCTATACTACTTTTGTTACCAACCAGCCAGATGCAATAAGCGACAGCATCTACCGGCAGGTGGACAACATATTCCTGTTCAACTTTACAAACGACGGCGACCTTGACAAGATATCCAGAGTGTCGCTTGCAGACAACGACACAATTCGGTCGATAGTGCGGACGCTTCCCCAGCGCCACTGTCTAGCAATAGGCAGGGTGGTGTGCGACCTGCCCGTGGTAGTCAAGGTGGCAGCGACAGAAGTCCTGACGCTTGGAGAAACTAAAAAATTCTTTGGTAGCAAAAAATAGTTATACGACGGCCACTTGGCCGCGCTTTTTCGTTCCGATATCGACTGCTTCGGTGACGGTGGAGATGAATATCTTGCCGTCGCCGGCAGAGCCGGTGCTTGCAGTGTCAAGGATTGCCTTGATCACCTTTTCCACCTCGGAGTCGTCTACCACGGTCACGATGTTAGCCCTAACTGAAAACTCGGCAGCAAGCCTCTTTGTTCCCCTGCCAGTCTGGATCTGCGGCTTTTCGCCCCTGCCCCTTCCCTTTGCGTCAAGGACTGTCGTACCGCCGACGCCAGCCTTCTTCAGTGCTTCGTTAACAGCGCTAACCTTCTCGGCAGCGATAATTGCCTCTATACGCTTCATGGCTCGTTGTAAATAAAGTTGCAATATAAGGTTTTCAAATAATTGGTCTACTAGTGTTCAATATAACCATAAACGTTAATTGCGGTGCAAATATCATAAAATTTGCAAATTTTATACAAATTACATCTAAAGCAACAATACAGAATACTCCTCCGTAGTCTTGATAAATAACCCCTCTCGAGAAAGTAGAGAATTGAAAGAAAATCTCAATAACAGGAGCAAGCTTGACATTATCTATGACATTTTGGTCTCTGCAAACGGCGGGGTTAAAAAGACGCACATCATGTCGCGGGCCAACCTCAGCTCCGAGCAGATGGGCTTTTACTTTACCAGCCTCGTGCACCACAGCTTGCTGGACGCAGATAAGGACGCGGAGAACAACATGGTTTACCGGACGACGCATAAAGGCCGCCGGTTCTTGCACTGCTGCGCACAGATAAAATCGCTCATTGCGCCGGCGACAAAGGTGAAGACTCATCATGGCGGCGAGCTTATCTTCCTATAGGGTATAGAGAAGTATTTTCGCATATCGTTAAACGAAATACTATCCCACCTTCTTTCACTGACAAACAAATGTCTTCTTATCCAACGCAGGAAGATGAGCTGAGGGCAAAGGAGGCTGAGGCTGAGAATCTAAAGAGTGCGGAGGAGTCCAGGTTCCTGTCAGCCTTCCAGACCGTGCCCAAGAAGAACGGCCAGAGGCTGTCCGAGCAGGCAAGCGCAATTGTCAGCAATTTTAATAGCGTCATGTCAGAGTTGCGCCAAGAGCCGTACGAGCGGCAGGAAAACCTGATGGCTGGGCTAAAAAGGCTGTTTGAAGAGCAGATAAACGTCATAGACGCCAGGTACGCCTACACAGTCAAGATAAACCCATCTACTGCTGCTACTAATACCACCACCACTACTGCCGACGAAAAAAAAGCCTAGCAGCCGTACTTTTTTGCCCATTCCTGCCGGGCAAACTCGCTCTCCGAGCACTGGTCGGACTCAAATGTCGCATAGCCATTTTCCAAAAGCTCGTGGTTCAGATTGTTGTCTGATGAGCAGTAGACCGTGGCTATTATGCTCCCGCCCGACGTGAGCTGCTCGTCGTCTTGGTCGATTAGGACTCTGCTTCCAAGACAGAGGCTTCTGGTAAACGCCGTCGACTCGATAAAGCCCTCCTCGCCCCCCAAGGGCGCCTTTGCAAGCGCAAGGTTGACCTTGTAAACCGTGCCGTTCACGCTCACATAGAGCGTATCGCCGTCTACTATCCTTATCGCCATGCCCTCGGCGCAGCCAGCCGACCCGATGCACTTTGGCTCCGAGCCGGATGCACCGCCGCGCTTGATGCGGGGGAGATCCAGTGTTGCCTCCTGGCCGTTGAGCTCCTCTTCGGTGTCACTTGCAAACTGCCACTCGTTGTTGCCGTCCGGCATTCTCTGCCAAGTGCGGCTGTCGTCGCTCCTGTCAACAAACGACGGGGTCCTGTCAACGACCTCGCCTGACCCGCTTTCAAGGACGACGATCTCGGCAATGTCTGACAGCGCCTGTCTGTCAAGCTCGATGACGTACGTCTCGCCCGCCTTGATCTCGGCGTCCGATGGCAGATCTATCACCGTGGACTTGGACGTCCTTATCCTATAGTCGCCGATATTGACGTCGCTGTCAGATGGGTTGTAAAGCTCTATCCAATCCTTGTCATCGTCGTTGCTCTGCGGGTTGAGCTCTATTTCGTTTATCATGATGTTTCCTTCTTCGTTATCATCTGCGCTCGATCCTCCGGTGGCGTTGTCGGCAGAAAGAGAGTCGGTGTTATCGGCAGAAGAAGAGTCGGTGTTATCATCTGCGCTCGATCCTCCGGTGGCGTTGTCGGCAGAAAGAGAGTCGGTGTTATCGGCAGAAGAAGAGTCGGTGTTATCATCTGCGCTCGATCCTCCGGTGGCGTTGTCGGCAGAAAGAGAGTCGGTGTTATCGGCAGAAGAAGAGTCGGTGTTATCATCTGCGCTCGATCCTCCGGTGGCGTTGTCGGCAGAAAGAGAGTCGGTG
>CAMLKF010000018.1 GCA_946480575.1 uncultured Nitrososphaera sp. | reverse complement strand
AATCCAGAGCTCCAGCATGAGATGACACAGCACATAGAAGGCAAGTTCAAGGTGCTGGGGAAAGATCCTGCTCAGGCCGCTTGGGCAGAGCTGTTCAGCCCAAGTGCCCATCGAGCTTGACAGGATCATGACCTTGGACAAGGCGCACGAAACGCTGACTCTCATCCGCAAGTCTGTCTTGGCGGACTTCAAGGCCGAGGATGCCGTGGTTATATCGCCAAGCGCGTGTAACTGCAAAAAACATGCAGCTCAAGTATGGGCATGAGCGAAGAGGAAAAGCCAACGCTTGAAGATTATGAAAGCAAAGTATAGTATATACCTCCCACAGATAGATAAATTTGAATGTTTTTAGAATTTTTTAATATTTTATTTAGCTTCTTTAACATTAAAGATACATCATACAACAGCAATAACTGAAAAGCAAAAATATTACATTGCAGTATAGTGGGTATGCTACCGCAATCTTACGATCCTGTAAGATACAGGGGGGTCAAGTACGGAGCAATTGCCGGAATAATCGCCACGTGGTCGATCTCGACTGCAATAGCAGCCTCGGAAGTTGAACTGGGTCTGCCGATAAGCACGTTTTATTCGATAATGGGTATGAGCCTTGGGTACGAAGATTTCATCGCTGCTGCTTATCTGGGCTTCGGGCTGCATTTGCTGACTGGTACTCTGCTGGGTGCCATCATTGGTCTGACCTCCGCCCGGTGGATGAAGATAATGACCAACCCGTACAAGGCCACAGCGGCCGGCGTAGTGGCCGGGATTGCAGTGTGGCTGGTGCTGTTTGTGCCAGTCACAGTACTGCTGGTCCAGCCATCGCTGGAGCGCGTCGTCGCGCTGATGCCAGGGAACCTGCAAGAAACAATGCTGTCTGAAAACGTCAGCCAGTTCGTCGCAGGGATAGCGACAAGCGCAATAGTCTTCCACATGGTGTGGGGCGCAATATTCGGGTACATCGCAAGCTCGCTCATGAGAATCAGCGCACTCCGTGCCGCCAAGGCCGCAACAGGAAGAGACATGCCGCGATGAAAGTGAAAGACAGCGTGGGCATGCTGCAGAGGATCAAGCCGCGGCTTGCAGTGGCCGGCTCGGGGCTTGCAGCCGGTCTGATCTCATCGCTTGCGATAAGCGCCCTCATCCTGCTCGCGGAAAAGCTCGCAGACCTGCCGGTGGGCACATTTTACCTCGTGCTTGCATCGGTGGCGCTGCAAACAGAGGCTCACACTGTTGACACAATCGCGCTTGGCTTGCTGATGCACCTTGCTGCAGGCAGCGTGATCGGCCTTGTCATCTCGATACCATTCGTCGTGTCCAAAAGGTCGCTTGCATCTGCTGTTAGGTACGCACCTCTGTATGGCCTTGCGGCGGGGTTTGCCCTGTGGCTTGCGCTCTTCCTCCCGATCACTTTCGGGGTGATGCTTCCGCTGCTCAACTCGCTTGACAGTGAGCTTATCAGGCAGCAAGTGCCGACCGGCGAAGTATCGTCGATTGCGACAGACGAGCTTTTGTCCATAATGGACAGGGTGATTGCCGGCTCGCTGGCGTTTAACATGTTCTACGGGCTCTTGGTGCTCATTCTGACAAGGTTGCTCTCTGAAGCATATATGCGCAGGCATCAACAGGTAATTTTATAAAACTATTGCTAATTCAACAGTGTTGATGCGGAGGAACCAGAGGCGCTTCCTGAAAAACCAGAGAAGAGTTGGCGAAGCAATAACCATTGCAAGCGGCATTGGCGTCACGGTGCTTGGCTACTTTCTCGGGATCCCGTTTGTGGCATACGGCGGGCTGTGCATAGCCGGCCTAGGCGTCGTTTCAGTCTTTTGGAGATAAATTAAATCATGCCAAAAAATAACAGCAGCAAGAAAATCGGCATCATTGCCGTCGTTGCGGCAGCAATCCTTGCGGCCGGAAGCGCGGCAGATCTCTATTCTACCAACGCAATGACGCCCCAACCTCCTGCTGCCACTGCGAGCCAAGAAGACGACAGCGCTGAAGAAATAACTATGAAGTTCCTCTCGCGTTCTAGAGCGCTCCTGCACTTGGAAGCTCTGACGCCAAGGTAACGATAGTGGAATTTCGCCATTACCAGTGCACCTAGTGGATAAGATTCCATGAAAATACCAAGGACCAGCTATTGCCAACTATGTGGACACGGGAAAGGTCAGGTTCTTGTTCAAGGACTATCCTATAAATGACCTTAGCGACAGGGCTTCTTTAATAGCCGCGGAGGCATCTTACTGTGCAGCCGACCAGGGCAAATACTGGGAGTATAATAACAAAGTATGTGTACAGCACCATCGGTTACCTTTACAATAACCATCTGGAAGACAAGACACCGCCAGCTGGTTAAACAAAGACAGCATATAAAGCAGTTTTTGCCGCTGACAGTGGCACAGCCGACATGGACAGCTTTCCCAGGTGCGTGGATTTGGGCAGGTACGCCGGCCTTGTTGTGGACAGCTACAACCTTGCCCGACAGATAGGGTTTGACGCGCCTTCCAGCTTTATCGTCCTGACGGAAGGTGAGACTCCAAAATTCCTCAGAGGTGCCCACCCGTACTTGACTTTTGATCGGGTCATAGACGAGGCTTATGATGCAGCCAGCTAGCTAGTACTGGATTGAATACCTCTGGCCTGTTAGCTCGTATAGGATCCCGCTGGCTTCCTTTAGCAGCGAGTCCACCTCTGCGCTTTTTTCTGCTATCTGGCGCCTCTGCTGCTCCTGAACCTGCCTGATCCTTCCCAGCTCTTCGGCAAGCTGAACGGCCTTTTCTTCCATCTCTGCGGCCAGGAGCACGGCGCTGCCGCTGCTGTCGCCCTGCCGCAGGGAATCGATCTGTTCCTTTATGTGCTGCGCCCTTCCATGAAGCTCCGGCAACGACTCCACTATGGCGTCAAGGTATTGCAGCATTCTGTCAGAATCTTTCAGCTGGATGTTGCCAGAGCCTATCGACTTGCGGATCTCAAGCAGGAGCGAAGAGTACAGCAATATGTCGTTTTCGTATAGCACCTTCCAGGGCTCGTCAGACATCATCCGCAGGCGCGCTTCAGTTTCTCTCGAAACGCCATACGAATACTTTGTAAACGCCCGGGAGGCGTGGGAAAAGAGGTCGTGCACTTCGGAGCGAAGCTGCTCCTGCTGCCTTTCGGCCTCGGCAACCTTTTGCGCAATTGCAGACGCCTGTCCAAATTCCGCCGACTCCTTCAGCGCGGCCAGTTCGCCCTTTAGCCTTTCGAGCTCACCTTCAACACCTACAGCCTCTTTTTCCGCGCTCTGCAGGTACGCCTCGCTAGACTTGATGGACGACGCCTTTTGCGAGGCCGTGTTCAGTATGCCGCTGCATTTCACAAGCGGCTCACGCTTTTGATCGAACCCTGACATTATCTCCTTTGTTTCGTTCAGCAGTTTCGTCAGCGCTTCAAACTCGTCCTTCATCCTGCTGGCGTGCTTTTTCATAAAGCTGTTGAGCGTCCTGCCGTGCGAGCCGCTGACCTCTCCAAAGCGCTTCATCATCGTTTCAAACCTTTCCTTGAACTTTCTGGCGTCATTTGCGGACTGGGGCAGTGGAAGCTCGGACGACACTTCGCGCCTGAGCGACGCCACCACCGTCCTTCTGGAGTTTTCAACCACCGACTTGAGCCTCTGCTCGAGGCCCTCCAGCTTGATCTTTTCACGCTCCATGTCGCCTGCTATCTTGTCTATAATTCTGAGGGACTGCGCAGCGGACTCTTTTACCTTCACAAGGCGGGCCGCCAGCTCTTTTGCTCTTGCCGATTCGATCTGCCGCAAAAGCTCCTGGGCCTGCTGTATGGATAGAGCACCTGCAGCAGGCGCAGAAACCGCCTGCACGTCTGGCGGCGCATTGCCTTCCTTCTTCTTGAAAAGCCCGAACGGAGGCACTATGGTATAGTTTCTCGCCGACTGACTCAAAAAACCTTCCGATCGCGTAACGCTTAATGCGCAGCTACTCATTATATATTGTGCCATGGCAACAGGATTTTCTGCTCCACAGGGCACAAGGAAAGCAGCTTTGAGCAGAATGTATCCTTGGTTCTACCGCAACCAGTCAAGGCTGTTTGCGCTTGACATCGTTTGCATCACGCTCTTGTTCTTCATGTACCTTTTCACCTCGACCTTCCAAGTCGTCAACCCAATAATCGTAAACGTCGTTCAGGCAAGCGCGATAGTGCTCGTCGCATTTATTGCCCTGTCGGTGGTATCGAAGGGACTGATGCCCCTTATCATATGTGTACTGGGCATTGTCCTAATCCACAACTCGATAATTCTGCCGTATTACTCGACTCCCGAGCCGGGCGAGGCATACTTTGGAGATACCCGGATTACGTGGATGCTGTATTCGCCGGGGACAGTGGCAACAGCTGCCAATATGCACTTTTTCCTCGGAGCGTCTATGGTGGCATTTAGCATAATAGTGGCATACAGGCCGTCGCTGCTCTTTGCCAGAAACAGGCCCGAGTCGCTCGACTCGGAATGGTCCAAGTACCCGGTGTGGCACGACAACCCCCTGCTTGAAGGTGGCCACTCTGAGCCATCGGTGCCGGTTAAGGGCCTGATGACTGATCAAGACCGGTATTTGCTGTGGCGCTACGAGTACGTCCTTGCCAGCATCTACGGCACGCCCCACCTCGTGAGGCCGGAAGGTCTGGTGCCAAAGGACTCTACTGCCATCTTTCGCGATAAGGAAAACGGCAGGATGATAGGCAAGGCCAGGTACGCGGGCTATTTCGTGTGAGTAGATGATTGATGCAGGGTCGGTCAGGTCAGCAGTTTTCCGGCCCTTACGCGCCATCTGATACGACCTAGGTGTCGCCGTGGCCTGTTGCATTAGTATGCATACTCTTCAACGTCGCAAAGGAAAGAAGAAGATCGAATTTTACATCGCTTGCACCTATGTATATTCTCATTTTCTCGTTAGCCAGACGTATATCATTATAGCGCCTAGGCGGGTGGAGAATCTTCTTAGTCAAGGAACGCGTGCAATTGTCATAGAGCTGGACTCTGCCGCATAGGCTGATGGGATTCAAGTTGGCAAGGGGAGCTGGCATTGTGACAGACAGCGAGACTGGCGAGAACCTTAGGACGACCGCATTCAGGTGGTAACGCAACAGCAGAGCAACGTCACCACCGAACGCGAGCTCGAGGTAAAGAGCGGCCTCCTGCTGATCTCTGTCGAAGGCGAGCGCGTCTGCTACACGATCCTTCTAGAAACATGGGAGATAGATAGTAGCATCGGAAGACAGCAGACCAGTTATAGCAGGATTGGTAATTGAGATTGCGTTTGTAATTACCTTAGCTGGACACAATGAAGATTAGAAACTATTGACAGCAACCGCGATGCAGCAAAAGCAACCGGCTTACAGTAGGTCATCCTCCTAAAAACCGTGTTTGCAGCGCAAACTTATCCGCAAGTTCTGTTGCAAAATCGACTGATTTTCTATTATATTGCAATTCGCCTGATGTGGCTGCCTACTACTATCTACTTGTTCATCTTGCTTTTTCCATTGATAATATTAAATCAAGTTATGACGGAGTCAAAAAAGGAGAGAATGGTTTGGCATGATGATCTTTCAACCATACCGATCTTGCCTATTGCATATGCTGCTTCTTCCTCTCTCATGTTTTTTGTTGTGACGCTGCGCTCGTAATTGTGGCCATCATCGTTTTAATCATCATGTTTGTCGTCGCCGTTGTCATGATTGTCATGATTGTCATGATTGTTGTCGGTTGCAAATGCTGCCGGGACTGCTATTGTTGTCAGACCAAGTGCCAATATGCTGGCGATACCTACTGCAAGAAGCCTGTTTTGAATGGTGTGTTTCATTTTTTCTTTTGACATCAGTGTGCAAGACATAAAAAGCACAGGATTTATTGATTGATTAACCATGGCAGGTTACATACTTAGGAAATGCTTTTTTTAAGACATCTAATTGGGTGCAGTCTCTAGAGTAAACAATTAGTCGTTGTCTGTACCTAATTTCTTATGATTGATATGCATATATAAAAAGTCTTGCCACCACTTCAATCATTATGGAATCTATGCAAACTCGACGTCAAACATCAGGGAATTTCAATCATTGAAACGATTTTTCTCAGTTTTCTAGTAGTGCTCACTGACAACGATGCTTGCGCCGTTGCTTCTAGTTTTACTATCGTGTTGGCTATCAGCAATTGCAATTTCACATGCCACAATCTCTGTCAATTCTGTCAAATCCCTCTGCTGCATAACTAGCTTTGTGTCTATCCAATAATGGTGGTGTCTGGTATGTGCAGCATTTCTTCTTTTCTAGTGTTCTAGGCAGCTTACAGCTCTTGATCTCTAATCATCACTTATGCCTAGTGGACCTATCACAAACAGCATATTTCTCTAGTGGGATTACACCGGCTATCCACCATTCTGGCAAGTATTCGGCGAAGCGATGGTTAAAGTCATATTCTGTGAGCCCATAACAGTTCTATTGCCCTTTATGGAGGCATCTGACCGACCGTGCCACGATGACACGCACACTAATAGCGGGAAGTTGAGTCCTGCCACTCTTGCTCATCTGTCAAGGTGCAAGACTTTTTAGCCTTGAAACTGTGCTCCTTCTTCGTTGGCCAATCTAGACGATGGGGCACGCTCAAGCGCTGAGCAGATAATAAGAGCTGAAATTACTAGAGTGGCAGATAACCCTTCTATTGTCAAAGGCAACGGCTGCGCTGCGTGTCATGTGCTGTTCAGGGTCAAAGAAGCCATGCAGGTAAGCGAGCAGGATGCGGCAGACCTCCTTTCAGAGGTTCTGCTGGACAATCAGCCTCTAAATGATGAGTTCATTTCGATGGTCGAGCAGATCCACATGAAAGCCCGCATGATGGGAGTAACCTTTGCAATCAAGAGCAGAGACGCCAAAGACCGGTATCTCGATGCTAACTTCAAAAACACGCTAAGCGAACTTGTATCCGATGCTTCCGTTTACGGCACCGAGATAGCACTGAGGAAGCTGTTTTTGTCGCATATTGCTCTCAACATAGCCCAGAACCTAGGCATTGACTATCATGCCGCAACAGAAGAGCTTTATTATTACATGAGGAAGAACGACATGCAAACGCATGACGAGATGATGCAGTCTATTAGGTCATTGCTGACCAAGAGAGGGGTCGAGAAGCCTTAACGACGGTGACATTTATATGAAAATCGTCAAGAGTATGGAAAACATCTATATGATGCAAAAGATGATGGGCGTAACCTTTGCAATCAAGAGCAGAGAAGCGAAGGGCAGGTACCTTGACTCACAGTTCAAGAACGCGCTGGATAAGCTCTTTGCCGACATTGCAAACTACAGAGTCGACGTCGTCTTTCGCAAACTCATAATGTCGTACATAGCGCTTGAAATCGCGCAGAATCTTGGCATTGACTATCACGCTGCCACCGAAGAGCTGTATTACTATGTGAGAAAGCGCGACGAGCAGACGCGCGCCGCGCTGTTAAAGTTGGTCATGTCCATCGTTGATAGGAGCAAGTACCGGAGCTGATGCTATAATGGGCGAAGAGAGGGTCTTTGAATTGTCAGACCTGCTGTCAGAGCTCGATAAGGAAGGCGGCTACTTTATCGACTTTTTGAAAATACGCGATCTTGAAGCCGGGGTCCTCCGCTTGCACTCCGGCGAAAAGGACACACAGGAGCCGCACTCGGCCGACGAATTGTATTACATCATAGAAGGAAGCGGATTTATCGAGCTCGGCAAAACAACTAGGCCTGTGAAAAAAGGCTCGATAATATTTGTGCCTGCCAAGATGCACCACAGGTTCTACGGCAACAAGGACGAGCTGGTAGTCCTCTACATGTTTGCAGAATGATATATAACAATAGAAAGGTAGAAAAGAGACTTTGCCAGCATCAAAGAAGAGCAACAAATATGCCAATTACGGACGCCACCAAGAAACAGATAGCCCAGCAGCGCAGGCTGTTCTTCAGGATATGCTTCAAGTGCGGGGGCAAGAACCCGATCTCTGCCACAAGGTGCAGGAAGTGCGGCGGCAGCCAGATGAGGTTAAAGAACAGGACGCTGGGAGCCAAGAAGTAATAATAATTTTCTCTCCAGCGCCTTTTTCTAATCTTGTGTAAAAGTGGATGGGGAGAGATTCGAACTCTCGACCACCTGTGTGTGAGACAGGTATCATAACCAGGCTAGACTACCCATCCATCTTCTGCCTTTCTTCTGTGTTTTCGGCACTACGATAATTAATACTATTACTTGCCTATCTATGTCCCTTCGCTAAAGCCATCGAGGTACGCTTTCTGCGCCGGCGTCAGCGCGTCGATCTCGACTCCCATCGATTGGAGCTTGGCTAGTGCGATTTCCTGATCCTGCGCCCTGTCGATGTTGTAGACGAGCGGCTTCATGGTCTGACCCTGCTGCGCAAGCTTCAGGACTGCAAGAAACTGGTTGGCAAAGCTCATGTCCATGACCTCGGATGGGTGGCCCTCTGCTGCAGCAAGGTTGACGAGTCTGCCTTCGCCAAGAAGGTATACCCGCCTGCCGCTCTTCAGCGTGTACTGCATCGTGCTGTCGCTGACCTTCTTTTTGCCAGTAGACTGCTTTTCAATTCCCGGTATCGATATCTCGACATTAAAGTGGCCGGCGTTCGCCAAAATCGCGCCATCCTTCATCTTGGCAATGTCATTGTCGACAATCACGTCCTTGCACCCGGTGGTGGTGATGAACACATCGCCCACCTCGGCGGCCTTGTTCATCTTGGCGACATTGTAGCCGTCCATCTTGGCCTTTAGCGCCGCAATGGGGTCGACTTCGGTGACCATCACGTTTGCGCCAAGGCCGGCGGCTCTTCTGGCAATGCCTTTGCCGACGTGGCCATAGCCTGCAACGACTACATTCTTGCCTGACAGCAGGATGTTTGTTGCGCGTATGATGCCGTCAAGCGCAGACTGGCCAGTGCCATAGACGTTGTCAAAGTCGTGCTTTGTCTCCGCGTCGTTGACTGCGATAATGGGGTAAATCAGCTTACCTGCCTTTTGCATGGCTCGAAGCCTCACGATGCCTGTAGTCGTTTCTTCAGTGCCGCCCCTTATCGACTTGCGCCTGCCCTTATGCATCTCCACCGTCAGGTCCGCGCCGTCATCAATGGTGATGTGCGGGTCTATCTTCATCGAGGAGCGGATGTCTTCATAGTATTCCTGAGAAGTCAGGCCCCTTCTTGCAAATACCGAAATGCCCTCATCTTTGGCCAAGGACGCGGCGACATCGTCCTGCGTGCTCAATGGGTTGCAGCCGCACCACGACAGTTCAGCGCCAGCAGCCTTTAGCGTCCTTACCAAAACGCCTGTTTCCTTTGTCACGTGCAGGCACCCAGCGACCCTGAAGCCCTTTAGCGGCTTGCTCTTTTCGCATTTCTGGCGCAGCGCAACCAGAACGGGCATGTGGGCCTCTGCCCAGTCGATGCGCCTCTTGCCTTCTCTGGCGAGGGTGGTGTCTTTGACGCGGAACTCCATTTTATATAATCGAGACAGCAGGCATGCCACATATAATATATTAGCTTTCTACAGCAGGTTCCTTGCGCGCATGATGTCTGCCACTTGATCGTCAGTGACGTGTCCAAACTCTTCATAAAATTGCCCGACTGACGAAAAGTCTCGGGGAGTCGCCATCACTATCACCGAGTCGGACTCCTGCTCGAGCAGCTCGACTGACTGGTGGGGCGCGACCGGCACTGCTATTGTGACGCTTGCAGGCCTGTGCTTTTTCAGCCACCTCGCAGAGGCAATTACCGTGGCGCCGGTGGCAATGCCGTCGTCTACCAAGATTGCGATCCTGCCACTGATGCTGTAAGGAGCGCTCGGCTTCCTGTAAGCCGCCGACCTGCGCCTGATCTCTGCGGCCTGGCGTGCTTTTTCGCTTTCGACGTAATTAGGCGGTATACGCAGCGCGTCGACGATGTATCTATTGATGTAAGACGTGCCGTCCTCCGTCACCGCGCCGATGGCGAGCTCCTCATTTTCCGGCGCGCCCAGCTTCCTCGGTATCACGATATCAAAGTCCGCACCCAGCTTTTTGGCGACAATGTCAGCAAGTATCACGCCCCCGCGCGGGATGCCGAGCACTATGGTAGAAGAGTTGCCGTACCCTTCCCGGGCCAGCCTTTCTGCAAGAATTTCGCCCGCGTCGATTCTGTTACGAAACTTCACAATGCTACTATTTCTCAGTCACTCTTTTTAAAGTGTTGTACGGTATGGTTGCAAAAGCTCTATAATTCCGATCACAGACAGCTCGCCTGTGCGCAAGCTACAGATCGCAGTCATTGGCTACAACAACGACAGGTGCACAGACGAAGCAAGAAGGATAGCGTATGAAATTGGCAAAGAGATCGCATGCGCCGGCGCAATTTTGATGTGCGGCGGGCTTGGTGGCGTCATGGAGTCTGCCTGCAAGGGCGCAAAGGAGAACGGCGGCACGACGGTTGGGATAATACCACAGGAAGAGTTCTCGTACGCAAACGAGTTCTGTGACATCGTCATTTGCACTGGTATCGGCCATGCAAGGAACTTTGTAGTCGGCTCTTCGGCAGATGGGATAATCGCGATAGGAGGGGGAGTCGGTACCCTTATTGAAATGGGAGTCGGCTACATGACGTATAAGACCATAGTGGCAATAGCTGGCAGCGGCGGGGTCGCAGACATGTACGGAGGCAAGTACCTGGACGAGCGAAACCGCGTGCCCATAATAGTGGCCAAGGATCCAAAGGCGGCGGTGCAGGCAATTCTGGACGCCGTCACAAATAAGGAGAAGTGAAAGCCGGACTGGCGCTCGAACAGATGCGGCTTTCCCGTCAAGGTCGCCATCACAGGTTCCGTGGCAACTCCGTGGTTAGCCCTTGCCATTCCAGGTTTAGACTCGCTCACGTGTTCCGTGGAACACGCGGTTTTTACCTGTGCGCCTAAGAGAGATGGCAACTGCTTGCGTCTTTGGACGCAGCGAGCCTTTACCCGCTGCACAGATTCTGCGTGGCACATCGTTCCTCTCTTTTGGCCAGTCGAGACCCCGTCATACGCATATATAACAGATTAAAGATTTTCCGTAAATGCTTCTGCTTCTAGCATTGCAGCTAATGATCCCGATAGTTGACGAGATACGAGTCAGGCTCGTAGAATGAGCCGTGCTTTGCTGCGAGCTCTTTCAGCGTCTGGACAACGTTTCCCGCGCCAAATTCTTCGACCGTTGCAAACAGCTCTTTCTTCAGTCCCATGCCCAGCGTTAATGCCTTCTCTAGGTCCTCCCTGCTGCATACGCCGTTTGAAATGAGCCATGCGGCGTTGTTGGCCGCAACTGCAAGGAGCTTGATAGGGTCATATTTCGCAGCCTCTTGCTCTGTCAGGTTTACACGCTCATACTTGTCGCCCTTGTACTCGTAAAAGCCCTTGCCGGTCTTTTGGCCGAGGTTCTTTTCGTCAAACAGCTGCTTTACCTTGGGATGGGGATTGATGACCTTGCTGTCACGGGAGTGCATCTCTACAGTCGCCTTGTGTATCACATCAAGGCCGGTATAGTCGGCAAGCTCAAATATCCCCATGGGAAACGACATCTTGAATTTGACTGCCGAGTCGATAGTGCTCATTGGCACATTATCCCGCTCTTGGCAGTAGACTGCCTCGTGCACAAGCGGAATAAAGACGCGGTTGACGATAAAGCCCGCGACGTCCTTTTTGCAGAGCACCGGCTGCTTGCCCACCTTTTTCACAAACTCCATCGCCATTGCGACCATGCTGTCGTTTGTCCTGCCACCAGGTATGACCTCGACAAGCGGCATTAGCTGGGGCGGGTTGAAGAAGTGCAGGCCGATAAAGCGATCTGGCCTATTGGTGAGCGCCGCCATTTCTGTTATGGGAAGCGTGCTAGTGTTTGACGCGTAAAGCATTTTGCTATCTGCCACGCTGTCTACCTCTGCGTACACCTTCTTTTTCACGTTCATGTCCTCTGGCACGGCTTCAATCAGCAGGTCTGCGCCACTGAGCGCCTGCTTCAGGTCAATTACCGGAGTAATTCGCGCAAATATCCTGTCGGCGTCAGCCTGTGTCAGCTTTTCTTTTTCGACGAGCTTGTTGAGCGACCACTTTATCTTTTCCATCGCCTTGTCAAGGAATGATTGCTCAATGTCGCGGAGGACCACGCTGTAGCCGGCCATCGCCGAGACCTGCGCGATCCCGTGACCCATGATGCCTGAGCCAAGGACAGCTATCCTGTTAATGGTAGTTGAGATCGACATGTTGCTATGAGGCGATCAGGCGACGGGGAATTTTTAATGTTACTATTAATAATCATCATCAAACATCACCTTTAAAACTAGATCTGGGCTATATTTTCTGGTTGGATCTGGAGCGTTTCACGGCGGATGTGACGTCGCTCTCTGACAGGATGTCTACCGGCGAGCCCAAGGACATTGTGGAGAGGATGAACTTTGTCAAGAACAGGCTCATAGACCTGTACCGGCGAAACCTTGTCAAGATAAACCACTCAGTGATGGAGCTTGTCTGTGCAAAGCACTTGGTGCGCTACGGCTACTATGTCGATGTGGAAAAGCAACTCACTGATATTTTGATATGCGACGTCTATGCTGAAAAAGGCGATGGCGCAGCGATAGTTGAAATTGAAACTGGCTTTATCCCGCCCGAGCACGCGCTAGACCCACTGTCGTATTATTCTGCAAGGATTGCAAGCAAGGTAGCGCGCTATAGCAAACACGCGAACCAGTTCGTCCTTGCGACCCCGCCAGTGAGCGTCCTTCCTATACCGGAGCTGTTCCGCCGGCCACCGCGCGACAGGCGCCCAATGGAGATAAAAGAAGTCAAGGCCCTCTGCGACAAGTATTACAGGAACCCGCCTGTAACAGAAGACGAGATCCTAAACGGCCGGCTCCATATCATTTACCTCATAAACATCGACGCCGGCAAGGTGGTCGAGATGGACGTCGAGTCGTACTTTGAGCAAGTCGGCGATATGCTTTCGACAGGCATGTTATGAAAATTTTGTAATCGTCTTTTGTCCCTGCGTCGGCCTTTTGTTGCCTCTTGACAGGGCCCGTGCAGCCCTTTCGCTTTCCTTTTCGACTGCAGCCTTGACGACTGTTAGCACGTTGTCATCCTTGGTCTTGCCGACGTAGACGATGTAGACAAGCGCCTGCTCCTTTCCTTCTGCCTTCCTGACGACACGGCCTATTCTCTGCGCGACTTGGTTGATGTTAGACGTGCTTGCGATAATGATGGCAATTCCTACCTGCGGCACGTCATACCCGAGCTCAAGTGTGTGCACCGACAGTAATGGAAAGTAGCTATCGCCCCAGCTGTCGAGGATTTCCTTTCGCTCCCTTGGCTTGATGCCGTTATGTATCGTCTGCGCCGGCACCCCGTCAGCCTCAAGCAGGTCCCTTAATTGCTGAATAGAGTCGATGGTCTCGCTAAAGATCATTATCCGCTCGCCGGGGTGCCTCTTGACAATCTCGACTGCCTTGAGCAGCTTTTGCTTCGTTGCGCTCAGCAGTTGCTTGCGCTTGCGCACCTGCGCGAACCACATCTTGGCAAGCGACGCCCGCAGGCCTCCGCGCATCAGTATCTTGGTCATCTTGGCCGGGTCATATGTCTGGAGCTTTCTTGAAATATCCTTTATCGCCTTGCTTGCCTCGTCGTAGCTCTTTTGCTCCTCGGGCGTAAAGGCGACCTCGACCGGCATCACGACGGGCTTGGCAAGCCGGCCGTCAGTCACAGCGTCCTTTATCATGTACCTCTTTACCGGCGGGGCGACAGTCAGGATGGTCTGGTACTTGGGGTCCTTTTCGTTGATGGTTGCGGTGAGACCGAGTATCGCCTTTTTCGAGTCCTCGACAATGATGTCGAAAATCCTGTCGTATTCAACCGCGGTCTCACTTACTAGGTGGACCTCGTCGAGCACCACCATATCTGCCCTGCGTATAAGCTCAAAGTTGTTGATTGCGCTCTGGTAGGTGCTTATCGTAATTTCCCTGATGTCCTTGCGCTCGCCGTAATAGACGCCGACATGGCCTTCAGAGATTCCATAGTTCTGCAGCCGGGCTACATTCTGCCCAATAAGCACTATCCTTGGCACGAGGAACAGTATCGTAAAGCACTCCTTGCCAGATAGCCCGGCCGCCCTCCTTGCGCACTCGAACGCAATCTCTGTCTTGCCGGTCCCCGTGCTAAAGATGACAGAGCCGCGGCAGCTGTTCTGTATCCACGCCTCGGCTGCTTCAATTTGGTCTTTTTTCAGCTCAAAAGGGAATCTGAGGCTCGATATAACCGGTGGCATGTGTCGCATGAACTGGATACAAAGCGAATAAAAACTTTAATGATCTCTTGCGGTAAGCTATTGCGTTGTTGAAACCTCTGGTATACATGCTCAGGCAGGACGACCCATTCAAGTGCACGGCAGCTAAACTGGCGAAATTCCATCTCGCAGAGCCTGTTAAGTTCATACGCAAGACAAGCATAGTGCTCAACCCTTTTTCCGCAGAGCCTGTCTTGAAAAAGGATACAGAAATCGCTGATTCGGTGTGCGCAATCGACTGCTCCTGGGAGCGTGCAGACGAGGTGTTGAATCACCAGCGGCTGGCGTCGCACGGCATCGGCAGAAGGCTTCCGGCGATGCTCGCGGCCAATCCTGCCAGCTATGCCAAGCTGGGCAAGCTGTCAAGCGCAGAAGCACTGGCAGGCGCTCTCCATATTCTCGGCGAAAAGGCGCTTGCGGCAGAAATGATGGAAAAGTTCAAGTGGGGACATACGTTTCTAGAGCTGAACAGCAACTTGCTCGACGACTATGCAAAAGCCGAGACTGAGGAGCATGTCGTGCAGCTAGAAAAGGAATACTTTCCGCAATTGGGCTAAACTCCAAATATCTTTGGCGAGATGCATAAAATGAACTAATTTGATAGTTTTGGTGACTTTGGGAGAGAGCTGCGAATTGTACAAAGGAATTGTGTATCATGATATCT
This sequence comes from uncultured Nitrososphaera sp., assembly GCA_946480575.1. The sequence continues at coordinate 13,906 of CAMLKF010000018.1, read as the reverse complement.
CGCTCTTCAAATTACCAGTGTCGTTAATGGGTTCTAAAACAAAAGAAATTGCTTGCTAATTTTGTGGTTCAGTCCCAAGTGGTAAATTTTGAAGTGCGAGTCTGATACCTTATAAAGTTAATGAACCTAGTCCGATTGCAAGCTATAGCCTAAATACAACGTAATTGCATATATATTCTGCAAGGTGATCGCATCTGTCTAAAGAAGGAAAAGAAGAAAAAACGATGCATGAACTAAAGGAAATGGCAAAATGGTCACGCAGCCAGCAGGAAATGAAGACAGCCATCAATGAATTAGCTGCTCGTGGCGAAATAGCGCTTCCTGTACTAGAGGAAATCTTGAATGTTACTGCTCATGAAGACATAAAGGCGACTTGCATTGAAGCGATAAAAGCTGTCAAAGGAAAGAAAGAGAGGGAGGAAGAAAAAGAAAATGAAGAAGAAAATGAAGAAGAAAAAGGCACGGTAAAAAAAATGAAAAGCGAAGCACAGGTAGTGGTAGAAGAAGAAGGAGAAAAGGGAGCCACCACCACCGCCCGCAAGACTGAAACTGTAGCAAAGACTAGCTGACCTTCAATCCTCCTATTTTTTTTACTGTTATGATATCTTTTTGCTTTATCTACTGCAGTCTTAGCTTTATCGTTAAACATCGATACTTCTGCCATGGTTTTACATGCTTCGATTATTATCTTCTGTGCTGATTCCTGAGAGTGCATTCCACGCATTACTTTTCCCTGTTGCGCATTGTACTATCGAACCTTTCAACCCCTAAGACCTTCATTTCTAAGTGACATGCTACGAATGTCATTGAATTGCTACATATCTTAAGCAGGTTTTAATACTAATTCTGCAAATAAATGCCGCGAGCCAGTGGGCGGGTTACTCTAAAACAAAGGAGAGGAAACTCCTCCCTCGCTGCAGGCACCCGAATTAGCGATAATTAGCCGGAGACGGCTGGCGACGGAACAGACAAGAAATCCAGTCAGGGCAATAATACGGTGATGGCGAATAGCCTGAGGTTCCTGATACTGGAATGAAACTGCCGACCCGGGTGGAGCAAGGCCAAATGGAGCGCAAGGTCCTGCACTAGCTCAGGTTGGCTGCTCAGCGGAATCCCGCCTAGAACAGAAGGAGGGTTACTGCTGGCACGCACTATTATTATTAATGACAATGACATCAGGACGCCGATCGAGAAGATGAGTTAAGGTTATCTTTTGGCTGCGAAATGCCCAGCTCCGTCCTGACCGTCCCAACCAGCAGATTCTTCATCGAAATTGGTTTTTGATTGATAAGGCAGCGAGTGGGAACATGCGAAAGCCTTTCCTTGAATTTTTCAAAATAGCCCATATCATACGCCGTCAAAAAGCAAAGCTTGACCGTGTCATCTATGAGGGACAATTTTTCATACAACTCAAAGCCGTTCATCTGGCGCATTTTGACGTCCAGAAGCACCATGTCGTGCACGCCAGCCTCGAAGCCTGCAAGCGCATCGGGAGGATTGCATTTCGCGTCTATCTCGAAACCGGGCATCTCGAAGCCTTTTCGCATCACTTGCATAACGTCGTCTTCATCGTCCGTTATCAGGATGCTAGCCAAAGGTACTGCTGATCTGAATTTTGCTTCCGGTAGTTAAAAGAAACCGATAATTATACTAGAAAATATCATTATAAGCTACCTATAGCTGTTGCCTATCCAATGCGGCAAATATAATTGGCTTATTATGGCTTTGCAATTTAGGCTAACTGTCTCTTATATGCTCAAGGCGCTTTTTATTCTAGGTCGCGTATGTTCTTGTACTCGCCAGAGCCTGCGGCCGTCCTTTCCTCGGTAACACGTATGTTCTGGTCAAAGTCCGGCAGATAGACCCCTTTTTTGCCGTACGGCGTTGATTTGAATGTTTCAAAGTCGCGGGTATACTGCTGGGCTTCCGGCTGGGTTCCGTGCACGTAGCTCTTTATGACATCGTCGCTATTGGCCAAAAGCCAGAGCACCTTGCCGTCGTACGCATCGGCGACGTACTTAGGGATCCAGAACTTGTCCTTGTTTACAATGCCTTTTTCTAGGCGGAGGTAGTTCTGCGATATCTCTTTTATCTCGCCAAGCTCCTTGCCATCGTTTGCCTTTACCTTCTTGCCCTTGAGTTGCTCCCACAGCATCCTCGGGCCTTCGCTGCTGCCTGACATGCTGTACCGCTGCAAAATATCTGCCTTAAAGATTAAAGAAAAGAGTTCTACTTTTCAAAGTTGCGCACTAGAAGCTCGCTGTAGCCGGTGCGCAAAGACCCCTTGCAGCTGATGGCGCGGTTGACCGTGACTGAGCGCCTCGGAAACCCCAAGTAGAGGTCCCTTGTCAGGTTTGTGTCTGAATTGCTAAGCAGCACCCTGCACTTTTTCCTATCAAGGTCCTTGAACACTCTTGCAAGCTCGGCCTGGTCTTTTTGACCAAAGCCGTTCGGGGTATAGTCTACAAAGCTGGCAGTCGGATTCAGTGGATGGAACGGCGGGTCAAGGTAGATAACGTCTCCCTGCCGCGCCTTTCTCAGCGCCTGCTTGTAGTCGCATGCAATGATTTGCGCGTTTGTGTAATTGAGCGCGGCGCTACAGCTTCTTAGCTGCTCAACGTCGCATATCTTCGGGTTTCTGTACCTGCCCATCGGCACATTGAACTCGCCGCTCCTATTCACCCTGTAGAGGCCGTTGTAGCAGGTCTTGTTGAGCGCAATGAGCCTGGCTGCCCTTCCCACACTGCCGCCGGGCCTAGAAGACCTGAGCCCGTAATAGAACGAGGTTGGGTCCTTTCTGTATCCTCGCTCGTGCTTTTCGAGGATCCATATCAGCGCTCCAACGTCGGACTTGACGACCCTGTACGCGTTGACAAGCTCGGGATTTGCGTCAGAAAGATAGGCGGAGAATCTGCGCGTTGAAGCAAGGCGAAAGAAAAACGCGCCTCCGCCAAGGAACGGCTCAAAATACCTTTCAAATTGCTCAGGGACGTGTGCGTCGAGCTCATGCAGTAGCTGCGTCTTGCCGCCGGCCCACTTGACAAAAGGCGCCGCGGCGGGAGTTCTTGACGACAGGGCTTGGCGCAGCCGCATCCAGTTACCGTGGATGGCACAATTTTATTTAACTTTTGCCAGCATGTATATATATATATGGCACCGTCGATCTTAAATAATTAATTCTAACAGAGCGTCAAGGAAATGGCGCGTCCTTGCTGTCGATGACGAACAGGATATTACGACGACGATATTCAAGGCAGGCCTTGAGCGCAGCGGCTTTAAGGTTGACACATACAATGACCCGCAAAAAGTGCTACGCGAATTTCGGCCGGGCAATTATGATCTTTTTTGCTGCTGGATGTTCGGATGCCAGGAATGACTGGCTTTGAGCTGACAAGAAAATACGGCAGATTGACGGAAATGCCAAGGTCTGCTTCCTGACTGCTACATTTGAAACGCGTCGCAAGGAATTTACTGTCTTATTCCCGATGTTCAACGAAGTCAAGTGCTTTCTTAAAAAGCCGATCGCGATGGATGACTTAGTCAAGAGGCTGGGCGCTTTACTTGACTCCAACTGATCTGTCAGACTGGCGGACGAGCCTATGGCGGAGATAGCTGTCGATGTTTCTTATAATCCGAGGATTGCCTTCAATCATGTACTCCAGCCTCTTGTCAGAGTAGGTCACCTCGACATAGCTTATGTCGTCACTTGATGGGTAGTACTTGTACTCGATCATGACCCTTGCCATGGCACCGTCGGCAAGCCTGAATGCGAGCGTGGTCTGGCCGCGCGTAAACCCCACCGGCGCCTTGCTGCCTCTGCGGGCAGGAAAATCTAACGATATCATTTTCGAGTGGTTGAACTCTGCCTTGTGGAACTCGACGTCAGAGTAGAAGGCAAAGTTCCGCCCGCATTCTCCGCACTGCCATATCGTCTTCAGATCCTCTGGATGCATCTGTTGTATCATATGCTGCCGGGCAATCCGCGAATTTAAAGGCTAGACACAGATTTCATATTCGTTTTATTTGGAGTTTGCCTCTGGTTGCGTTGACGGCTGCAGGCATACAGCGGCCAGCTTGTGGAACTGTCGTCCTGTCGCCGTCCTCGTAAAAGTTTATCAACCAGCTATTGCTTTATCCGGACTGAGTAGGGAGGTATTGGAAAGCGTCCCCTCCTGAGAGGAACAACAACAATAACAAAAAGCACAACCCACTCTATATGACGGCGAAACAATCGAAAATATTGTGCCTTATTATGCCGTTCAGGAAAACAAACTCTGACTCGCTGCTCAAGAACATATCCAAAAACCGCGGGATAATGCAAGGCGACGTGCCGCTGTAAAATAATCTTAATACCATTCTCTGCTGTAACAACTATATTCATATACATGTCACGCTGGATACTTGTCGCCGGCATCGCTGCAGCCATTGCCATTGCAGGGTACTTTGCGTACCAGCAGGCTACCAGGCCACCATACGCGCTTGAAGTCGACGCAACAAGGGACACGACCGATATCTCTGGCATCCAATACCGCATAAGGGTAACAAATGTCGGCACGCAACAACTGACGGGCATTATAGTCCAATTAGGGGCAAATGACGTGCAGCAATGGCATCTCTTAGATCCTGGCCAGTCGTACTATTTCTACCCCGAGCCAGAGACCGAGGTCTCGAGAGTCAAGGTCTGGACAAATGAGGGAATACAGATCGAAAGCGACTATAGGTCGCCGACCAAGGTGCTTGGCCTGCCGGGAGCAGGCAGATAATAATATAAAAATCAGAAGCGCCGGCTGCACATCACAAGATTGAAGACGCTGGCATTCCCAGAGTCGGCAGAATCTACAAGCCTTGCAGTCAGGTACGGCTATGATCGCTGGCTTGTCAGTAGGTTCATGGAATACATGCCTGAGGTCCGGGAATTCTTGGACAAGATGGACAGGCCGCCGACGCGGTACATCCGTGTCAACACACTCAAGACGAGCAGGGTGGAACTTGCAGGCCGGCTCGAGTCCAAGGGGTTTCTGCTCAAAGGTACCGCGATCCCGGAAGTGCTTGCGGTGGAAAACGCGCCAATTGCAATAGGGGCGACGACCGAATACCTGCTTGGGCATTATTACATACAGGACCTCAGCTCGTGCATGGCAGTCGAGGCGCTAGACATCACCGAGGGCCAAGCTGTTCTGGACATAGCCGCTGCGCCGGGCGGCAAGACCACGTTCATGGCCCAGCGCATGAAAAATGCCGGCTCGATAGTCGCTCTTGAGCCGAGCGAGCGGAGGGCTAGGTCGATGTCGTTCAATTTGGCGCGGTGTGGAGTTTACAATACATGCATCTTCCGGATGAACGGAACGCAGGCGGAAAAGCTTGAAATGAAATTCGATAGGGTGCTTCTTGATGCCCCATGCAGCTGCGAAGGCGTAATAGCAAGGGATGCAACGAGGAAGACGAGCCACACGCCAGAAGATGTCGACTACTGCTCAAACAGGCAGGACAAGCTCATAGAGGTGGCGGCCAGGATGGTCAGGCCGGGAGGTATCCTCGTTTATTCAACATGCTCGTTTGCCCCTGAAGAAAACGAAATGGTGATAGACGGGATGCTGCACAGGCACGAAAACATCGCAGTCGAGCCCTTTGGGCACGGCATCAGGGGCCTGACAAATTTCGGCGGCATTGAATTTGACGGGCAGCTGAAAAAAGCGAGGCGGTTCTACCCGCACCTGCACGACACGATCGGCTTTTTCATAGCCCGGCTGAGGATGAGATGATGATGATGATGACATATCGCAGGCCAACGAGGCAAGAAAGGACGCTAATAAACCGGGCGCTTGACAGGTGGGGAGCCTTCGACTTCTTTCAGGACAAGGTAATTCTTGTGGGAGACAGCAACAAGGGATCGAGGCAGGTCTGCCTTGTGCCGAAGGGGATTATTATTGAAACTGCCATAGTCCAGCGGCAGCCTTATTTTGCCGGTCTTGTCCTTGGCCAGCTGAAAAAGCAGTTCATGCCCTCGATGCAGGGAGCCGACCTCTTTGCAAGGGTCGGCAGGCGAAACGAGTACTATGTCACAGTGAATAAAAATGCTGAGCAACTAGTTCTGTACGGTAGGGATGTCATGGGCGATTCGATAGTGGAGGCGTCAGACAGGCTGGGCGAGAATGAGGTCGTCATCCTGCTCAACGCAAAGCAGGAGGCAATCGGGATCGGCCGGACTAGGTTTGGTGGTAAGTCGCTGCTGCAAAAGGGAAAGATAACCGTGACTACTCTTGCAGACGCGGGGTACTACCTGAGAGGGGAAGGCTAACTAACTAGCTTGTTTCCACCGGCATATTATCGAGGACAGAGTTTATGTATATTCGACTGTCGTGTTGAGGCGTTCCAAGATGTTCTGGATGGACACGCCCCTGTTGTACAACTCGAATATCTGTTCGTTAAGGTCGTATTTTGCCTCCTCTTCTGTCCTCATATTATTATTATTATTATTAGTTGGGCATGCCCAATTTTGGATAATAGGCATTGTGATTTAGATTGTGTATGCACCAGCTTATGAAATAGAATTGAGTGGAGCCAGCGGACAGCAGCTCCTGCCAGTAGTACTACTACTGCTATTATTACTACTGCTATTGATGACTGACTCTACTTTCTCGCCTTGAAGAGGATGAATATGGCTATTGCTCCCATCATGCCGCCGAGCACAAGAAGCACCTGAATCGGAAATCCTCCTGTTGAAGTCTGCACCCCTTCTGGAGCTTCGGCAGTGACTACGGCAAACTCTGTCCCTGCATTTTCCTGGTGGTTTGCGTAACCTGCAATGGTTATCTGTGCGCTTGGTGGCGGGTTCTGAGAGTGGATGTTCACATTGGCGCCATCGATGTTAGCAGTTGCGTCCTTCTCTGTCACTGCGTGTGTGCCTTCTCTGAGGCTGCTCTCGCCAAGCGAATATACCGATAATGCCTTGGCTCCTTCAGTCCCCTGCATACCGACGGCTGTGCCGTAGCTTCCGACTGGGTCAAACAGGCGGTGCCACGAGCTCATGGGGGTATCAAAGTCCTTAAAGTTCAGGATCGGGTCTGTCATTATTTCCCTTGCTTCTGAATTCAGTAACTTTTCTGCAAGATCAGGATGGAGCGCCTGGAAAAATCCTATTGGCTGGTTGATAGCTATTTTGCCATTCTGCGGAGAACTGACGACGAGTGGGTCCGTGATGTCTATTCCCCTCCATTCCAAGTCGACGATGTGTCCGGATTGGCCGCCCTCTCCTCTCTGGAGGACGAACCTTTCAAGCGTCGGGTCAAGCTCGACCTTGTAGGAAACAGTCGCACTGGTCGGGCCGCCCCTCAGGACTGCGCTGTATGACATGCCGGCTTGGGAAACTTGGACCGGGCTCTTTGCTTCTATCAATGCCTTGTTTATTGAAGCAATGACTTCATTCATGCCGGTATTGTTTTCGCCGCCTGCAGTTCCATTTAGCGTAAAGGTGAGGCGCTCGTTCTTGCCATTCAATTCCTGAGCTATAGCGCTGCCCTCAGGATAGCTAAGCGTAATGGTTCTAACGCCCATGAAGGATGCCTCGGATCTGTCGCGATCGGGAACAAGAAACGCCGCCAGGTCTGCAGCGAATGCCTGTGGAATAAAACTCGAAATCAAAAGCGCCGCAACAGGTATTCCAGAGAACGCTGCGTAATACTTCACGAGAGGAATTGCCTTTATCTCGTTTATAATCTTTATCATCTCGGCGCAATTGGCTAGCAGCGTCCGGCTCCGGCAAACATAATAGAACGACAGCATCTATCTACCATATTATTTGATTACAGTTCTTGCCGGCGGAACGGGCTCTGTCAAGCTGGTCAGGGGCCTTGCCGCGCTAACGGAGGACATAGCAGTTGTCTGCAATGTCGGCGACAACATATGGCTCCACGGCCTGTACGTCTGCCCAGACATCGACACCATAACATACGGGCTAGCCGGCCTGCTTGACGAAAAACGCGGCTGGGGCGTCAAGGGCGATTCATTTGAATGCCTGTCGCTGCTGAAAGAGCTCGGCGCTCCAGATGATTGGTTTGGCCTGGGCGACAGGGACCTGGCGACGCATCTGGTGCGGACAAGGATGATGGTGCAGGAGGGTAGGAGCCTGTCAGAAGTAACCGAATGGCTGAGAAAGCGCCATTCGATAGCAGCACAAGTCATCCCGGCAACTGACCAGCAGGTCACTACAAAGATAGCGACTGGCACTGGAAAAGAGATGCACCTGCAGGAGTTCTGGGTAAAGAGCAGTGGGAGCCCAAGGGTAACAGGCGTAAGGTACGAAGGCGCCATGCGCGCGCATGCAAGCCGCCGGGCCATCGATGCCATAAGGCGGTCAGACGCGGTGGTAATTGCCCCTGCAAACCCGATCTCTAGCATCGGCCCAATAGTCGCTCTTGCTGGCTTGAGAAAGGAACTTCAGAAAAAAAGGAAAAATGTGATCGCAGTGTCGCCCTTGATCGGCGAGCAGGCAGTAAGCGGGCCGGCGGTAAAATACATGAAGGCACTTGGCTTGGAGAACTCGCCTGCCGGCGTCGCCCTTCACTATCGCGATTTTGCCGGCAATTTTGTCATGTCTTCAAGTGATCATCGCATGGCGCCCAGGATACAAATTTTGGGCATGCGTGTCTTTGAAACAAACATAACAATGAAAAATAGGCGGGACGAGATCAGGCTTGGCCGGTACCTGCTAGAAATAAGGGTTGGGAACAATTGATGATGATGAAGACGTTTGCAATAGTCCCTGTGAAAAAGTTTGAAAACGCCAAGACGCGGCTGTCGCCGGTGCTCAGACCAGATGAGCGTGTCCGCCTGTCCTCGCTCATGCTTGCACACACACTGAAGGTACTGGCAGCCGTGCCGTCTCTCCAGCAAATAGTCGTGGTTTCAGGCGACAGGCGCGCAGGCGAAATAGCGGAAAAGCACAGTGCAAAATTTCTGCGCGAAGAAAAGGAAAGCGAGGTCAATTCTGCAGTCATGCTTGCGGACAGCTACAGCGCAAGGGCAAGCGCAGACGCGACAGTAGTCATCCCGCAGGATCTGCCCCTTCTGGACGCAGCCGACATTTCAATGGCGTGCGAGCTGGCAGAGAAAGAGGACAGGTGCGTCGTGATAACGCCATCGCTTCGCTACGACGGTACGAACCTTCTTCTCCGCAAGCCTCCTGAGGTGATGAAGACTTTATACGACAGTGACAGCTATGAGAGCCATGTCAGGACTGCAACCGAGCTCGGAATACCTGTCAAGATGTTCTTTTCCAAAAGGGTGATGTCTGACGTCGACACGCCTGAAGACGCAAGGCAGCTTGCCAAGGAGACAGGCCCACCCGGCAGCGAAACGCTTGAATTTCTAAAGTCCCTGTTAAAATAATCATTTTATATTGCAACAGCCCGGCGGCAGGAGCTACAACCTTTGCCCTGCTGCTGCTGCTGCTGCTAAAAGAGGAAAAACCTACAATTCTACTTCCGAGCTAACATCGACAAGCTCGAAGTCGCTGTCTGAAAAGGCATATACTTGACCACCACAGTCCCGCGCTCTATTCTGAAGACCCTGTCGTCGTTTTCAATGGGCACACAGAGAGACGGTCTGTGTAGGGCACGACCTGTCGTCGCCCCTGTCAAGGATTGCGACTCCCCTTCCAAGCATCATGTGCTTCTGGCTATTTTGTGAAGGTCTGAGCTGCGACTGCAAGCGCCCCTGCGCCTGTCCTGACAAGCGCTACGCAGAAGACCACGGCAACATCCTTTGAGTCAAGCAGCATCATCATCATCAGCATTGCATGAAAAATCATCTGCAGGCTGCCTTATTTTTACTTGCTGAGCTTAAATACCTGCAGGGACCAAACAGCCGATGTGCACCAAGAGCTGCTTTGCAAGGCGTTGGCTGCCATCGAGCCGGCAACTACTACTATGGTCGACGAGTTCCAGGCTGCGTCGGGCATAGTGAGCAGGCAGGTCGCAAAGGGCGTCTTGGATTTTCTTGCTGAAAATGGCATAGGCACCTCTTCAAAAAAAGGCGCAATATCGTTCGCTGGCGGTGATCGGCTAAAGGCAGCAGTTCTTGCCCTCCAGATGGGATGCGAGATGGAGCAGGTGTCAAAGCACATTTCGTGGAAGGACTTTGAGGGGCTGGCGTCTGAAGTGCTGAGGTCATTTGGCTACGAGACAAGGACCAACGTCCGGCTTACAAGGCCACGGATGGAGATAGATGTCGTTGGGGTTAGCGCGGGCTTTGCAATTGTGGTGGACTGCAAGCACTGGAAGCGGGGCAGCCTGTCGTCGATACTGAGCTATTCGCGCAGGCAGGCAGCTAAGGCGAAGCGTCTGATAAAGCATGACGGGACAATTGAGCAGGCGGTGCCAGTAATCCTTACCTTGCATGCCGAATCGGTGAAATTTGTCAGCGGCGGCATACCTGTCGTGCCGATAGCCCAGTTCAGGTCCTTTGTCATGGACGTAAAGGGCTTTTTGCCTGAAATCTATGTATGCACGTGTATATGTAGAAGTTGCTAGCTAAAGATCAACATCGCGATGTACGTCGCGACCGTGATTCCGAGGAAAACCTTGGTCACGTTCATGGACCTGTCAAGCGCGCTAGAGTAGTCTTCAAACTGCTGCTTGCCCATAACCTTGACGGTCGATTGCGCGTGTGCAAGCTCAAAAGTAGACCTGGCTGCGCGCCCGGCGGCCTTGCGGCACATTTCGTCGTACGCTGCGACGATGTCGCAGGGACTGCTGATGCTGCCAAGCGCAAAATATCCTTCTCTCGTCCTCTTGCCAGAAGTGGAATGGGTGTCAGACGTGCAGACCTCAAGCATGGTAGTAATAGCGCCGCCCACCTTGGAGACGATGTGGTCGTGCAGCCCATTTTCCATGTTGTTAGAGTCGGCCCACCCGATGGCATAGTCCTGGCCGCTGACGCTTATCACAATGACTGCAAGACCTGCCTGTCCAAGCTCGCCTGCGTGGGAGAGGAGCCGGCACGACGCATCATCATCGAGGCTGGCAAACCCGACCTTGAATTCCTGCTGCGGCTGCTTTTTCAACTGATCTAAGCACTGCTTTGCAGCCGATACAATGTCGCTTCTGTCAGAGTCGCTCAGGTTTCTGCCCATTGCGTTGTGGCAGTCGATCACGAGCACGCTTGAAAAGCCGATGCTCGAGCCATGACACTCGAGCTCGGTCCGCACGCTTTGCGGAACGTCCTCCATCCCTGCCGGGGCAAGCGACAGCATGACTGTCGCAGTGTCTCCAAAAGCGATCCCTGTCGCTGTGGATCTGCCAACCCTGATCTGGGATGGCGCGGTGCATGTGCTGCCCTTTTCCACCAGCTTTAAATTAGCAAGGCCGCAGAGATACCTGTCTAGTTCGCGCTTTGACGGGATGTTGAGCGAGTGATCCGAAACGCTGTGCATGACAAGGGCGCTCCTGCCAAATGCCTCGTACAAGACGTAGGGAAGGTTGCTCCCGCCGACCGTGCTAAAGGGCCCGGGGTGGACATCAGGCAGGACTATCGCTGCGCGGCCGCCGCCCTGATCATAGGTGAAGCGGAGGATTTTTGTCGCCACGACATCCTCGTGCGCCTTTGCCTCTGTGAACTCTTCCATCTTGTCGGTCTTGTTCTCGGTCCACGCAGCAACGAACGCCTGCAGCACAGCAAACGTGCTTGAGAGGCCCGGCCTGCCCGCTCTGTCTGCGACGACAGTCCAGACAATGCCAAGCGCGACAAATGCCGCGCCAAACGCCAAGCCTGCAGCGGCAGAGCTTGCCTCAGCGAGCATGCCGTAAGCGGAAACAGGCAGAAATGCAAAAAGAAAGATCGCCGGCTGCATGAACGACACCGCTATAGCCCGCCTGGTCCCGGCTCCAAACACCGACGTGAAAATCCCGATGCGCAGGCCCACCGCAAGCAGCATCCCTGCAACGATATAGTCAAGCCCGGGAGGAGCCTTGGCAAACACAAAGTCAGCGGCAGCTCCTAAAAGAACTGTCACAGCCCACAGCAGGTTGGCAAACGCGGAGACGTGGGCCACCTTGGAGAGTTTGTTGACAGGCGTGCCACGCAGCGCAAGGTAGTCAAGGTAGTGCGCACCGGTAAGCGCGCCAAGCCCAAGCAGCAAAAAGATAATGAGCCCCGCGGCGTCCTGCTGCTGGAAGTAGTAAAGGTGAGAAACGACTACGATTATGGTCGCGCATGCAAGCGAAATGGCATATGATGCCTTGGACGATGACGGGCCTAATCTGGTAAAAGACCAGCGCCTATGAATGTTCGATACATCGTCGTCGTACTGCTCGGCTGCAAACATCCCCGGGCTCAACCGACGGGAAACAGGATTCTTATCAGGATTGATGCCGCAATCATTGCGCCGGTTATGCTCAGCACAATCTCGGGCTTGATCTTGATGCCCCTGGTCTCGTCTTCAAAGAACCTAAGCAGGCCAGCGCTTGAGGCCGGCAGTGGGGCATTCTTTTTCTTGCTGCTCATATTTACCAAGTGCAATTATTTTCAAGCGCTTAAATACGTTCCGCTGGTTAGCTGCTGGCAGCGAGGCTTTTCGTCTTTTCAAGAATCCTGAGGTAGCTCTCCAAAAGCTCGGCCTTTTGCTTCTGGAGTGAGATGTCGCTCTCAGACCTTATCTCTGCTGCCAGGAGAGCTATCTTTTCTTCTATTAGAGACGCCGCCGACGATAGGTTTGGCGACGATGGGGCCTGCGGCGCTGGAGCAGCCTTTTCCTCTGCCTTTGGCGGTTGGGCAAGAGCAGCATCGGCGGCGGCGCCTGCCTTTACCTCGTTGCCGCAGTTGATGCAGGTGGTCTTGTCTGCAAGCCTCACCTGTACCCCTCCGCATTTTGGGCACGGCTCGTTCGTCAGGGTCCCGCCCTTGACAAGTAGCGAAGCAGCAGACCTTATCCTTGCGGCGCTGTCCTCGGACATATATGGAAGGTTATTGGCAGCAGTCGAATTTTTTCTTTGTGATCATATATGTATGAGAGAGACAACAAGGCTTAATAATAAGAATTACGAAAAATGTGTTACTCGATGGCGGTTATCTGCAAAAAATGCGGTCTCCCAGACGACCTCTGTGCCTGTGGAGAACTTGACAAAGAAGATGCACGAATTGTCGTCCGCCTTGAAACAAGAAGATTTTCAAAGACCACCACCCTCATTGAAGGCATCAACCCAAAGCAGAGCGACATGCAGCGCATCATCAAGGAACTGAAGAGCACTTTTGCTTGCGGCGGGACTGCAAAAGACGGCTTTATCATGCTGCAGGGCGACCACCGGGACAACGTCAAGGGCTACCTTGTCAAGATGGGATTCAACGAAGAAGCTATCGAAGTCCAGTAAAGTAAGTAATCGTTTTGCAGAATTATCTCGTAATTTATTTACTTTCATACGAAGGCATTTAAGGCGGCCGGACTAGATTTTGTTGGATGCACAAGGACAACAACAACTTTACCGGCAGGCATCAGAAGAAAGGAGGAGGAGGAAGAGGAAGAAGAGTGGAAAGCCGGCTCGGCGAAACCGTAAGGATCGCGTCTATTATCCAGAAGTGCATGAGCACCGGCAGATCAAGCTACGTCGAGATGCGCGCGCTTGACAGACTGACAAAGCACAACATCAAGTCAAAGGTGGACGCGCTCAGGCCGCATGCCAAGCCAGAAAGCGACCTTGCTAAACTGTTGTCAATTATTACTCCTGCGATGTCAGGCGGCTATGTGGATGTCCTGACGCCAAACGGAATTGTGAGGGAGAATGAGCTTGACAGCCTGCTGTCGATAGACTCAGACATTGTCATGTGCATTGGAACAATCGAGTCAGAATTATTAACGAGGTCGCACAAAAAAGAAATCGAAGCAATCCACACGCTGAAGGAACTAGTTGAAGAA
>CAMLKF010000017.1 GCA_946480575.1 uncultured Nitrososphaera sp. | reverse complement strand
ATGCCTCCGCGAGGATTGCCGGCTCGATCTCTTGCCTAAGCTCAGGCGACATCATTCCTGCCGAGACTCTGGATATGGCGTCGTGCATCTCGGAGAGCGCCGCCTCGGCCATCGGCACCAGCTGCTCTACGTCGCCCTTTATCTCGCTTACCGACGACGCGGCGCTGTCGATTATCATGATAAACTCCTCAAGGAAGCGTGCCGACTCGACCTTTTCCGACATCTCGTTTAGTATCATCTCGCCGTTCTTTACAAGCTCGAGCACCCTTGCAAGCTCCTGGTAGCCCTCGGTGTCGCCGCCGTTCTCGTTGAGGATAAAATTGATCCTTGATTCTAGGCGAGAGCGCAGCATGCCCATCGCGTAGGCGTTCCGCTGCAGGCTGGCAAGCGCAGCGTTCGCTCGCTCCTTTACAGTCAGGCTCTTCTTGAACAACAAGGCTTGCAGATGGCGAGTATGGAAAAATGACAAAAAACTGCACGGTCAAAAGTTGTTGTGCAGTTTATCATCGGCTACTACTTGCCTAGCCGGCCCAGCCACGCAGCCGGCTAGGCAAGTTGGTTTGTTGTTGATGATGAAGGTACGATAGTCGGCAGGTCCGGGATGCCGGGGAACTCTTCTTTCATTTTCTGCTCCACTACAAGCGAGGCCTCGTCTATTAGGCGCACGGCTTCCTCATTTGCAGTCTCGAAGTTGATAGTGTAACCGCCCACTTGACCTGCGTCGACCAGTATGCCGCTCAAGAGCTCTGAAATAATGCCAAGTTCCACTTCCATCTCTGGCACCTGGGGCGTCAGCGACGACCTCAGGTTCTTGACAACTGCCATCGCCGGGCTCAGCACTATTACGAGATCACCAAAGTCGGTGACAGAGGACAGCTTCGCGGCCAGCTTCTCAAGCGCAACCCTTGACAGAAAGACCACCCTGCTCATCTGCCGCGCCCTTGCAAGGTCGGCCGAGAGCACTGTCGAGTACTGAGTGTTGCTCTCCTTTATCGACGCCACCAGCTTGCGGAAGGCGTCCTCGTCCTTTGACTTGAGAGCACTGTAGAGCTCCTCAAGCCTTGCGATCTGCGCCTGTATCTTTTTCTGCACTGCATCCAGCCTCGGCTTGAGCGGCCCGCCGGACTTGGGCGACGGTGAAGAAACTTGATCATTATCACCGCTGTTGTTGTTGAGTATTGACTCGGATTTTACCCACCTTGAATTCATGTCGTATCAGCTCTTGCATCAAGCACTTGAAATAATACCTTCTATGTGCCGGAACGATTTGTAACCGCGGTAACAAGAGCTGGTGGTAACAGCTTAGCATTTTTTTGAACTTTGACACAATCTATTTGACCAATCGTTTTACCTTTGGCTTTCATTTTCTGAAGATGTGCTTACTGACAATAATAACAATGGTAGTAATAATGATCTTCCGGACAGCCTTGAAGAGTTTGGCCTTTCCAAGTACGAGGCCAGGGCCTACCTGACCATGGTAGGCAAGGGGTCGCTTGCGGCAAGCGAAATCGCATATTACGCCAACCTGCCGCGCACCAAGGTCTATCAGACGGTGAAAAAGCTGGAAAAAAAGAGGCTGGCGGTGGTCTCGAAGCAAAAGCCGCTTATCTGCAGCGCAATCCCGCCGGAGGAGGCCTTCTCCGAGATAGTCAACCTGCACGAGCGCAGGGTCAAGAACATGAAAAAAATAGTCGACCACTTGCAAAAGATAAACGACCAGGGCCAGCGCCCCAAGGGCTCAGAGGAAAAAAGGTATTTTATACTTGACCCGAATTCTGCTTTGAAAAAGATAGGCAACCTGATAGCGCACTCGCGCTCCTTCATCACAGCCATGCTTGATCCTTGGGGGCTGAGACTGCTTGCCCAGTGCAGGCCGTCGCTGGTAAGAGCAGTGACAAATGGCACCCGGATCAGGGCTATACTTGGCGCGCAGTGCATCGGAAGCGAAAGCGTCTTTTCGCTGCCGGAAGGAATTGAGCTCAAAGTCGCGGACGTGTCGTCCAACCTGATAATCATTGACTCGACCCACATGGTTTCTGTCGACAGCAGCAACGGTAAGGCTGCTCTTTTTGCCTCTATGGACCCGTTTGGCGCGCTCCAGTCAAAGAACTTTGAAGAGCTGTGGGGCAGGGCCAACGAAGTAAAGTGCCTGCTGGACGCCGAGCCGGCGATCGCAATAAAGGCAGTCGAGCTTGCAAAAATAGTCGAGAACGGCCTGTCGGCCCAGATGCTGGAATATGTCATAAACTCAGAGATGCCGGCGAAATTGGTCGACGTTATGGAGGAGAAGCACGGGTTCAAGATCTCTGGCATGAGCGCGACGGAAGTGATGGATCTTGTGAACTTGGCGCTCAAGATAAGCTGCCTTGGCGGATTAAAGCATGACAGGAGCAACAACATTGTCAGCCTCCAGTCAAAGGTGGACAGCAAGCATGTGCTGCCGTGGGCGCTCGTGCTGGCGTCGTACTTTAAGCGGGTGGGTAACGAGCCCAAGATAATGCAGAAGAGCAAGGGCACGCAGCTGGTGCACCTGCGGCTCGCAAGACCGGTTGTATCGTCATCGCCATCGTCGTCATAAAATAATAAATATAGAGAGAGAAGCGCATTATATAGCAGGCAATGCGCGCAATAACGATAGTTGCCATCATTGCATCAATAGCGGCCGGATCCGGGATCACAGTTACTCTGTTTTTCTGGCCGGCCACTAACACAACCGCCGATAGCGACAGACTGGGACCGGAGATAGCAGCTGTTAATAATGAGACGGCACTGGCAGGCAGCAGCAGCAGCAACAACAACAACATTAGCGGCTACTACTACTACTACCGGCAGGTCAACGTGAGAGTGAATGGAGTTGGTCTCGTGGCCGACATTGCAGAAACCGGCGAGCAGAGGAGCAAGGGGCTAGCAATCAAGGACAGCCTCAATGAGACCGAGGGGATGCTCTTTGTGTTTTCCGAGCCGAGGCAATACGTGTTTTGGATGAAGGATATGAAGTTCCCAATAGACATCATCTGGCTTGACAGCAACAAAACTGTGGTGCATGTCGAGCACTCACTTGATCCCTGCGGCCCGGTGTCGTGCGAGACGTACAGGCCAGGCGCAGACTCGCTCTATGTGCTAGAGACCGTCGCAGGCTTTGCCGACAAGTACGGCGTTATAGAAGGCACGAAGGTAAAGTTTGATCTTTGGCAGTAGCAATAGCAATAGTATAACGAAATAGTCAAGGCAGACAGATCCTGCGCCTGAACAAATGACGCTGTATATGTTTCTTCTTAAATATCTCAGCTGCAAGAATTGAGTAGCATAACACGATGGTAGCTAGATTACCTAGAAGATATGTTGTTGTCACCTTGGCAGGAATAGCTATCGCTGTCGCAGTGATCGCTGCCGTCATCATCTTCCCTATGGCAATTCAATCTTCTTCAAATTCCTCTGCAAACGACCCGCTGCGGATAGCTGTGGTTACCGACGCCCTGTTCACGGACAGAGGCTGGGGAGCTTCGTCGCGAGATGCTGCAGAGTTTATCGCCAGCAAATACGAGTCTGAAGTCGCTACCGAGGATAATGTCGAGATCGCGGACATCGAGTCGACGCTGAGAAAATATGCAGAAGCGCGATATGACCTTGTAATTGCCCATGGCTTTCAATGGGGAGAGCCCGCTCTTCGCGTCGCAAAGCAACACCCCGACACAAAGTTCGTCGTCTTTACGGGCCTTGTCCAGTCAAGCAACAACGTGGCTTCCATTTTCCCGATGCAGCAGGAAGGGTCGTTTCTGCTCGGGGCTCTTGCAGCGATGATGACAGAGACAAATGTGATAGGCTACGTGGGCGGAGAAGAGTACCCTAATCTGATCAACATTTTCGAGGGCTACAAGCAGGGAGCAAGGACGGTAAACTCAGACATCGAGGTTATAGGAACTTACCTGAATGACTGGGATAACCCCGAGAAGGGAAAAGAGTCGGCGACTTCGATTATCCGCCAGAGAGTCGACATTATATTCCACGTCGCCGACTCTTCAGGGCACGGCGTAATCCAGGCTGCCAGAGAGGACGGCGTTTACGCCCTTGGAGCGGTGCAGGACCAGAACGCGCTAGCGCCGAACACGGTTCTTTCGTCTTTTGTGCTTGACGTGGACAAGGCATACGGCCAGGCAGTGCAGATGGTTCAAGGCGGCGATTTTCGCGGTGAGATACTCCGGCCGGGCATAGAGAAAGAGAAAGGCGCTCCTGGCGATGGCATTGTATACCTTGCTCCCTTCCACAGCCTTGAGGGCAGAGTCCCCGGCGAGATAAAGTCGAGGCTGAATGAGCTGACAAATGACGTGCTGGCCAGGGAGCTAGTCGTGCCAGAGAGGCTTGAAGAATTATCATGAGTGGCATCTTTTCCAAGAGAAATTCAGCATTGCTTCTCTTGATCATAGCTGTAGCCGCGTCTCTTTCTATCGTGTCATACAACTACTCCGCACACACGTCAGAGCAGATTGAGGAAATCGCAGTTCACGACATAAGATCGAACGCAGAGATCCAGGTGCACGATCTTTCAAACTCTCTGGCAAACAAGCTTGCCGATGTCACAAACAACCTGAACATTATCGCAAAATCTCCGTCAGTGCGGCAGGCCGATTTTGAGAGCGCAAGGACCATAATCGACAATACTGAACTGGCCAGCGAAGATATCGTGGACTTTTACATGTGGCTTGACAAGGACGGCAGGATAGTCTGGATTAGCAACATCAACCAGACCACCTATGAGCAGTACAGGGGCTTTGACCTGAGCTACCGGTCTTACTTTATTCATCCAAAAGATACCCTGCAGGAATATTACAGCAGCGTTACAGATTCCAATGACAGAATCCTCAGGCTGTATATCTCGTACCCCATTATTATCCTGAATGAAGGTGACTCATTCGCAGGGGTTGTCGTCGCTGGTGTCAGGACCAGTGTTTTGGGTGAATTCCTTGAAGGGCAGATTTCTCCCCAGCTGCAGAGCCAGGTCGGCCTGCTAGATAACAGGGGCATAATCCTGTACTCCAAGGACACGCCGTACACAGGCAAGAACGTGTTTGGTGTCAGGTACCAATCTTTTCTCTCGTCGCTTGACCCAGAGTCAGTCAATTCAATCAACAGCGGCTTCAAGGCTGCGCTCCACAGCGAAGCAGGCTCGAAGGACACCGCGATAGGTGACACAAAGGTCACGTTTGCGTACCAGCCGGTGATCCTCGAAGGGCAGCAGTTTGGAGTGCTGTACATTTTCGCGCCGCACGGGCAGGCAACTGCTGCGGCAGCTCTGATTGATCAGCAAGAGAATCTTACCATGCTCATGATTATCGGAATTGCAGCGTCTGCGTCAGGGATCATATTTGTCATCTTTTTGTGGAACAAGAGGCTGCAGCAAACGGTGGATACAAGGACCGCAGAGTTGAGGAAAGCAAACGAGCAGCTCAAGGCTCACGATAGGATGCAGCAGGAATTCATCAACATAGCGGCCCACGAGCTCCGGACGCCGGTGCAGCCGATACTGGGCATGACAGAGATGCTGGAAAGCGAGATGCCTGATAAGAGCGACGACATTAAAATGATCGCCCGCAACGCAAGAAGGCTCCAGCGGCTTACTGAAGACATACTTGACGTGGCAAAGATTGAAAGCAAATCATTGAAGTTAAAGAAAACAACGTTTGAATTCGGCGAAGTAATGATAAATCTGCTTAATGATTACGGAAGGCACAAGATTGTTAATGGCGATGTCAGGTTTCAGTATGAACCAAAGGAAGAAGTAACAATAGAGGCTGACAAGGACAGGATAACGCAAGTCGTTTCTAACTTGCTAGATAACGCGCTTAAATTCACCAAGAAGAAAGGGACGATAACCATAACCACAGAAAAACAACAGGACGGTCAATTGACTGTGAGGGTAGCTGATGAGGGCCCCGGCATAGATCCAGAAATCTTTCCCAGGCTGTTTACAAAATTTGTGAGCAGGTCTCAAAAAGGTACAGGCTTGGGCTTGTTCATATCAAAAAGCATTGTCGAAGCACATGGTGGAAAGATATGGGCAGAAAACAATTCAGATGGGAAGGGGGCGTCATTCTACTTTACTCTGCCGCTATCGTCCGATCAAGCTTCTAAAATAGAAGGAGAAAAAACAGGTAAAACATTGTCGTGAGCAGCCCGAACGAACTGCCTTCAAAAAGGACAGTAATGATCTGTGAGGATGAGGAGGACATACTCGATCTCTATTCCAGCTTCATCCGAGGAAAATTTAACGTGATAACAGCGCTTTCAGGCGAAGCATGCCTTTCTCTCTACAGAGAGGAAAGAGATAGAGGTAGAAAGGTGGATATCCTCTTGCTGGACCACAGGCTTGGCGACATGCTTGGAGATCAGGTGGAATGCAAGATCAAGGAAATGGACGATACAAAGACGATTCTGATCACTGCATACGAAATTGACGATACAGTACTAGTTGATTTGAGGGAGCGAGAGTGCATAATTGCTGAAATGGAAAAGCCGGTAAGCCTGGCGGATCTAGAAAAAAAGATACAGCAGCTTCTGATCTGATCTGCCAAAAAAATTAAAGAGAAGGCCCAAAAGATTTTGACATACTGCGGGTATGCACAGATTGTGAGCACAGGTTGCTTTGCTATAATGACATGGAAGAGCACGAGAAGAAAAAAGTAGATCATCACAATGTATCAGAGTTTGACGTAGATACAGGAAAAATAATTGCCAAATACGCTTAGTGACGAGAAGGATGGGCATATGCGTGTACTAGTTCTGGATCGTTTTACTAGCATTCTATATAATAATGATGAGATCTACTTGTTCATTCATATGCATTCAATTCTGATGCCTGCAATATTTCAACAGAAGATGATGTCCTCATATTAGAAAATCATGTTGTAGATTTTATAGCTTGATGACATCAAAAAACGACTAGTGCCCGGCGATCCTACCGTAAACCGCCTTGTCGAGTTGTACAAAAAGCTAGAGGATGCCGCCAAGGAAGGCAGTGCGATAAAGAGCTGACACCCGCTTCGCTTCAACAGCAAGGGATGGGTCGTGGCCGGCAAAATGGATGCTGGCGGGATATACAGGATAAGCGAATTTGCGCCGATAGGCGAATGGAAAAAAGCTGCCGAATACTTGGCGCTGGAGAATGAGCTCAGAGCGTTTCTGTTTTTTGCAGTCGTTGCGAGCAATTATGGCTGGCGAGAAAATTTAAACAATGTTTCGCTTCTCGGATCAGAGAGCAGGCAGCAACTATGCTATTGCTTCTTCTGCTCTTCCTTGCCTTCATCTTTGTTGCTGTCGTAATCCAGCTTCTCGTCGATCTTTTTCTGCAGCTCCTTATAGAGCTCGTATTTCCGAGTCCACTTTGAAAATATCAGCCACTGCCTTATCCCCAGCCCCATCCATACAAGAAAGACTGCAATTGGAATGAGAACTACTGGGTTAAAACCGCCGGGGCCAAAGTTGTTGCCTGGCCCTTCACCACGCTGAAACGGCGGCCCCCTTTCATGCGGCCCAAAGAATGCAAATGTGACAGCAAACGCTACCGGCACGATGATCATGGTGGTAACTATCATTATGATAAGCATTTTCTTGGTCTTGTTTATCTGGTATATGATCTCGTCCATTATCTGAAAGATGTTCTCTGTAGACCTGTCTTCTTTCTTGCTCGAATCTGCCACTGGCTAGATTTCCCTCCTGTTCGTTATAAAAAATATAGTAACTTTGTTACCTATAGCCATTATGACTTTTCGTCTCCCTCGCTCCTTGGGAACAATACTTCGTACGGCTCTAGTATCTCCTGAAAGATGGCCCTTCCCTTCTCTGAAACCTTGTATTTGATTATCGTCTTGTTGCCCCACGGCTCCTCAAACCTTATAATTAGTTCCTTTTCCACCATGTCGTCAATTATTTCCTTGTGTTTCACATTGTTCAGCCCGCAATAGCTCATCAGCTTGCTCTGGTTAAGCTCTCCGTATTCAGACAGCTTCAGTATCACATCTTTTCTAATGTAAATTCTATCGCGGTATTCGTGAACCAATTTAACCAGATTTCTCAGGCTTTACCGGTACAGGATTAATGAAACATAATGAGCAATAATAATCATCATGATGCGGCATGCCTACCACTAGCATTATGGCTCTCACTTCCTAAAATGATTTTTTGCCAGAAGTAGATTAAGGGTATCGTAACTTTGTTACCTATCAAGGGTGAGCAATGTCTAAAATACATCGAGTTGAACTTTGCGCCATGACAAATTCAAAACACGTATTGGCAGTGGGGCTGACCGCGGCAGCGCTTGTAGTGGTTCTGCCTTTTTTGCAGGGAGTGCTGTTGTTGGTGGTACCAGAGTTTGCGTCGCTGGTGGTGCGGGCAGGGCTTGCACCAGTACTGGCGGCATGGTTTGGACCGGTGGTTCCGATAATCGCTGTTGCTCTGGCAACGGCAGCGTTTGTTGTGTCGTGGAAGCATAAGTCATTTCTTGTAGCAGGACTGCTAGCTGCAAGTGGCATCATCTTCATGGTTGCATCCGTGATAGCTACAGAATACTTTGCAGTCATCATGGTTCCAGGTCCTATCCTAGGAGTCATCTTTGGGCTGTGGATACTCGGGCTTGGTCTTGCAAAGGGGATAAGAACAGTAAAGACAGCAGTGATAACCGCCAGCTAAACCCATTTCCTTTTTATTTTTTATTCTATTTCTCAATGAGCACTGATCGGCGATATGATCAGATGTCGGGTAACTAAGTTACGTGTCATGGGTAAACAATGGTTAAAATAATTTGTGCCGAAGTGTGTGCCATGACAACAACAACAGGATTTGTCAGCAAAAAGACAGCAGTGATCATAGCCATCGTGGCAGCCGGCGCGATATCTGCCGTGCTGGCGGCTGCTGCTCTGGCTCCGGTGTATGCCAGCGCTTTTGGCGGACCAAGGTTTGGAATGCACGGCGGACCTCCGGGAGCTTTTGGTGCAGGGCCGTTCGGCTACGGCGGCATGCCGCCATGGCTTGGGCAGGGAGCAGAAGCAAACTGGACGGGATCTATTCCACTCAACTCTGTACAGGCAGATGTCATTGAAGCAGTCAAGTCCAACGTAAACGTGTCAGTCGCCGATGCGGCCTCTGCGGCCGAGCAGTCAATTGGAGCCGACAGCAGAGTATTCTCTGTCTTATTGACGCCGAGCAACGGGTACCTGGTCTACACCGCGCTTGGGATCGATTCCGCAAACAACTTGCACAAGGTCACAGTGGACGCTGGAAACGGCAGCGTGCTTGACAGCGCGCAAATTGAAATGGGAATGATGATGTCAGGGCCTTGGAAGGGTCATCACGGGTTTAGAGATGGAATGCAAGGGCAAAACCAAACTGGATGATAATAATAGATAGAATTGCAGATGCGGTCAAGTGAATAGTATCCTTTTCCTTTTTTCTTCCATATACGGTCAATCATCCCTTTTGCCGGTCGCCGGATCGAAATACTTGTGTGCCTGTTGTCGACATAGAACAGCAGTGCAAAGAGCGGGACGTAGACTGCATTACTCTGTGGCAAGCGCCACTACCGAGGTGGCAAAGTCGCCGCTGGGGTACTACGAATAATACAGCTGCGAAATGAACGCGCTGGCGATAAAGCCGCCTGCGCTGGCACTGATAAGGTTCCTGTTGAACAAGATTGCGTTCCTGTATTTTCTGAAAAAGTCGCACTCTGGTTGCTTGTCCACGCTACAACAAGGCAGTGCGGCTGACGCTTTGTATTAATGTAACACCTTTGAGGTCAGGCAGGCGCGTTAGCAACCTTGCTAGAAGAGATTGTGCCGCGCTCTGCTTGGCCCCAAGAAGTGTCGTTGCAGTCGCCAGCTGTAAGCGACACCCGGGAAAATTTAAACGGTGTTTCGTTTCTAGGATTAGAAAGTGTGTGCGTGCCTTCTTTCTTTATTCTGCGGCTTCTTCGCCTTCTTCCGCATCTCCTTCTTCCTCGGCTACCTCGGCTTGCTGTTGCTGCTTTTGCACTTTTCTTGCAAACACCAGATACGTCGTGTGGCCTATCATCCTCATCGAGGGCCTGGTCATGCCCTCCCGCGCCTCCATGTTGCGGATCATTAGCTCGACGCAGTCGATGTCCGCATAGCCACTTTTCTTTAACTCAGCAGCGGTCTTTTCGATCTGGTTCATGGTTGGGCAGATGGCGACAAACGCGCCGCTGCCCTTGAGCGCGTCATGCACTTGATCAAGCACTGTCCACGGGTCGCCAAGGTCGACGATTGCGACGTCGGCATCCCTTACGTCGACTCCCTGGTGCGGGTCGTGCTGGTTCATTGTAACAAAGCTTGACATGTCTGCCTTTTCCAGGTTGCGCCTTGCTATCTCCATGAACTCGGGGTTGACATCGTAGCTGTAGACATGGCCGTCAGGCTTGACTATGCTCGCCATAAAGGTGGCAAGCGCGCCGCTGCCGGTGCCAATTTCCAGCACCTTTGAGCCATTCTTGAGGCCGGTACGAGCGGCGATATACCCGAGGTCTTTTGGGTAGACGATCTGCGTCCTGCGCTCCGACTTCATGATAAAGTCGTGAATAGTGGGCTCTATCAGAAAAATGAGCTTGCCTTCAGTAGTCCTGACGGCCGAGCCGTATTCCATGCCAATGACTGAGGAAATGTCGATGATGCCTAGGTGAGTGTGGAGCTTTTTCTCAAGGGTTACCTTTGCAAGCCACTTTTTGCGCGGCGTGTGGAAAAGCAAGACATACGACCCTTCCCGTATCTTCAATGTGTGTATACAGCGATAGCAAAATAATGCAGGGCATAAAAATCAATCTAAAAACAGGATGTCTGCTATAATTCTTACGTACATTACATAATTAACCACTGACCCTTGCTTTACCGCAACTGGCATGTCGTGCAGGAGCATCTGCAGAAAAAGCATCCAAACTATATACTCCTTTGAGAAAGATAGACTATTCGAAGGGCATGAAGGTGTGTATGTCATGCGATAGGGCGATATTCGTCGGCTTGATCGATTTTCATTGTCCTTGCTACAACAAGAGCCTCTGCACAAAGCCACAGTACTACGGCGAGAGAACAGCAAGGCGGTCAGGGAAACCACCGTTCACCGGCACTAGCATCTGTGTTTGTTACATCCGCTTAAGCGCGGTTATGCCCAGCATCACAAGGGCGTTTTTCAGAGTTACGCCAAAAGCCATGACAAGCGCAAGGCGCGCCATCCTGACATCGGCGTTCTCTTCCTTCAGGACCGGCACCTTTTCGTAAAAGAGGTTGAACATCGTCGCAAGCGAGTAGGCGTAGCGGGCAAGCGACTTGGGCGACAGCGACCTGGCTGCGTCTTCTACCACAAGGTCGAGCTTGGCTATCTCTTTTATGACTGCGATCTCGGACTCGTGCGTCAGGAGGTCGAACCGTGCGGCGTCGTTATTTACGCTCTGGCCCGATTTCTCCAAAATGCTCTGCGACCTTGCGTAGGCGTACTGTAGGTACGGTCCTGTGTCTCCTTCGAGACTCAGCGACTCCTTGACATCAAACGTGATTATCTTGTCCAAGTCCTGCTTGATTATGTTGTATCGTATGGCAGAGATCGCAATCTCTTCCGCAATGCTGTTCAGCTGCTGCTCTGTAAAGTCGGGGTTTCTTGTCTTGACCTCCTCGTACGCCTTAGCGTGCAGCGTGTCGAGGACATAGTCGGCATTGACGTAGATGCCCTTTCTGCCAGACATGTGCACGAACTGCCGGTCGCCGATGTCGATCCCAAACGTCTTGGCAGTCTCGGAGCTGAGCGTGACGGACTCGTATCCGAGGTGGTAGTACCTTCGGCCGCCCGCGCCTATCTGCGAGAGCACCTGCGATATTATCCTCTGCAGGCGCGCCTGCCTCGAATCGATTATCGTTATCACCCGCTCGCCCCCGTTAAATTTTTTGTCTATCTTGCTGCCGCTGTTGCTGTTGCTGCTGCTGCCATCAAGCGCTGTTGCGTAGAGGGTCGAGCCGTCCCACTGGTCCATGAATTTGCGGTACGAGAACGGGTCGTCGACGAGTCCGAGCTTCCAGGCGGCATAGGGGATATCCTTTGCGATGTAGGTGGTCGTGCCGTCGCTCCTCACTATAACCTTGTCTTCCTCGTCCTTGGCCTTAATCACCCAGCAGCCCTTGTTCTTGCCTTCCGTCTCGAACCGGGCAATGCCATTCTTCTTTAGCAGTTCAAACGCCCTACCCCACAATTTTGAAACGACAATGTGCGACTCGAAATTCAAGAGGTCGTAGCGCGCCTTCATGCGCCAGCAGCTCTTTAGCTGCTCTTTCAGAACCCGAAGCGTGATTTCAGAGGCAAAGTGGGCGATCTCGGATTTGCCTTCCTCTATTTCCTTCAGCACTAGCTTGCGCTTTTCCGCAAGCTGCGGATCCTTTTCGTACATCTCATTTATCTTGACATACACGTCGTCGCCGCAGTAGTGGTCGAATTTTTGGTTCCTGTCTGGCGGCTCGACAGGAAAGCCGGCGAACTTGAAGCCTACCACTATATCGGCGACCTGCAGGCCCGAGTCGTCGATGTAATTGAGCACCGTCGTCCTGTGGTTCGTGGCGCTCATTATGCGGTACAGCGCGTCTCCAATTATCACGTTGCGCATGTGGCCCACGTGCAGCGCCTTGTTCGGGTTGACGCTTGTGTGCTCAATGACGACTCGCTGCCCCTTTCCCGAGTCATAGTATCCATATGTGTCAGAATTTTTTAGGACCTGCGCCAGCGTGGCTGTTGAGATCTTGGCATAGTCTGCCTTGAAGTTGATGTGACCCGCAGGGTGCGGCTCGACTGATAGGACGAACGTATCTTGGATGCTCGGCTTTATCATTTCAACCAGCTCGGCCGCAATCTTGGCCGGCGGCTTTTTTGTGTGCCTGCTCAGCCTGAATGTCACATTGCACGTGAGGTCGCCAAACTCTTTTCGCGGCGGCTCTGACACGTCAAACTCTACTGAAGGGTAGTCTGCTGCTGCGACTGCCGACTCGACGGCCCTCCGCGCCTGCTCCTTCAAAAGCCGGAACGTCATGCCTTCACCCCCAAGTAGTTGAACGCAACCAGGTCGATAGCTTCTGTAAGGCCGGCGCCTTCCCGCCCGCTCACCACGTGCGTCGCCCTAGCTTTGACGCCGTCCTCGGCATGCCCAAGGGCGATGCTGCAACTGCAAATGTCGTACATCGGGACGTCGGTCTCGCTGTCGCCTATCGCTACCGTTTCTTCAGGGCCAACCTTTAGCAACTTCAATGCCTCTTTCAGCCCATGTGCCTTATCGATTCCTTTTTCGTTGATGTGAAAGGCGTACTTGCTGTCTGACAGGTAAAGCGGCAGGTCGTGCTCGTCCAAAATTTTTTGGCCCTCCTTCAGGTCAAATGTGCGAAGCAACACCACCTCAGTCATTCTGGGAAAGAGGGGCTTTTGCTGCACGCCGTCAAGGCTCTTTTTCAATGTTTCATAGCCCTGCAGGCACTTGTCCTTGCTTGCCAATAACTTGTGCTCCTGCGGAGCGATTGTTATCGCGCCGCCGTTTTCGCCCACGGCGATTCTGGTAGTGCCACCAAACACTGCAAGCACGTACGCCTCGACTGAAGACCTGCCGGTGACATAGACGACGTTGTAGCCCAGCTTTTCAAGGTGGCGCAATTTTGCAAGCGCGGCCAGGTGTATGACGCCTCCACCATTCTCGGTAAGGGTGCCGTCTATGTCTACCGCGAAGACCTTGATTGGCAATGAGAAAAAAGCACAGCTTGAACGTTATAAGTGTAGCCCAAAAAAGAGAGGGGCAGTGGCGGCTATGCCACTATGCGCGGGGCTTCGCCGCGCCTTGCTATTGCCCTGCCCATCCTCCACGCCATTTCCAGAGCGCCAAGGGTCGGAGCGAACCCGAGCGCCACGAGCAGTACCGAACTTACTATGTCGACCATTTTTTCAGCAGATCACCGCGGGTGTTAACGCGGGGATAGCTGATTAATTCTGCTTGGCTTGCATTTTGAGTGTTCATACAGGGCTGCAAGCTGTAAGCAGCGGAGCTGAGTTCTTAGCAGCTACTTGGATATGTCCATCGTGAGTGAGCTCTTCAGCATCTCCCTGAAATTGGCCATGTCCTGCAGGGTTATTGCAGCAGTAGTAGTGGCTGCCGCAGGCACGACCTGCGGAACCTTGGCGAGCTCTTCAGGCTTCTTTTTGGCTGGCGCCTTGGCAGTCTTGCCCGGGCCCCTTATCCGGCGGTCGGTGAGCGACTTTTGCTTTTTGACCATCACTTTTACCTTGAAGCCATACTGGCCGCGGTTGCTCCACTTTTCGAGCTCGACGATGTCGCCGCTGCCGACCAGCCTGTCGCCCTCCCGGGTGACTACTGTAAAGTCGGTCCTGTCGCCCTGCCTGATGACAGAGATCTTTTCGTAAAAGTGCTGCCAGTCGAGCGGGTTTGTAATGAGCGCCTGAACAGTGAGCATGTCGCCCATCGAGACCTCCTTGATGTAGCTTGATAAAATTTCAATGTTACAAAGCTTGGCGTACACATCATCTTCATGGCGAGCCTAGAATAAATAACTTTTGGAAATAGGTACTATAGTTTAGAAAGAATTTGTTATTTTTGCAAAACAATATAATCATTACAATAAAAGTGCATCGTTTATGTAATACCTGCATTTGCTGCCCATGACCGTGGATAGAAATCAGGATTGGCTACTAGCACACACATACAGAAGTTACGTATGTGGATACTGACGTCATCAATACTTTTGCCATGGTTTTGCATGCTTTTGAAGATGGCAAGCTTCTGAACAAAAATAATCATCACACATGTAGCAAAATATCGGGTAGTCTTGTGTCTTCTTCCCACACGTTCCGCAGCTAGAAGACATGTCCATGAGATTATGCTACGTGTCCGTGCGAATTAAAGTTTTGAAATGGCACGTGCCTGTCTCTGCCGGTGAGGACGCTGCAAAGGTCTTACGGCATGTTTCATATATACGAAAACTTTATGACATAGCAAGGGCCCGTCGCCTAGTCAGGACAGGGTGCTGTTTCTTTCAAAAAGAAGCACAAGCCTCCGGAGCCAGTTGTCGTGGGATCGAAGCCCACCGGGCCCGCTACTTTTTAGGGTCAAGTACCTTATGCCATGGCCTTTCATTACAATGAATAGCAAAAATGGTAAATGCTCCTGCAACCAAATGCCCAGAAAGCAAGCACGCTTTGCTTCTAAAAGATGATGAAGCGCTGGTATAGAAACATGGGAGGAAAGGGGAAGCATCATTAAAGCTGAACTGTCGCTCCGCAGGCTTGGCAGGGATAGGAACTCTAAATCCATTGCTTCTTTTTAAATAGGAATAATAATAGTAGCCGACGAAGTAGTCATGCAGCCGTCGTAATTCATATACATAACATTCTTTTAGCAGAACGATTTTCTTGCTTAACAAAGTTAATTCACGTTAATTAACCAATGCCAATGATATCTATGTCTGTGACGTGATAGATGAACATAGTTGCAGACTTAAATAACAACTCAACATATGCCAGCATCACAGCCAAAACATGTGTCCTTAACCATGAAGACGGCAAGAGAAAAGTTGTTTATGCATATTCGGATTATGCTCATTCTCTTTTTGTAGATAAAAGGGAAATGCTTTTGGCACAGCTAATTTCATGCAAACGTCTCCTGAAGTACACGACAGATACAGCAGATAGAAAGTCTATCGAAAGGGAAATAGCTGAACTGAACCTTGTGTTAGATTTGATGACATGATATGCCATCATATGCAATCGCTGATTCCATTATCTACCCTCCAGTCAGTAGGATTTTGAACAAAGAGTAAAAGGAGATTATTATTATTGTTGTTGTTATCAGGTGGCTGGCGGTGGTCGCGCCACCAATATTGCACTCAAGTCTATTGATCGACCATTTCTATGGACTGTGAACGTTATACCCTGCCTGTCTCCTACGGATTTGTATCAGGTTGGGCGAGTACGTCTTGCTCCGCAGATACACCTTGCTTCTCTTTTCAAATGCATCTTTACAATCGTTACGTTTACTGTTTTTTATGGTTGCTGCTGTGTGTCAAGAGCCAATACGTTGTTTGTTGTAGCGTAGGAAAACATGCCTGTGCTCCATCCGCCCCTAGTTGTGGCCAGCGCTAGTACTCCTGCAACAACTATTGCACCCATTACTGCGCTCAAGACAGTCATATTTCTTTTCATATACATGGTCACATGATGCATATATACACACATCGAACTAAGATAAAGGGAATGTTGAACATTGTCAATTAACTTGGTTAGCTCAGGCTAACACTAGCGCGGACTTTAGCCAAAGCCCTCAGCCGCCCCATGTCATTCCTCTTAGCAAGCACGAGCTAGATTTCATTGCACCATTTATAGAACTTGAAATGGGAGATTGATGACATGCCCAATGTCTAAGGTTCATCAACCCAGCCGTTGTATAGAGGGCCTGTATAGCCATGTGACTTGAGCCACGCCTAAGAGTATCGCGTACGCCACCGCAGGTCTGGTACATAATACTCAACTAAAGTATGGATGGTTATATTGTTCCAAAATAAATGATCTCCGTTTTTACTTCCAGTCGCTAACGGCACTATAAAGGAAAACGTAAGAAAGCAATTAGCAGAAGCATAATGGTAGTCATGCATAAACTTAAAGCTCTAGCTGTGCATGAACCCACCACATGACAACAACAACAATAACAACACCAAATCCCACTGGCCCAAGAACAGGTACTTACCCCTAATTAGGGGCAGAAACCACCAGGCCCGCTACCTCTATAAGATACAAATGCCAATATTTGTCGCTGAAATCATGACCTGTTATCCGTGGGAGCGAAAGTGATGAAGTGCTTACGACGGTCTGATGAGATCTGGTATAGAAGAATTATAACTGGTTTTCCACATGCTCCACTGGAAATGCGCACGCGGGTTACCTGCTGATCAATAGATCGTGCAGCTGCTTCATTATCCTCGCAGTCGCGCCCCAGATCACGTTATCATTGTAGGTAAACTTGAACGCGTCTTTTGCAAGCAGGTAGTGCTCGGTGTCCGGCTCAATAGTTGCAAGCGTTTCGAGCAGCGGCGCGTCTATTACTGCCTCCACTTCGCTTGCCGCGATTCTGTGCTCCGGCAGGCTGTCCTGCAGCGCGATAAAGGGCACGATAAAGTGGTTTGAGGTCATTGTCCTGACGGCCCGCAGGTTGCCCACCACCTGCTCCGGCGTAAACACGATCCCGATCTCTTCTTCAGTTTCCCGGAGCGCGGTTGCAAGGAGCGTGCCGTCGCTTTCGACGTACCGGCCTCCGGGAAACGAGATCTCGCTCCTGTGCGACTTTAAAGTCGAGCTGCGCTTGGTCAAAAAGACGTGCGGCCTGTCGTGGTGATAATGGTAGTAGTGGATTATCACGAGTACCGCGGACGGCGTCGCTGAAGCAGCGTCCTGCGGCAGGTACAGCCGGTGCTCAAGAGTCGGCTTCAGTATCGACAGGATCTCATCCTTGCGCAATGCCCTTCCTGAGGATGCAGGCTACATATAATATGCATGCTTTCTCTCCCTCAAGCATGCGACCTCGCATTTAATAATACCTCACGTCGATTTTGTTGCTGTAAAGCGATGAAGATATCCTACGAGCTGAACCCGCCCAAGATAGTCAAGGGCGAGCGGTTCGACCTTGTGCAGCTTGAACAGGACATGCAGGTGATGGCTGGCCGCGCGTCGCAGCTGGCAGGGCTTGTCAGCGGCATCCACCTTACCGACTCGGTGCTTGGCATCCCGCGAATCTCGAGCATAACTGCAGCAAGCTACATCATCAGGAATGCTATCAGGGCTGACGCAGTCAGGATGAGCTGCAGCATCAGGGTTCGCGACCGCAACTTTACTTCGCTCTGTCAGGCGGTGTCTGATGCCATACTAGCTGGAGTAGACAGCCTGCTCGTGCTGATGGGCGACGAGCCGGCGGACAAGCCGCCGGGCGACTCGGGCCTCAGGCCAAGCGCGGCTGTCAGAATGCTCAAGAAGGAAGGCTACGACAACAGGATCAAGCTAGACCTGTCGTTTCCTGCAAGGGTCAAGGGCAGGTCTGCGCTGTCGATACAGAGCAAGCTTGACGCAAAGCCGCACTCGCTTGTGACACAGTCGATATCGTCGCTATCCGAGCTTGGCTCCATAGTCGACCTCGCCAAGTCGCACGGCATCAAGGTTGCTGCCGTAATCATGGTCCCGTCTGAAAAGAACCGCCAGTCGGCAGCGTCAATCGGCCTTGACTGGTCCGGCTACGAGAAAAACCCGGCAGACTTTGTCAAGCAGGCTGCCAGGATGGCAGACAGGATACTTCTGACCTCGCCTAACAGCTTCAGATCAGGGCTTGAATTGTTACAGCAGCTGCTCAGATGACGCCACTGTCGTCGTCATCGTCGCCCCTCCTGTTGGCTGTTACTATCTCGCCCTTCATTGCATCAATTATCTGCCTGTTAAAGGTGCGCAAGTTCTCATCCTCTGGAAGGCGCGGCCTGCGATGGTCTATCATTATTTCTTTTTTCACCGTGCCCGGCCTCTTTGTGAACACAACCACCTTGTCGCCGAGGCATACCGACTCCATGATGTTGTGCGTGATGAACACGATTGTTTTCTTTGTCTTGGCCCAGATCAATTGCAGTTCCACCAGCAGGAGCTCGCGGGTCTGGCTGTCAAGGGCAGCAAAGGGCTCGTCCATCAGCAGCACCTCAGGGTCCATTGCAAGCGCCCTTGCTATTGCCACCCTCTGCTTCATGCCACCTGACAATTGATAGGTGTACGCGTCGGCAAACTTGGTAAGCTGCATCATGTCAAGGTAAAGCATCGCTCTGTCCTGCCTCTTTTCCTTTTCCAAGCCCTGCATCTTTAGCCCAAACTCGACGTTCTCTATAACTTTCTGCCAAGGAAAGAGTGCGTTTTCCTGAAAAACCATCACCCTGTCCGGGCCGGTTTCTGTGACAGGGTGGCCGTCCAGCACGACCTCGCCTTCCGTTGGCCTGTCAAGGCCAGCCAAAATGTTAAGGAGTGTCGTCTTGCCACAGCCGGAAGGCCCCACGAGGCATACAAACTGCCCGTCCTCCACTGCCAAGTTGATGCCTTTGATGGCAGAGATGGTCCGGCTCTGGCTGCCTTGCAGCACAACAAAATACTTGCCTATGTTTTTTGCCTCAAGCTTGGCCAAGTGGCATCATCATCCTATCAAACAAGGTCGCTCGTGTCACCGAATTGCTTCATTTTGTTAATGCGCCGCCTATCTAAAATCGTTATGGCTGCGCCGGCGACAAGCAGGGCAATTCCCACGAAGAGCAGCGAGATAAATGTCATTGCAAGAGTGGCAAAAGAAAGGCCGCTCTCCTGTATTATCGTCTCATTGTACCCTAGTATCGCAGCGACATCCACAGCCTCGCCAGACGGGTTTGCAATGATAAGTGAATACTCGCCACCTTCTGCGATTCGGAACTGCTCAAAAACTGGAGGGTCGGTTGGAGAAACGCTGACGCGCCTCTGGTCTAGAGTTATGTCTGAAGGACCTGCAAGCCTGATGTTCAGCTGCGCAGGAGCCTCTGAAAAGCCAATGATGTACGCGCCCAGTGCGCTCTGGTTGATAAATTGCCTTATCGTTTGCGAGCCGCCTGGCGAAACGACGTACCTGTTGTCGTTTAACAGGCTGTCTGCAAGTATCACGGTAGAATAGGTGAATATTCCAAGGCTTACCGCCGTGATGGTCCCGCCGGCTAACAGCAGGATGTGACCCCTTTTTAACCGCAACTTATGATGGTGTTTGCTTTTTGTAATTATATATATAGTCCTATCAAGGAAAATGTGAGAAGATGATTGCATTTGCTGCTGGCAGTGAATGTAACAACTCGATAGTACTAGAACAAGGTTTAGGAGCTCGCTGTGGGTATTACTACCAAAAGATGGACGAATCTTCTTCTTCTTCTTCTTCTTCTCTTCAAAAGAAAATGAAAAACATGGACGCAAAAATAAACACGGCAATCAATCTGGCAGAAATGGGCGCTGGGATCGCAGCCGCGGTCGCTGCGGCAAACAAGAGCAAGGCAGCCAGAGTCGAGGCAAGCAAGATTGAAAAGAGCATCAGCGAGCTGAGCGCCAAGTTTGATAAGATGGCCGAGCAGCTAAAGGTCATGCAGCAGCAGGCACCACCACCGCCGCAGCAGCAAAAGATCGAAGTCGGCGCATCAGGCGCAAAGGAAGCAGAGAAAAAGCCCGAGGCAACCCAGCGGCAGCAGCGGCAAAAGCCGCAGGACGTAATATATACGTGAGAAAGTCATCGGAATTCTCATTCTACAACTAGGTTATAGCACAAAGTCACTATCTCTGTTTATACCCAATGCTCTCTTTTTGATTATAGTAGTAGTAATTTGCTCTTGAAGGTAGTGATAGCTGCGGTGGCCCTTGCCGTCGCAGTTGCCGTTGCAGTTATCGTATTTACAATGCCGGTGCAGAGCGCGCCCGGCGCGCCAAACGTCAGGTTCACAGAGTACACGTCTGACAGGCTAGACATCAAAGTCGGCGAGTCCACTAAAATAGTGTTCAACGTGCAGAACATGGAGTCCAGGAACATCAACGATTCGCAGGTAGTCACGGTGATAGAGCCCTCAGGCTACCAGCCCTACCTGTCAATTGACAGGCCCACTATAGAGCTGCCAGACCTGCAGGGCAAGGACGCGCGCACGGGCGAGATGCAGGTCGCAATTACCGTCACAGGCTCGCCGGCAAAGGAAGCGCTATACGTAGTCAAGGGAGTTCTTATGGTCGAGGGCAAACAGTCAGACGTCAGGCAGTTTGATCTAAGGATACGCCAGTAGGCTTTTTGCTGTAGCTTGTCATGCGACATCGTATTGCATGCAGAACAGCTCTATCACACTAAGCGCTCCATCCGGTCCATTGATTGCAATCATATCATAGTCGCTAACGGTTCGGCAAACATCTTTTGGGTGTTCAGCTGTCTTCTATCGTATAGGCAAACTTTGCGTTTCTGCCCTCTATGAAGATATAAAGTCAGTTGGTTCAAAGATATCCTAAAGCTAAGAGTGATATCAAGAAAGAGGATTTAGAGGTGTTGTTATAGAGTGATGGGGAACAAGAATAATGATAGCAATAGTAGCAGTCCCAAAACTAAGTGGGGAAATAGGTTTATTATCGCAGCTATAATTCAGGGAGGAATAATTACAGGAATGGCCCTAGCCACTGTAGCATTTCAGCTATTAACCACAGATGTCGATGTAATTCAATTCCTTTCCTTATCATTTGAAGGACCTGCAAAATGGTTCTTTATTGGGATCATTCTATATTTGATACTAATTGTTGCTATAGCAGTAACTGCTGTATTTTATAACCATTTGGAAATCAACCTCAAAAGAAAGTTCTCGAAGGTATCAAATGTTCTTGCTTGGATTCATTTGTTTGGTATGAACATCGGAGGCGCTGGTGCTACCATACTTATGATATTTGCAGGCCTAGCTGGTTCTGGAGTCCTCTCACTTTTTATCGAAGGAAAATTGGGGAATGAAGACGTAGCAATAATGACCTCCTTTATACCTTCTATAGCATTTTTTATTGTGATATTAAGTGTAGGGGTAATATGCGGCGGTATTGCTTATGTAATGGCTTACAGATCGAAAGGATAATAACAGTATTGACATTGCGGCTTTTGTCGTCACTTTAATATCAAGATCTCCAAAACATAGACGTTACAATATCATCTATTATCTTGGTCTGTTAACAGCGCTAATCCCTCCGAATCCGCACGACTAATAAACTTTATAGCTTTTGTTGTGTGCTTCAATGGTCTCTTAATGAGAGAATTGAACCCTTGTTATGAAGTAAAGAGGGTTCAAATCCCTCTCCCGGCGCTTTTCATAAGGGTTCGGCGGTTGCGGTACCATGACCGCTAGGATGTACCAACAAGCTTTAAAGTTTTTGTTAAGAACCTCGTAGTTTCTACGACCGTGCAACTGTAGGATCTGTCTCGCTGAAGCAAAGTATCGAATTGGTTAATTAGTTTTCGATTTTGTTGCATAACGAGATGCACTTGGACCAGTGGTAATTCCATATGCAACAACATTAGTAGACTATAGACAGGATTGTTCTAGGTTCGTGCTCACACCCTCTGTGTAATCGGGCTCTTCTAGGCCCGCTTTTTTTAGGGTCGAGTACCTCTGGATCCCGGTGAAGCTAGAAATAATATCCCCTGATAGTATTGGCAATCTTAGAATCCATGAATTAGGTGGAATCAAACACACTTGACCCCAGTTTGAAGACCGCTACCGACAGGAAACCAGTGGCTCAATTCTAATCGGCCTCACGATCTTGAGGGGTATATACTTAGAAAAGGCAAAAGGAACCATACGATTTGATACTAGTAGCCACTAAAGCTTAACGCTAACCATGATATACTCTAGTTGACGATGGTTCCGCCCGTCGATAACTAAAGTCGGCATAGCATCATCTTTTATAACACTAAGTTTATAGAACCAAACAGTTATTCATTAGGCATGGACACGTTCTCTGCAGTGGCTGACCCGAGGAGAAGGGCTATGCTGGACTTGCTTGTCAAGCATGAACGCTCCGCAGGCGAGTTGGTCAGTGCATTTCCAGACATTAGCCAGCCTGCTGTATCAAAGCACCTAAGAATTCTCAAAGATGCGGGTCTTGTCGATATGCGTGTCCAAGCTCAGCAAAGAATCTATACTCTCCAGCCAAAGGGTCTGGCCGAACTTGATGCATGGATAGCAAAGTACAAGGTTTTTTGGTCAGACAGGCTTGATTCGCTAGAGCGACACCTAGACAAGAACAAGGGAGCAAAGAGGAAATGAACGCTAGCCAGAAAGGAGAAGTGATAATCGAAGGCGGCTATGCAACTCTGAAGTATGAGCGGAGGCTCACGCACCCCAGAGAAGCCGTCTGGAAGGCAATCACAGATCCAAAAGAGCTAGAAATGTGGTTCAATAACAAGGCAGTCATCGATGGCCGCAACGGCGGGACAATCGATTTTGTAACCGGGCCCGCAGGATTCCACACTACAGGTCGCATTCTAGTTTGGGATCCTCCTCGCGTCTTTGAGCATGAGTGGCACATAGACCCGCACCCGCAATTGCCAGACGGGGAGGCTGAAGCTGTAATCCGCTGGGAGCTTGTACGTGATGGTGATTCTAGCACTATCCTTAGCCTGACTTTCAGCCGCCTGACCAAGCCGACCGCCATTCGCTTCGCTTCGGGAATGCATGCATACCTTGATCGCCTTGCGGAGCAACTTGATCACAGGACGCTTCCGGACTGGGAGAAAACGCACGACGCAGCCAAGAGATTCTATCCTTCTTAGCGCAATACGGATTGCACCTTAGGTACTCAAATGTATCGATTGAGGTGCAATCAAGATTTTTCGGCATACATGAATACATGTTTAGATAACGATAGCGTTATATAACCCGCTGGTTATTAGTATAGGCATGGATACATTAGAAATGAATTCAAAAACAAACGATCCGAACGACAGTCAAAATGAAATATTGCAAAAAAATGAACCAGCAAAAAGCCCGAAAGAAATCGTAATGGAGTACTTACAGGCATTGATAGAACGCCGTGACTTCAAATCTGCCAGAAGCTATCTGAAGGACAACGTATCGTACGTGTCGCCCCTTAATTCATTTGATGGAGCTGAACCATACCTCAAGTATAATGAAAGCTTGCACCTGCCGAAACCAGATATCAAAAAGATATTCACCGATGGCGAAGATGTCTGCCTTCTCTATGAAATGACTATTACCACGCAGCCTGCACCGCTCTTTGTATCTTTTTGGGCCCACGTCGATGATGGGAAAATAAGTTCGATAAATGTTAATTTCGATCCGCGACCTTTCATTCGGCCGAGAAGATAGGCGAGATGGTGCGAA
Source organism: uncultured Nitrososphaera sp. (assembly GCA_946480575.1). The sequence goes on along the minus strand of CAMLKF010000017.1, from coordinate 5,293 downwards.
GAAGACTTGCTATGGCTGAAGCCCTCATTCGACAGCGCGTAGAGGATTGCGTGAAGGCACTTCGCGCAACAGACATCGACGGCGTCATGTCCCTCTATGCACCCAACATCGTTTCATTCGATATCATTCCGCCCCTGCGATACATCGGGGCCGACAATAAATGTCGAGCTTGGTATTATTATCATGCTTCTCTGGATAAGGGCAATACCCAGTCCTCGAACCCTCGCTTGCATACAGGACAGGTGTTCTCCCGTCTGCACGAGTTGCAAGCCTCTGCAGACCTGTCTGGGACTATGGCGCCTACGTGCAGCGCCACATGCTTCCTGCAGAAATGACAGTAGATAAGCGGCAGTATTATTTTTCCATAATCTGTACTTAATGTCAAATTGGCAAAGTAGCACTGTGATAAATCTTATGCAACTTGCAAGCATAGGATGAGCTGTCATGTCTTTTATCATAATGTTCGATAAGGGATGCGAAATGCCGAACTGTCAACAACGGCTGAATCCAGCAAATAGATTGTAAAACTGTGGACTAAAACTCGTTAGCACCTTTCGTAATTCTTCGCTAGGGTTCCCATAGACATCAAATCTGCTTATCCTAGAAACACTGAAGATCTTTGGAAGTATTGTTTGCGACACAACGCTTCTGTTGTGAGCAAGTACCGCCTCCGAGTTTGCGTATGTTTCGTGTACAATACACTTTGTCTCATCATCTCTATTAAGATAAAACTGGTAATCTATTGTGTCTGGCTCGTTGGCTTCTACTGCTCTGCTGATGTCCTGTACCAGTTCCCTGTATTCTTCTATTTTTCCCTCTTCTATGGTAAATTCCGCTCTAAAATGTATCTGATTGTGCTTCATGATCCCCACTCTTAATCAAATGGGATAAGCGTATCGCTTCTGTATCACTAGACATTTCATGCTCGTTAGTCGAACAGTATTCAGATTATGCCACACCCGAATGCAAGTCATCAGAAAAGACTATCGCTGCCAGACATTATTTCTCGCTGCTTACTACTGCCCATCACTATACAATTCACAGCTAGCAATGGCATTACAGGCCATGATCTGAAGAGAGAGGATAATTAACATCATAAAGGATGAGATAGATTCAGCCTTGGGAGCCGGCTCTAGTAGGCTGGTTTTGAGAACATGCAGTTTGATATACGATTTAAGTAGAGCTGAAATTCTAAAACAGCCGGAGCAATTTGAAGCGACACTCAATAAAATATTGGGAAAAAGCATCCCAAGAAGCAATCAAATCAATTGTGGACAGACTCAAGAATGAAATGCTATTTGAGCATTGAGCGGCCTAGGATTTGTTGGCAGGGAAGCCTTAATAGCCATGCTTAACCATTAAAAGCCAGTGAAAGGCACTGACTGCCACAAATATGCCATTCATTGAAAAGGCGATAATGTATATGCTCAGCAGCTATCTGGAAGCAGACCTCATTACGAGGGAGGAAGCAGTGACTGTTCTAACGGATCTAGCCCAGCACCTGCAGCGGGGCATTTCAGAATAGTTGTTGTGTTCTCTCACAGTCGCATAATTTTTTTCATCATTAGGTTTGATAACTAACTTTGCTAGATAACTAACTTTGCTAACTTCTAAATATCATTGGTGTAGAAGGAGGCTTGCGAATGGAAAATGAGCGTGAGCGCAAATACTTTTGATCATGATGATAATCACGCTAATAATACCATCAGCCCATCATCATCATCAAAGAGACGTAGGCGGCTAGCGACACGAAGCTTCGATCATTCTAAGCATATAGCATTCTTTCAAATATGCCAATCTTGTTTATGGTGCGCATCAACTCTCTACGAAGAAGCAACATTCACTAATTGTCCAAGTTGCAAAAGCGACAGCATGAGTTCACTCCCTATTTCTCCAAATGAGATCTACAGTTACTACCATCATGACGGAGATGCAGGAGCCAATCTTGCTTTCAAATCGATGAAGTGATTATTGCAATAGGTCGCAAACAAGCCATAGCTGTAATCATCAGCCGTGTTTTCTATGCAAGTGGATCACAAGCTTGATCTTTTCAGCAAAAATTCGTGCCTCGCACAAAGGGCACAATAGCCTTTGTTTTTCAGCACGCAGCCATATGATCATGGATTTAGAAGAAGGCATCAAGAAGCACCCGGACAACCAGCGCAAATGGATACTACTACAGAACAACCCTGTAATCAATAGACACCATGAACTGCATATTCGAATGAGAGAGCAGGCGCCGCGCAGCTCTGCAGACCTTGAAAGGCGCATTGCTGCTAAAATTTTGTAAAGAATATTGCAGATAGAATATAACACTCTCAGAAATCTCCACCGGATCTGGGAGATAGTTTCACGGCGGCTAGAAGATAGATATCTGGAACCTGTCGGATTATCTTCTTACATGAGATCATTGTGCAACAGGTTAATAGGTTGTCGCAGATCTATGGCTAATGAGAGCCGCTATTTTTGAAAAACCGGGCTTGGAAAATCTTAAGGTAACAGCTGACGCAGAAGAGCCAAAGCTAACCGATCATGACGTGTTGATAAAAGTAAAGACGGCCGGTGTAAACCCAATTGATCAAAATGTGGTTTCAGGCTCCTATCCTGCATCACCAATGCCACACATCCCCGGAGCAGAAATAGCTGGCATTGTGGATAGAGTCGGAAACCATGTTCAAGGATTGAATAAAGGAGACAGGGTTATTGTATACAATAGTCTGTTTGATGGAATATGTGACATGTGTTTGAATGGTTCGGAGAACACATGCAGAAATGGAGGGCTGATACCTGTCACCGCCAATGGCGGATTCGCTGAATACGTTGCAGTTCCTCAGCAGAATGTGTTCAAATTACTTGATGACATAAGCTGGGATGTTGCTGCCAGTTTGCCAGTAACTGGATTGACACCTTTTCATGCCCTTATGGAGGCATCCTTGAGGATCGATGAGGATTTGGTTGTTTTTGGAGCTTCTGGCAGTACAGGAATGATTGCCACACAAATTGCAAAAAAGATGGGTGCTAAAGTCATTGCAGTTTCAAAGGAAGAATGGACAAAGGAGTTTGGAGCAGACTATGTAATTTCTGACTATGGAAAAGTGCCAGAATACGTAAGAGAGATCACCCATGGCAAGATGGCAGACGTTGTTCTAAATTCACTAGGTGCAAAGGTATGGGATAGCAGCTTTGCTTCTGTTGGAATGAATGGAAGATTGGTAACGTTTGGTGTTTTGACAGGTCCGGAAGTCAATCTAAACATTCGGTCACTTTATTTAAAGCAAATAAAGCTGATTGGTTCGACAGGAGGTACCAGGGCAGAAATGAGAGAACTCATTGACAGCTCTGCAAAAGACCTCAAGGTCAAGGTATGGAGAAGGTTTGGCCTAGAAGATGTAAAAGAGGCATTGGAGGCACTATCGGCAAAAGATCGGGAAGGGAGAATCCTTTTGGATGTATAGCAGCAGTAAGACTAGAACGATCTATAGGCTTCCCTTCATGTACAGATTTGCTAATGCTATGCATAACAAGAACATCAGAACTTCGCTCGATTGATACAGTTGCATTTGGATATTTGGTGAGAAATGCTTGCACTTCTGTTTGTTTGTTTGTTTGTTTGTGTGTGTGTGTGTGTGTGTCAATGTAGCAGAAGAGAGCCATTATTGAGCAAGAAACTGTTGTTTAACAAGACCCTCAAATTCCAGATCCGACATTTGCTTTCTTGCCTCCGTTATTTGTCTGGCATCATCGCCTGCTGTATACCTCATATCAGGATTTTCGCTTGTGACTGCCTTCAATATCACTTTGGCCACTTCCTCTGGTGGCGTGGCGTGATCAAAAAAATGCTCCCATCCTTTCTGCAATTTTTTAGTCATTGGCGCATATGGTGAGCTGGGCTCTGCCGTCTTTTGACCTGCTTTAGCGTTTCTTAAGATATTAGTTGCAATGGCACCCGGTTCTATGAGTATGACTTTAATGCCAAATGGCTCAGTTTCAAGGCGCACAGACTCGGATATCCCTTCAAGTGCAAATTTAGTGCCATGGTATGCCGCATTAAGTGGGATAGCAAATCTGCCACCAATTGAGCTTATGTTTACTATTGTTCCCCCTTGCTGCTTCCTCATAATAGGCAGCACCGCCTTCATTACCCTTATGGCACCAAACAGGTTGGTCTCAAACTGGGCCCTGATTTCATCCATAGAGAGATCTTCAAGAGCTCCAATCAAGTCATAACCGGCATTATTGACCAGTAAATCAATTCTTTTACTTTCATTCATGATTTTGCCAACGGCATCCTCCACGGATTTATCGCTGTCCACGTTCATCTCTGTCACTCTGATTGGCAGTTCGCCTTTGTCCGAAATGTCTCTTATTTCCTTGGCTTTGTCAAGATTTCTTACTGTGGCATATGTACGAAATCCATTTTTAGCTAGCAGTAGGGACGTTTCAAATCCTATTCCGCTTGAACTACCTGTCACGACAGCAATTTTTTCTTGTTCTGCTTCTGACATTTCTTTTATTTTTTCACCTCTATCTTGACAGTATATATATGCATTTTTGCACTTTTATCTCTGGTGTCAGCATATGGCTTGGCAACAACAACAACAATAATAAAAGAAGGAAAAAAACAACACCCTCCTTCCGCAGATGAGTAGAAGCCAATGCGTTAATCAGTATCATAACTGATAGTCTCTGACTACTTAATTTATTATTTCTTGAATTCAAAAGCTGTTAGTTCGGTCTCGTATCATGGATGCGAGACAAATGGTGGTTCTGGATGCTCCTGGCACTTCACCCGTTTCGTGCCAATTGCGAAGTCCGTTGTGCAAGGCATACGCCTGCGTGAAGTTGAGCGATTCGGGTGTAGCCAATCCAACATGACACTGTTCATGAACACCGAGGCGCCAGGATGGGCGTGAACACCGGCTGACTCTGCAGCCGTAAAGGGCCGCAGGGTCGCCTGGTTACCCAATGCTATGGCTAGTTTCCCAGCTTAACTAGAGTTGAAGTGAGATCCTCTGCGGCCTGGCACATGAGTACCGGGCCAAGTGATACAGTTGGCGACGCCCTCCAGTGTATATAGAGGAGGACACGATCGAAGAACTCGTACGGAGTGGACACGCCGAAGGACCACAGTCCTTGGTCGATATACCAACGCAACACCCTGTCATGTACTTGTCAATTGCTGCCAGGTCGTGTCTGTTAAAGACATCTTCTGCAAAGTCGCGAACTATCTGTTTGTTCTTCTCTAAAATTGAGGATTGACTTACCGAATCCACAATATCTTATCATCGATGTC
>CAMLKF010000016.1 GCA_946480575.1 uncultured Nitrososphaera sp. | reverse complement strand
ATTTGACCTCGTCATGTTGATGGGTTCATGTGCATCCTGAGCTTTTAAGATTTCTATAAATCGTGGAACGTCTTTGCACAGGGAGAGGGATTTGAACCTCTTTACTTCATAACGAGGGTTCAATTCTCTCATTAAGAGACCATTGAAGCACACAACAAAAGCTATAAAGTTTATTGGTCGTGCGGATTCGGAGGGATTAGATTCCTGCATGTAAAAGGGTCCGACTGCCAGAGCTTTAAAGGTTATCTAATATAGCCAATAATGCCTATTGTCATATTGAGATGGTAAGCGGCATTTCAATGTCTGATACTGCAAAGCTAGAAGCGATGATACATTCACTTGGACTCCTAATCACCATAGGAAAGTACCTTCCTCTTATGATAGCTGGCTTTGCAACACTTAATCTGATTCTCGCTTATCTCGATCTGTTCGTTTGGGGTCACATTGCGCCCGGAATATTCAATGCGATCTTGGCAGCAGCGGCCTTCATCTTTCTTGGACAGCTTCTAAAGAGACGTAAAATTCACAGGTATGAGTATCGCTATCGTGGCAGACACTTAAAGAGGTATCCCACCCGAGAAGCAGAGCGCAAAAGAGCTAAAGCTGCACCTGCCAGTTAGATTTCAAGCCGGCAATAGGTATTGAAATAATCTATGCAATTCATTATATCCGATACCAATCAGCCAACTATTACCAACATGTCAGAAAGTGAAGCACGTAGAGGTGTAGAAGACGCGGGTGACAAAATTAAAGCAGGGGCAAAAGCAATTGGCAAGAAAGCGGAAGACCCGAATAGGGATCTTGAAACAGAATACGAGAAGGAAAAGTTCAAAGAGAAAACTCGGCTTGACTCACAATAACTACCCACTTTTTTCTTTAACGTTTCTCTAATAACAAAACTATGAACGTTGTACTTGTATTATTTTTTCCAAGTGCACTTAAGGTGGAAAAGTACATCCACCTATAGTTATGACAGGTGGCGGCAAGCTTTCAGATATTAAAGAAACAGCTTCTGATGCAGTAGAAATAATGCGTGAACTTGGAACCCCAGGTGTCCAAGAGACGTTTGACAACATTAGAGAGGTTGCAATTACTGCTAAGGAAATAATGGAAATAATGAAGGCGCCTGAATGGCAGCGAAATATGGAAAATATACGCATAATTTCTCAGAATTTTAACCAAGCATCTGAAAGAATGGATAATACTATGAAAGAGCTGAATGAGACAGGTGTCATTGACGATGCAAAAGAGCTGATCAAAACTGCCAAAGAAAAGATTGGCTCATTTGGTGGAACAGAAGGCGGTGGAGGAGGCATGGGAATGCAAGATTTGAAGGAGATGACCACTGCTGTCAAAGAAATGCTAGAGTCCATCAAAGGTCTTGTAGATGAGTTAAAAGTCACCGTCGCCGAATCCAAGAGGTCAGGAACAATGCACAACATCGAACAAACAACCAGAGAGTTATCAGACACTTACAGGACAGTCAAGCGTGACATAGAAAGATAGAATTGTAAAAACAACTCTATATCTTTTTAAGCAAAGAAGCCAAGTGCATGAGATCATGAATGTCTTTTACTATTATTTCTGCTAACAGAGTAAAAAGGCACATCATTGTAAGGCAGGATGGTCTCTGTCATTTTTGCAGACACAATATCGAGGATGTAGACGAAATTGTAGCAGTTGGTAAAAACCCAAGAAGATATTAGCAGCAACAACTGCGACAACAATAATAACAATGGTTACAAGATAACTTATATCAGCCGCTGAATTAATTTACATATATTTAGAATACATGTATTTTTTGGGTTCGGTGGGATTTGGTGTTGTTGTTGTTGTCATAATAGTGATGAGTTCATACGCTTTCTTAGCTTTAGACTTTATCATATATTTTTAAGTGGGTCCTCAGGGTAAGTGATTTTCTACAGCGTACTCTACCTTGGAACAATTCTGTACAGCTGACCGTCATAGGACAGAATATACAGATATCCGTCAGGGCCTGTCTCGATGTCTGATACTCCTCCCTCAAAGCCCGTACCAAAGGTGATAGCAGAAAGTTCATCCTGATTGTCGGCTACTAGATCCATAAGGCTGTCTTGATTGTTCTGTGCGCCATTCTCGCTCCCCTCAAAGGTTATCCCTGTTCGACTTTCATTTACTGTGAAAAAATACAAGTTGCCGTTGTTTATGTCGCCTACGAATATGTTGTTGGCATACTTTGATCCGAGCTTTGTAGAATCAAGAAATTCAATATCAGTTATTCCAATAGATTCTAACCAAGAAAAAACAGGGTCAGCGTAATGTGATCCGTCCAGTTGTACGAGGTCATCTATATTTTTGTTGTCCCTTTCTATCGGCCCCCTGACCTGTTGCCAGCCGCTGTTAAAGCCTTGCTCAACTATATTTATTTCATCATAGTTCTTAGGCCCGTTCTCTGTCATCCACATAGTGCCAGTTAATGGATCGGCGGTTAACCCAAAACTATTTCTTATGCCGTAAGCAAAGTACTTGCTCAATTCATTGTTTTCACCGTTGACATTACTACTATCAAAGAAAGGATTATCGGTTGGTGCAGCACCATTGAGTGTTAAACGAAATACTCCAGATGTACCATCGGGACTTGCTGTCTCATTTTCAAAATTCTGCAGTATTCCATCCCTGTTTAGATCTCCAATAACTGCATACAAATGATAATCATCTTGGCTACCTTGGGGACTTGCATTTCCTCCGTCTTTCTCAACTATTAACTTGCCTCCATTGTGATTAGGGCCTGGTTCTGCCGGGAGATCCAAAATCAATGTCGGTCTGGTAAGCATCATATTCCCAGCATCCCATTCATACCGGTATATCCTATTCCTGATGTTGGAATCGCCTTCGCTGGATTCAGTATAATACAAGAACACAAAGGTCTTGGTGGCGCCGGTATTATTGTTGTCAGAACTGGGGTCTGCAACCGCTATGCCCAACAATCCTCTCTCACTAGCAGTATTAACTGGAACGTCAACAACCATGGGCGGATCGCCGTTTTGACTTGCTTCGCCGCCACTTGTTGATACAAGCACCGCTTCTCCGTCCTTTTGCAGAATAATCATATCATTATTGCTTATGAATTCCATACTTGTCGGATTATCCAGCCCGTCTGCAACTAATTCTACCCCAAGTGAGCCATCTTTTAATGTTGGGAAAGACGGTTGTTGCTGTTGTTCCTCAGAATCGACATCTCCTTCAGAGTCTTGTTCTTCTTGGGCGTATGTGGAGAATGGTATTGTTGAAGAAAATATTGCACTAACTAATGCAGTGACAGCCAAGATGACTGATAGTGACAGAAAAGTTTTGAATGTTAGAATTCTATTCGAAGCCATGCTAAAACTAAGTGTTTTCAAGGTATTTATGAGATACTGAATCATGTCATGTGGACCGCCAATTGTGTCAAAAGTCTGCCCTCCTTCAACTTGAATCACTCCTGAGTTGCGAATAATATTATCCCCTGAATCTCCCGCTATCTTGTAAAATTTGTGAATGCCTGATCCTCTACTTTCATTTCCGATCCTCACACAGATAGATAGAACTTGTGAGAACGAGTCTTTACAAAAGTATTGTTGCGAAACACGTTGTCCTCTGTGTCGAAAGATGCCACTCCAAACTCGGCACTTTCCACATTGTTCTTGTACACACTTTGTTTTGTTTCCTGTAGTAACTCCGATATTGCTAGAGGAAGGATTTGAAAGGTAAAATGCAGTAGACACGTTGCGTATTGTATTATTGTATATTTCGTTGTCCGGGGATCTCTAGACGTTGTTGATTCCTTCTTCTGGGTTATAGACAAGGTTGTTGTCCCTCACTGTCGAATCATGCATATGTTCTTGGAGAGTAATAATATTCCACTCATTATATATGATAATGCACAACATTTCCTTAAATCAGGAGGTTGGAGCAGTCTTCAGAGCAAATAATTGCGTCGTATCTATTGTGATGAATATAACAGTTGTTTGTTGTATTCATGTCGCTGGTGCTTGAATGCGGATCTATTGCGTACATGTAATTATCATGGTATTCGTTGTTGTCGTCTATTGTAACGTTTCTGGACCCGGCTGAATAGAATGCGTACCACCAGTGATGGAAATCGTTGTTTCTGATCAAAATATTGGCAGCCGCCGTCCCGCCGAGTGAAAGGCGTCTCTTTCTTTCCCTCGTCGATATCCATGTAACCGTTTACAACAAAATGCTGTTCTGGGGAGATGCCGATTGCTTATTTTTTTACCAATTTGACTTCTGGAGAAGCAAAATCGTCAGTCCGGCTCCTTCGTCTACCTAGAGGTCTGAATTGAGAGAAAAGATATACTCTCCATTTCCAAGACTCCTCAGAACGGAATCATTGGTTGATATTCTTGGCTGCCTGCTCAAAGGTTGTGTCGCATGCTATCAAAATTGCTCCTTCGCTGTTACTGGACCAGCCTTCTTCTTCTTCCCCCTGCGCTTTTGCCATTGGCACAGAAGATATCGAGAATGAATAGACTCAAGAGAATCGTCAGAAAAGTTAGCGTCGGCATGGAGCTGATTCGGGTCCTCTTTACATGTACCAAATTAGCATCAGAAGAGTGTCTTGAAACCTTATAGCCGATTCGCCAGTTTTAGATAACAACACAAAAAACCACTGTGGCTGCGATACTCAGATATATCTCATATGCAACAATCGTAATAATGTACCTGTGCATAGCGACACTAATGTGATTCCTGAAACGGAAGACGGGGAACAAAAGAGGGAGGAGTTGTTTTACGTCTTAGCCATCCGTTGCCTCTGCTTCATCGTCTGGGCCTGAGCTTGCTGAATTGCCGGCTTCAGGTTGTGTTTGGTTTTGACTTGTACTCTCTATTCCAACTGTACAAATCTCAGCTGGTACGCTTTGAATACACTCATTATTGCCAAAGGTGTTTTTGAGTCCTCCTTCACCTGGATTAGCAAAGACTGCATCTGGCCCCTGATTCCTAAACATGATCATGTAGAATAGCTCGTTGTCTATGCTATCTTCGTCCATGTACACACCTGTACCGCCATCCATGATGATGTTAAAGTCTACATCGACACTTTGGCTATTTTCGAGCCGGATTCCTTCTTTGTTGCCAGTCAATATGGCAATCTCTACCTCGGTATTGTCAGATGCCCTGTTAAGAACACCAATGCGACTTTCGGAGATATGATCCTGCTTAACATGGGTATCAGTAGTAGCGTCTAACAAGACTCCAATATCGTTGCGCAAGAGGTAGGTATCTCGAATGGCTCCCCCGCTCGAATCCGTGTACGCGACGCCTGTGCCAAAACCTGTAACTAGACCGGGTCCTCTGATTCTGACCTCTCGAACTCCGTCTACATGTATCCCGGTGGTATTGCTATCGGTTCCGGGCCCTCTAATAGTATGGCCATTCAAAAATATGGTCAGGTCATTCGCAGCAACGTGCAGTCCATCGCCATCGCATACTAGATCTGAGCTGAGTTCAAGATCTCCCCTTACTTCTGTTCCGCACAAATCCTCGCTTTCCTGCGCCAGTGTGGTGGTTGACTGTGTCCGTACGACACCGGACGTCATTGAGACAAGCGCGATAGCCAAAAAGATGATAGCAGTTCGCCGCATTACGATAGATAGGTTTGTATAATGTATTTATCAGGTGCGATAGCTCGATTGGGAGAATTTCTTTCAACATCTTTCAATTTGAGTCTTCTGAGTTTTTATCTTGGTACAATATTGTGTAACTGTCCTAGGTTTTCAGGAGTTTCGATAGTACGAGCAAGGAATCCCCAAGCTCCATTCTGGGTCAACCTTGTAATTAGTTCGCAACTAGAAATCCTGCCCTGAAAGCTAGGTGTGATATGTTGCGATTGACACCCAGCTTCCGGGGTAACGGACTTTCAGTAGTTTGTAGGTGGCAATATCGCTTAAATGAGTTGCCAGATACTTGGTTGACCGCTGGTGTTTTTTCAGACTCTACATGTCATGAGGAGGACTGCTGCTACTACTCGTAGTGCTATTTGCTGTGGGGGCGGCAGTGTCAGTTGTAGTACCGTTATTGGGTACTACGTTAAAGAAACTCATCCATCCCTTGTCTGCAAATTCATTGATATGAGTATGGAACATGTACTTGCCCGGATATGGATATGACAATTCTATTATTCCCCTATCTCCTTGGCCAAGTATTATAACGTCATTTACCATTTGTGGAGTCTTTGACGTGCCTGCCGGATAGTATTCAAACATGCCGCCGTGTATGTGTATTGAATTGACGAGATCAAACTCGAGCATGTTCACGAGATATATTCGATATTTTTCTCCCTGGACGAGCTCTATTGGGTGGTACATGTAATCAAACGCCTTCTCGTTGACAGAGTATAGCTCATTGTCGCGCTCTTCAATCTCTGGCATTTCGTCATTGTTGGCTTCTTCTGGTGTGGGGATAAAGTTCGGGCCTTCCTGGTCAAAGTTTAGATCGTATCCATTCATCAGCATCGCCATCTCGTGCATCTGTGGTCTTGGCTCCTTTGGGTCTATGATGAGCATGCCATAAAGACCCCGGTTAACATGGTCGGCTACTGGCGCCACGTGGCAGTGGTATGGATAAACTCCAAACGGCTGAGCAACAAATTCATAAGTAAAGCTCTTTCCGGTAGCTACGATGCCTTCACCTTCCACTCCATCCATTGCTGCGGGATGTACCGAGTGCATGTGCAAAGAGTGCGAATGCGTGTTGCTCTCTGGGTTGATGAGAGTTATCCTTACAAGGTCGCCTTCAGTCACCCTCATTGTAGGCCCGGGTACGGTACCATTGAAAGTCCATGCTTTGAACTTGTAGCCGCCATCCATAATGTCTACAGTCTTGTTCTCGCTCACAATAAGGGTAAACTCTCTGACCGTCTCTGCCCATCTTGTGATTCGGACACTCTTCCACAGTTGAAAAAGGTAAGGTATTCAATTGAAGTGGGCTGTTTGCTTGTATCAGTTGTACAGTTTTTCATTGCATCATAGTCTTTTACGGAAATAGCTTCTGCCTTTTGCGCGAAACTTTCTGAAGCTATGCTAGTGATAGTTTTAGAAAGGCCGGTCGCCGGAATTAGCAGCAAGATAGCAAACGATGTAGCAGCAAAAAGCATGAGAAAATATTTTCTTGAGTGTTGCTCAGACACGCGTCAGAACCTGCAATCATTCGATAAAAAAGGTGCCACTGCTTCTACTAGTCCTAGTTATTGAGCTTCTAGACCGGATTACCTTAAGGTATACGCTGTCAAGAAAGATTTCATGTAGTAGAAGCCCGACCAAGTCCATTGACATCTCGGCTCTAGTGGGACTCTTGCCTCCGAGGTCGTCTAGATATGCCAGATTAAAAGATGATGCATTAGGAAAATAGTGCTTCCCATCTCATTGTGCTGTCAAATCAGAGGAAGTTGATACTTCGGAATACAGCAAAGCGTAATTGGTTGGAATCTAAACTTCTCTGAACGTGGAACCCAACTGCACAATCCTTTTTTCTGTCGAGAGATAATAATACAGCTGTGAACTGAAATGACTGGCATGCTGTCAAAGTTTGAGCTTGACTACCTGGGTGGCAAATTACAGCTAGACGAAAAGGCCACATCCAACGTGAGATACCGCCTAAAGAAGAAGCTTAAAGAGCTGGCCTACTTGGAATTGCCATTGATAATCGACTATGAACGAAGGTCTGGTGGTACTTCGCTAATGAAGAAAAACGAAAGCGTTATAATCTTTCAGTCGCTTGCAGTGGTAGTAGTCGCAGCCGTCGTTATCGTCGTCTCCTCTTTTTGCTTCATTCCAATCTACAGAAGGACTTAGCTTTAAGCATTTGGTTGAACAAGCATTAATCTGATTCAATTAGGTGATTGAATGGTTCTGCTATATCATTTTTTTTTCACGCCTCAGCCTGCCAGCATGTAGCTGCTTGTTGGTATCGGCTCCTTGAATGTTATCTTTATGGCCGGCATGCTGTCTATCTTTGCCTCAAATGTGATTACGCGCAGGGTCTCCGGGACGCCTACCATCACCTTGTCGGCAGATAGGATTTCCTGAGCGTCTTCTTGAATGTCGCTCTCGGGCCTGCCGGCGCGAATTGATTTTACGACACACACGCAGTATGTTACTAGCGCTTCGTTGGCGTTTATCTTCATCTTGCGGGCAAGCTTTTCCTGTATCATGGCGGCAGAGCTAAAGAAAATTTCTTCATCAGCGCTGCCATAATCAAATATCCGCGTAAAGGGGAGCACGTCAGGCTCGCCCCAGATTGTCGCCTTGACGTGGATCATTTGCGCCCAGGCACCTTTGCCTTGCGTCCGCCAAAGCTGTACGTGTGTCCCTTACCGCGGTATTGCCTCGGCCTCACTGGCTTGCCCTCCATCTGCCCCTTCTTTGTGAGCGAAAGCCCTGCCAGTAGCTCCACTATCAGCCTGTTTGCGAGACCAGACGTAATGCCGCCATTATACGAGTTGACGTCGCTCACGTCATAGTTTGGCGCCACTTCTACAAGGTCAAAGGCAAACTTGTCTGGGTCAAACGAGGTCGAGAGCAATCGCATGAGCCTCATGCCTTCCCTCGACGTCAGACCGTTTGGCTCCGGCTCGCCCGTCCCCGGCGCATAAGCAGGGTCAAACGTGTCGATGTCCCAGCTGATGTATACGCCGTCAACGTTGTCATTAGCCCTATCGGCAGCCTCCTTGGCTATCTGGTCTATGCCAAGCTCTTCAACATCAAGCATCGTGAACCACTGGAAGTCCTGGTCGGCCATCCACTTGTAGAGGTCTGGTCCCGGCCAGTAGCCCCGCGGGCCAATGAGGGTGTAGTTCTTGCCCTTGAGGCAGCCAAGCTCCATTATCCTCCTGATGTGCGCGCCGTGGTCATACTTGAAGCCACAGAGGCCCTGCGGTGCGCAGTCTGCGTGGGTGTCGATGTGGATCATGCCAATGTTCTTGTACTTCTTGGCAAACGCCCTGACGTTTGCAAACGTGATAGAGTGATCGCCTCCAAGCATCACAGGGATGCCATCAATGTCAAGAACCTCTTTTACCTTGTCAGTCATCCTCCTGTGCGACTCCACCACGTCGCCGGGTGAAACAACAACATCGCCATAGTCGGCCGTGCGAAACACCCCAAAAGGGTCAACACCTGTCTCGATATTGAAATGTTCATAAGGCGGGGATGGCACGGTTGAAGCCGCCCGTATTGCCCTTGGGCCGTACCTTGCCCCGGGGCGAATGGTAGTTCCAAAGTCAAAAGGCTCGCCTATTATCGCCACGTCCGGCTTGACTTTGTTGAGCTCTGCTTGGCTTCGCAGCCATGGCAGCTTCAGAAATGTCGGTATGCCTACAAAGATTGGCTCGTCGTTTCCCTTGTATGAATCTCCGTAAAATTCCATCCCCATTTGAGGTCGAGGTAGTTAATTAGTAAGTATTTTTTAAACATTGCTAAGTAATCTACGTTTTGGATTCGTTCGGCCGCCGAACGACCTTCGGCAATAGGCAGGGAAAAGCGTAATCTACGCTTTCCTTCCTGCAAGAAGCGCGGCGTAGATAAAGGGCAAAAGTGTGGTCGCTTCGCCGTGTATCGTAGTCTGGCGGGCCTTTGTGGTCACCTTGCCCCACGATATAGCTTCAGCAACCAGCGCGCCGCTCAGGCTCCCGTCCCATTCCGGCGCCGTGGTGATATAGACCGCGTAGTCAAGCCCGCCCCTAAACTGGTTCCACCAGAGCGTGTGGTGCTTTGAAATGCCGCCTCCTATCATGAACGCGCCTGCCTTTTTAGCTTCAAAGACAATGTCAGATAACCTGCTTTCGTCCTTCAAAATGTCTACTTTAAAGTCCTTGTGCTGCTGGTAAAAGAACCACACTTGGCTTCCGACCGCGCCGTCCACTATGCCCGGCACAATGACTGGGATCTTGTTCCTGTGCGCCCAGTACAGGAAGGATGACCTGTCAAGTGTGCTGCCGATATAATCGGTTATCTCGTACGTGGCAACGCTGCGCCTGCCATCCTTGTACATTGCACTCAGGCGCTTTTGCATCTTTTCCTCGATGAGCGGGCCATAGTTGTCCATCGGAACAAGCACATTTCCAAGCCGGTGGATGTTCTTGTTCAGCAGCATGCTGTCGTCCATGCGAAAGTCGCCGGCGTAATACTTGTCATAGGCCCTTGCGATGTCGTGGTCCAGCGCGCCGCAAGTGGTGATTATGACGTCGCACATCCTGTTTTTTATCATGTCGCGTATGATGCCCCTTGCGCCTGTCGACATCAATGCCCCTACAAACGACATGAACTTGGTGCAGCTCTTGTCATCCAGCATCCTGCGCAAAATGTCAACACCATCTGCAAGGTTCCGCGACTCAAAGCCGCCGGAATTTGCCATGTTTGAAAATATCGAATTCACGTCATTCTGTTTGATTGCATAATCCTTAACCGAGCTGTGCAAAAGATCCCTGCCCTTTTTCACTCTGCCGGCCATGCTGAGGCATATTGGCGCTACAGTATAAAATGTATCGCTGTCAGATGCGCAGCATTATGTCTATGATAAGGACTGCAGTCCCTATCGCAACAGTCATTATCATGAAGGGGAAGCCGACGATGAACCACCTGTTGAAACTTATCTTGTGGCCGTGCTTTTCGCTGATGCCGGCGGCTATTATGCCTGCGCTTGACCCGACAAGTGTTCCGTTGCCGCCAAAGTCCGCGCCAAGGGCCAGCGCCCACCAGAGCGGGCTTGTCTGGAAGTCGCCAAAAAGTGCTGCAATATTCGGATTGGTGTTGAGCGTCTGGATAACCGGGACCATCGTAGCGGTAAACGGTATGTTGTCTACGAACGCGCTTGCGATTGCGGCAAGCCATATTATGGAAAGGAATGTGAGCCACGGGTCGCCGCCTGTTGCAGAGATAGTGGCAGACGACAGCAAGCCTATCATGCCGGCATGCTCTGCAATTCCAACGATAATGAAAAGGCCGGTGAAGAACATCAGGGTTGGCCAGTCTATTTCGTGAAAGACCCTTTCGGGGCTCGCCCTCGTGACCACCAGGAGGACAGCTGCACCGCCAAGCGCAATTACGGACGGCTCGATATGGAGAGCCCCATGCACAACAAAAAGCGCAATGACTCCAAGCAGGACGCCAAGAGATTTTTTCAGCAAGCCCCTGTCTTTCAGGTAAGCGTTTTCATCTTCCTTCATAAGCTGCTCCAAGTTCTGCACCTGGGCCTTCAGATCTTTCCTGAAAATGAACTTGAGGAGGAAGAGTGACGCCACGAACGTCACTGCTACGGTAGGGCCCATGTGTATTATGAACGTGTTAAAGTCGATGTTGGCTGCAGAGCCTATGATTATGTTGGGCGGGTCACCAATGAGCGTGGCTGTGCCCCCAATATTTGACGCCAGAGCCTGAGCAAGGATGAACGGGATCGGCGAGATCTTGAAGATCCTGAAAACAGATATCGTGACTGGAATCATCAAAAGGACTGTTGTGACGTTATCGATGAACATCGATACCACTGCTGTAAAGGTGCACAGGATCAGCATCAGCTTCCACAGGTTTCCCTTGCTGACCTTGCTTGCCCTTATGGCGACCCACTGGAAGACGCCCGACTCAGCAAGGATCGCAACTATTATCATCATGCCAAGCAGGAGCCCGATGGTGTTGTAGTCGACGGCACCAACAACAAACTCAAAGCTCTCCTCTGCCTGCAGGGTCCCAAGGGCGATCGCGGCGCCAATAATCACTATTGCGCCAATGAGCGCGACCGTGCTTCTGTGGTAGAATTCAAACGATAACACAATGTAGACAGAAACAAGGATGAGTGCCGAAACTAGGATCATCGGGTGTATGTCCAGACCTAGCGCCGGCGGGATAGAAAATATCAGGGCAGCAAAAGCTGCTATGAGGCCGATGCCTATCGCAATTTTTTTCGGGGCAGCTTTTGGCGGCTGCTCGGGAACTTCCAAAACCTACGTAGTTATTAAATCGCCGTATAAATATAGTTCGGGCTTACTGCATGTGCTTTGCAACGATGTTCCTGACATAGTCGGTGACCTCAAGGCCGCTCTGGCTTGCTTTTTCATTGAGGCGTTCCCAGATCTTTCTGTCTGGTTTCTTGCGCGGGTCAAACACAAGGCGCACGGTCAGGAGCCCCTTTGGCGCTCCGCGCTTGACTCCTGCCGAGATCATCTCCTCCTGCAGCCTAGACTGCGCGGCTGCTTCCACCAGCCTACTGTGTATGTCGGGCCTCCTTGCGATCCTGATAGCTTCATAAGAGGTGATCTTGCCACCCTCTATCTGATCCTGCAGCGGCTGCGGAAGTGTCAGTATGCTGAGCCATTCGCTTATCGTGCTCTTTGGCAGGCCGTACTTTGCAGACGCGCCGGTTATCCCGCCTTTTGTCGAGTCGACAAGCTTTTTCACCATGTGTGCCTTTTCTAGAGGCGACAGGTCCTTGCGGATCAGGTTTTCAAAGAGCGACGCGGCCTCCGCTTCGGCACCTTCAAGCTCGGTGATGACTGCTGGCACTTCCTTGACCCCCTTGGCGTTCAGAGCAAAGAACCTCCTGCGGCCGATCAGCAGCTTGTAGCGCCTGCTTTCATCGTCAAATCGAACAACCACCGGCTGGAGCAGATCAAATTTTGATAAATGTTCCTTCATCAGCCTGTCGCTGATGTCCTTGCCAAAATCCTGGTCCTTGCGCACGTTTTCCTTCGCAACGTCGATCAGCTCGACGGGGATGTTCTTGACCTTCATAGCCAGCTAATTACTAATAATGATATTTATAAATATCTTTTCGGATAAGCAAAATTTTCCTTTTCGTGGCTCTAAAAGTAAACTACGCATCTCAATACGAAAAAATGATATGTAGTTTACATTTTTTACCCCAAACCTTATATCATTTTTAGATAACTTTCAGAGAATGAAAAATAACATGAGCGAGGTGCTGCGGGAAGAGCAGACCGCCGTCAAGCTGCTTTCCTTAGTTATTACATTTCGATGTACAATACCGTGAACAAAGACGTCGGATATCCGGACGCGCCTGTCACGGTCGACGAGATCTATGACTTTATTCAGGACTTGAAGCACGAAGCCGGCAGACAGGTTCCGGACATCAGGAAGGAGGACATCAGCTTTTGCTTCCACCTTCTGCAAGTGTCGGGCATATGCAGACCATGAGTTCGGCAGTCGAACTTTGGGCGTATTTATGACTTCTGCAATGCTTATATATTTACTATATATGTGGAAAGCCTATGGCGGGGATAGAATACAGCATAGCTATAATCGGTTTTCTGGTACTTTCTATTGTCGTTGGCACGCTGACCTCTAGGCTTGTCAGAAAGAGCAGCAAGAGATACATGATCGCAGGAAAAAGCCTTCCTCTCTTCTTCGTGGGGACAATGCTCGCAGCGCAATCCGTCGACGGCAACTCGTCACTTGGCAACGCGTCGCTGGTCTATTCATTCGGTTTCTGGGCCGGAGCAGCGATTCCAATTGGGCTTTCAACATGCCTTTTCCTGACGGCGGCATTCTATGGAAAGAAATTAAACAAGATGTCGATGCTGACCCTGCCGGACTTTTACTACAGGAGGTTTGGCAAGGGTCCAGAGGCAATATCCAGCGTTCTGCTGATGATTAGCTTTACGATTCTGGTTGCAGGCAACTTTGCAGCGACCGGCTTTATCCTGCAAGCTGTTCTTGGGATTGACTTTTTCTGGGCAGTGCTCATTGGCGCCGCAGTAGTGTTGGTTTATACCTTTGCAGGCGGTCTGTTCTCTTCGGCATACACCGACATTTTCCAGATATACCTAGCCATCATTGCATTCTGGGCAGCGTTCCTGTTCTTCTACGGTGGATACGCCGGCGTTGACTTTGCCACAATCATTGGAGCCGCACCGCCGGGCTATCTTGATATGTCCGGGCTGACAGACCCTGCCGCCGGCGCGTACGTAAACTGGGCAGCCATTGCGGCGCTCGGGTTTGGAGACATTGTTGCGCTGGACTTTATGGAAAGGGTGTTTGCGGCCAGAGATCCAAAGACTGCGCAAAGGGGAGCTGCCATGGGCGGCGGCCTCACGCTGCTCACAGTGATTCCAACAAGCATGCTAGGGATTGTGGCGTTATTCTTCCTGCCCAACATTGCTGATCCCTTCCTCTCATATCCGGAGCTTGCACTGAACCACATGCCATTTGCAGTCGGGGCTGCGCTCTTGATGGGTGTGCTCGGCGCATCGATGTCTACTGCAAATGGCGGCCTGCTTGCAATATCTAGCGTCATCTCTAGGAACCTTATACAGCGCGATATCCTGCGCGGATTGCAAAAGAAACCAGGCATGGAGGACAAGAAGCTGCTGATGACAACCAGGATATTCACAATACCTATGATGGTTGCTGCATTCATACTGGCATACATGCTGCCGCAGCCTGGCATCTACCTGATAGTCGCGTTTGACATTGTGTTTGCCGGCGCGCTCGCGCCTTTGACACTAGGTCTGTTCTGGAAGAAGGCCAACATGCCTGCCGCCGTCGCATCGCTCATAGCAGGAACCATTCTAAGGCTGGCGTTATTCTTCACAATCCCTGCAGATCTCGTAGGTTTGGACACAATGATACCACCGCCAATATCGTTTGCGATCTTTATTGGTGTCGCGTTGGCCACACAAAAGAAGTATCTAGGAGAGCAGAGGCATGGAGTAGTCGATTATGTGCCGCCAGAAGAAGACATCGTCAGGGGAGAGGACCTGAAGGGGTACGTCCCCCCTGTCGGTGGCAAGCTCGCGTAAAGACTATTATAACTCATTTAGTAGAGATATGAGTCACAACATATATTAAATACGGAAGTCAGGATCAAGGAAGCCGACTTTCGCTAGCTTGCAGAAGAGTATGAAAAGAGAAAGCAGGAATACAGGGCAAAGTACGGCGTGCAGAGCTTTGAGCAGTTTGCAGATGTTTTTCCGAAAGAGCTTTTCGAAAAAGTGAAAACACTGCGAAAAAGCGCTTGACGTTCTAACAGTGTAGTCAGCCAATCTCACGATCAGGTACATGGCAAGCTGTGACAGTTAATTTAAGAAAGATAAAAAAAGGATCAGCCGCTAGCTTGCAATGTTTGCAGCGGCTTCAGGATCGCATAATGTCAATTTTGAAACAAACACCTGCCGATCAATATTTGCTATTCCGGCAGGCAGGTGGAGTCAGCAGCATGTCTGAAATAATAAAAACAATCGCAGAGCTGCAGCAAAAGAAAATCATCCACGTTGTCAGGTACAGGAAGAACGAGCGGACAGGTCTGGACATCCCTGTTTATTCGCTGTCAGCAGCCGGCAAGCACGTCAGGCTTGACGTCCACAGCCTTCTCACAGGCGTCACATCAGAAAGACTAGTCGAGTATGACTTTTTGGCCAGAAACCTCATGTCGTCCCGAAGGAGCGCGGCGATACTTGATGTCGGGTCTGCGGGTTCCGCTCTTGCACAAGCAATGAGAGAATTTGGAAGCAGCAGGTGGCAAGTGCTTGGGATCGATCTGGTACAAGGCTGCGACGCGATGATGGACGCCGGATCAGCAGGATTCCGGGACGGGGCATTTGACCAAGTGATATCGATAAGCACGATCGAGCACATTGGTTTTGACCGCGGCGTCAGCGACAAAAGCGGCGACGCAAAGGCGATGAAGGAAATTTTCCGGGTGCTAAAAAAAGGCGGCACCGCGATAATTACGGTGCCTTATGGCAAGAGCAAAAAACCGAAGCACCGAGTCTACGACAGAGAGACGCTTGCTAAGCTTGTTGATCGTTTTTCGGTGTCAAGGAAAGAATTCTACCGCTACGATGCCGGGAAATGGGTAAAGTGCAGCCAGGCCGATGCAGGCAGGGCAGATCCACAGGTCCCTCTGCACTTCCACAGCGCCGCCTGCGCCTGCCTGCTCCTGAAAAAGAAGTGAATATTTTAAAAGCAAGTGTCTTTTTAGCAAAAGGGTGGATAGCAGGCATACATTCACCGGCAGGAAGATCGACCCACCAAAAGTTTTGGCAAACATGACCGTTCCAGACTTGATAAAATTTTACGGCTCGACCGGTTACAACGCCCGGCGGCTGGCCGAAGCGGCAGAGATCCTGCAGGACATGATAGACACCAACTCGACAGTATGCCTGACGCTTGCAGGCGCCATGACGCCTATTGGCCTTGGCCGGACCCTTTCTGCGATGATAGAGGCCGGCTTTATTGACTGGATAGTGGCAACAGGAGCCAACGTCTACCACGACCTGCACTTTGCGTACGACCTTCCCGTCAGGCAGGGGCATTTTGACGTGGATGACGACGTCCTGTATTCAAGGCAGATAGTGAGGATTTACGACGTTTACATAAAGGAGATGGGAACGCTGCAGGCGCAGGACATTATCGTGCAAAAGGAAATCAAGCGCGCAAAAGGCATCATCCCGCAGAACGCGTCCACCGCCGACATTGCCTACGCGCTCGGCAAGGCTGCCAAGGAGAACGCCAAGAACCCTGACAAGTCGTTCCTTGTCAAGGCTTTTGAACATAAAGTGCCGGTCTACATGCCGGCGATAGGCGACTCGTCGATTGGTCTCAACATGCTGCCGCTGCTGCTCGAAGGCAAGGGCGTTTTCCCTAACGTCATACTGGACATTGCCGAGTCAGCCGCGATACTGTGGAAGAGCGAGCGCTCCGGCGGCCTCGAGCTTGGAGGCGGGGTCCCCAAGAACTTTTTCCAGCAGACCGGCCCGACACTGTATCAAATCTTGAAGATAAAGGAGAGCGGGCAGGACTACCTAATCCAGATGACAGACGCACGCCCTGACACTGGCGGCCTCTCTGGCGCAACACTGCAGGAAGGCAAGAGTTGGGGCAAGATAAAGACGTCCCACAGGGGCAACGTCATCGTGTACGGCGATTCGTCGGTGTATTTCCCGCTACTCTGCTCCTACGCGCTGTCTGTCTGCAAGCCGAGGAAACACAAGCGGATATACGAGAAAAAAGACCTATGGGTGCAAGAAATGAAGAGGATATACTTCAAAAACAAATAATAATAATAATCAGACAAACGCTTCCGATTTGGCCGCCCACCTGCCGGACTTTTTTTCAAGCTCTAGCTGACCTGCTATCTTGCCATTAGAGTACACCTTGGCGTACTCGGTCCCGCCGCCAAAGAACGCTGATAGCAAGTCGCGCTTTTCATGGTAGCCCGACTCGATCGTTCTGGTTTTGACCTTGCCGCTTGCCTTGCGTATGATGTTGCGGGCGGACGACCAATCGCCGCTCCATTCTATCATTTCAAAACTGCCAAATTTGACAGTCTGCATCGAGTGCCCCGCCAGCCTTGCCTCAAATTTCAGGCTGTTCTTTTTGGCGTACGAGTTCATCCACTCGATCGCTTCTTGTGCTTTGCCCTGCTCCACTGCAAAGCTGTCTGCGCCTGCCACGACATTTTCTGCCATTCTGCCATATATTTAACTTGAAAATTTTTTGTAATTGCTTTTTATTCGATGCTGCAACACGATACTCATGGACCAAGGAGAGCCTGGAGTAGACTATAACGAGCCCAACCTCAACCCGCTTACGTGCGATATATGCCGCAAGTCGTTTGACAGCCTTGACAAGCTGGGTGAGCACCAGAAGCGAGAGCATGACATGTAATAAGTAATAATAAGACGTCACAAACATCGGCGGTTGGACAACGATGCGCACCTTTATCGCAGTCGACGTGGCCAGCAGTGCAACAATCGGCAGGCTGCAGAGCGACATAATGTCGGCACAGGGGTGGAGCGCAAGGGATGTCAAGCCGATCGAGGCCCACAATTTCCATTTCACACTTATCTTCTTGGGCGAAATACGCGACGGCGACGCCGACAGCATAAAGGCAAAACTGTCAGAGGTGAAGTTTGAGCCGTTTACTATCACCTACGTCGGCGTCGGCGCGTTTCCAAAGTCAGACGCCGCCAGAGTCATATGGGTCGGCGTCGACTCTGCGGGCGGGCAAAAGCTGTCTACACTTGCAGGCGATGTGGTGTCAAAGATGGCCGGGCTTGGATTTCAAGCCGACAAGCCGTTCTCGCCACACATCACGATTTTCCGTGCCAAGGGCCGGCCTGTCAGAATGGCCGACATCGCCTCAAAATACCGAGGCGCGACCTTTGGCATCGACACGGTGGACAGGGTGCACCTAAAGAAAAGCGACCTCACGTCCTCCGGCCCAGTTTACTCGAACATTTATACCGTAGCAGCAAAGAAGTGAAAAGAAGATATGCCATCACCTGACGTCAGCGCAGTCATACCCAAGGCGCTTTCACTCTGCGAGCCTACCAAGAGCGAGGCAAGCAAGCTGACAAAAATAGCGCAGGAGGCAAAGCGGCTGGTGGAAAACCAGGTCGCCAGTCTGGACGAGGTTGTAGACGTGATCTTTGGCGGGTCGTTTGCAAAGGGCACCTGGCTGCGAGGCGATGCAGACATTGACATTTTCGTCAAGATCAAGCCGTCTGTCAGCGTAGAAAGATTCGAAGTGCTCGGCAAAAGCATAGGACAGGAAGCGCTGAAGAAGCACAAGCCCAAGCTGCGATATTCCGATCATCCTTACGTTGAAGCCTTTGTCAGGGGCATTAGGGTGAACGTCGTGCCCTGCTACAACGTCGAGCAGGGCAAGTGGCAGAGCGCGGCAGACAGGTCGCCCTTTCACACCGAATACATAAGCAGCAATTTCGACGACGAAAAGAGGATGCAGGCAAGGCTCTTGAAAAAGTTCTTCAAGGGAGTAGGGATATACGGCGCTGAGATTTCGACGGGCGGCTTTAGCGGCTACGTCTCTGAAGTGCTCGTGCTAAAGTACGGCTCGTTTGAAAATGTGCTACGCGCGGCGGCAGACATGCAGGACCGGCAGGTCATCGCCGCCGGCGACTACGACTCTGACATCGTCAAGGGGTTCCGGAGCCCGGTAATCATTATCGATCCCGTCGATAGCAGGCGGAACCTTGGGACAGCTATATCGCCGGAAAGCGTTGGCAGGTTTGTGCTGGCTGCAAGGGCGTTTCTTGCAAGCCCTTCGCTTCAAATCTTCAGGGAAAAAAACAAGCATGCCAAAGCGTCGGCAAAACTGTATCCAAATGTGCTTGTGGTAGAATTTACACACAAAGAGCGAAGCCCAGACATCATATGGGGACAGCTCAAGCGCAGCCTCAACGCAATGGCAAAGCAGCTAGAGATCGCCGACTTTATCGTACTGCGTAGCTCGTGTATCACTGACGAGAAAACTTCAGCTGCGCTTGCGTTTCTACTCGAGTCGATAACGCTGCCGCCCTATACAAAAAGAAAGGGGCCTGAGGTATTCCGGAGAAAGGATACTGTCAGCTTTATTTCAGAGACGAAAAACAAGAAGCCGCTTGTGACGTGGGTTGACAGGGAAATGAGGGTCGCCGTGCTGGTGGACAGGAAATCAACCGACGCGCGGCAATTTGCCAGGTCGCTCCTGCTTGACCGCATTGAAAACAGCGGTGTCGCAAAGGACCTGATAGCAGATAGAAAGAAGCTCCGAATTTATAGCGGAAGCGAGAGGAAAATCAAGGGATTGGCTCTGGAGGCTGTTGGCGAAGTTGTCTCGACAGAACATCTCATTTTCAGATGACGAGCTGGGCATAGGGTCAGCAGACAGGCTTGTCAGGATAATTTCTTATCCGCGCTTTACTGAAGATGCCTACGCCGAGCGCTTGGCAGAGATGAGGTCGCTTGGTGTAACGTCGCTTGTGCTTGGAGGAAGAACAATCATAAACGGCACCCGCATTGCAGGCAAGGGCTGCGTGGGGGTTGTGCTTAAAGCAAAGATCGGAGGTAAAACCTGCGCGCTCAAGGTAAGGAGGGTCGACGCCGACAGAAAGAGCATGAACGAAGAGGCGCGCCTGCACAAAATAGCAAATGATGCCGGCATAGGCCCGCGCCTTGAAGGACACACGAAGAACCTGATCGCGATGGAGTTTATCGAGGGTCAGAGTATAGTCGATTGGGTCAGCTCTGCGACGCGTAAACAAGTGCGCGGAATGGCAAGATCCGTCCTTGAGCAATGCTACAGCCTCGACAGGGCAGGCCTTGACCACGGCGAGCTGAACCGGCCGAACCGCCACGTAATTGTTGGCAATAACAATAACAACAAAGCCTGCATCATTGATTTTGAGAGCGCCAGCACGGCGAGGAAAACAAGCAACGTCACTGCCGCGGCGCAGTCGATATTTCTTCATGGTGCGGTGGCAGGCCAGGTGAAAAAAATCCTAGGCGAGGTCGACAGGGATGCAGCCTTGGCCGTGCTCAGGATCTACAAGCAAGACCAGACAGATGCTAACTTGCAGGCAGTGCTTGACTCGCTCCAGATATAGCTTTTATTCTGGCAAAGCTAAAGCTGCATTGTTTGGCAGAACCCGAGATCCGCGGAATGAAAGATGTGGATCTTAAAGGCGGCATAGTCCTTGACGGCTTTCCAAGCATTGATCTTGCAAACGCCATTGCGTCAGAGTGCCTCATCCACTCGCTCAAGACAGAGTTCGTGGCAGTGCTCGACCCGCCAGCTTTCCCAGCGCTGTCCGTGATCTGCAACTCAGCTCCTAACTTTCCTGCAAGAGTCTATGCCAACGAAGAGCTAAAGCTAGCATTTTTCGTTTCCAAGCTGAAGCTTGACCAGTCGATGTTCCGGCCCGTGGCAAACACTATGCTTCAGTGGGCCGCCGACAGCGGCTGCGAGCTTGTCATAAGCGCCGCAGGCATTACCTTATGAAGAAGGCGACGGGCCAAAAGATGACGCCGCAGGTGTACGCAGTAGGAAGTACCAAAAAGGCTCTCAAGCGGGCAAAAGACGCCGGCATTCCAACCCTTGGCAGCGGCTTGGTAGCCGGGATACCTGCGATACTGCTCAACGAGGGTGCGTGGAAGCCATGCTGCAGCGTCGCCACATGGTATCTGTGGAAGTCGCTGGAGCAGTTCAAGGGAATAGGATAGGATGACTATTTCATCTCAGCGATGAGCATCTTGACTGTGTTGACGTCAAGGTCGAGCTGCTCTGCTATCAAATCTTCTGCAATCCCTGAATCGCGCAGGTTCCTCAGCGCCTCCTTCTTTTCCTCGTTCACGATGTTGCCAGGCGAGTACAGCGACAGTTCCTGCTCGACAGATTTCACATATTTTAGGATTTTCTCGATCAGCTCGTCAGAGCCGATTCTGGTCTCTGTAGAAACGACTAGGACGTGCTCCTTGACTGGCAGGCTTATCAGCTTGACCTTGTCATAGATGTAAGTGACGGCCTTTAGGCTGCCAAGCTCCTGCGTGAACATTTTGCGCAGGTCGACGATGTAGACAGACTGGGCAAGGCTGACCTCGGGGTTCCGGCCTTTGAGATACTCCTCAGCTTCATTGCTCCAGGCGCTGGCATAAAGATGGCCGGATTTTTCCATCACCCCGGCAAACCTGATCTGGGAGTCAAGCGACAACACGTTCTTTGAAAATTGCTCCGCCCTCATATTTGTTGATATCCCTAAAATAATGAATAGAATATAGCCGTTGCGAAAAAATTGCCAAAAAAAGGAGAAAAAGGTCAGCGAGCCTTTTGCTGCTTCGGGTCCCTTATCCTGCCGCGGCCGGTCTTGCGCGGGGCAACGTTGCCAACCTTGCGGCCAGGCGGGGTTGTCCTGCCCACAGATGACTGGCGGCCGATATGCTGGTGCCTTCCACCTCCATGCGGGTGGTAGACTGCAGCCTGGGCGATGCCCCTGACAGTCGGGTACAGCCTTCCATGGGCCTGCATGTATTTTGCCCTGATGCCTGCCTTCAGGAACGGCTTTTCTTTGTGCCCGCCGCCCGAAATTGCGCCCACCATCGCCCTGCATTTTGAGTTGAGCGTGAGGGACTTGCCTGACGGGAACTTGATTGTGACTCCTTCTGTGCCGTGAGCAAACACCACTGCCGATGAGCCCGCTGCTTTTATCAGCTTGCCGCCGTCGCCGGCATTCTTTTCGATGTTGCAGACGACCGTGCCATCCGGTACTGATTCAAGGGCAATGATGTTGCCAGCCCTTGCAGCCGTGCCAGTGCCTGCCTCTATGGTGTTTCCAACTATAGTGCCTTCTGGCGCCGGGACGTACGAATACCTGCCGTCGTCAAAGAGGATCTTTGCAAGCGGCGCATCGCGCCCCCGCTCGTGAACAATGTCAACCACCCTACCTGTGTGATGCTCTTCTAGCTTAAAGTTGGGGTACTTTGCTGGCGCAATCTTGCCGATAATTATTGCTCGGAACTGCTTGCCTCCGCGGCCCCTTCTGCGGACGAGTGTTCTCTTGCCCATTTTTCAGTGTAAAACCAGCCGTCGGGTAGGTGATTTTAAGCTTGTGCTATTGCTGCTGCTGCTGGGCCAGCCATTCTTCCTGCGCCTTTTGCATCTCTTTTGCTGACATGTCGCGCTTGTGTGTCGCAATCGACCACAAGTGCCCTGACGGGTCCATAAGCTGGCCGTTGCGGTCACCCCAGAACGCGTCCATTACCGGCATGGTCACAGTTGCGCCTGCGGCAACTGCCTGTTCGAATACCTTGTCAACGTTCTTGACGTACGTATACAGCGTGACGCCGGTTGCGCCAATGGACTGCGGAGATAGGATCTTCCACTGTGGATTCTCGTCTGCCAGCATGATGCTTGAATCGCCGATCTTGATCTCGGCGTGCATTATCATCTTGCCGTCTGGCATGTACATTCTGTACTTTTCCTTTGCGCCAAATGCCTTCTTGTAAAATTCTATCGCCTCAGGGGCGTTGCGGACGACAAGAGTTGGGGTAACGGTGTGGTATTGCTTTGGAATAGGACCGACCTTGGTCTTTGCCTTGACCTTGCTCTTCTTTTTAGCCTTGGTGGCCATGCCGAGTTTGCATTCAGGTTGTATTAAAAAGCTTGTGCATATAGATGCTGTATATTGCCGCTGTTCTCAAGAATTGCTGCCAATATCTCCTATATCCACAAAAAATATATGATTTGAAGTACGCTTTTTATATTGAATAATGAAGAAGCCTACAGTGAACCCTAGACAAAAGGGCGTCTCTCTGCCCAAGCCCAACCCCAAGTGGGGCCGGGAAGAAGAGACAGAGGTCTTTGCCAAGAAGGTCAAGCTTTTCAGGCAGGGCAAGATTTCAGAGGACGATTTCAGGCGCTTCCGCCTGCAGCATGGAGCCTATGGCTCGCGCCTCCGCATGGACTACAGCATGGTCCGGATAAAGGTGCCTGGAGGCGAGATGACTCCGGATCAGATTGAAAAAATAGCCAGCCTATCAGAAGCGTTCTCTATAGGCTCCGCTCACGTTTCAACCCGCCAGAACATCCAGCTCCACTGGGTGCAGCTGGAGGACGTAAGCGAGGTCATGAGAGGGCTTGTCGAGGCCGGCCTAACTACCCGGGAGGCATGCGGCAACACCATCAGAAACGTAATGTGCAGCCACTTTGCCGGCGTCTGCCCAGACGAGGCCTTTGATGCCACGCCATACTCTAAGGCGATTGCAAGGTTCTTCCTCCGCAACCCAATGTGCCAGAACCTGCCCCGAAAGTTCAAGATCAACTTTTCCTGCTGCGACAAGCATGGGCTAGTAAGGATTGCAGACATTGGACTTGTGCCAGCCGTCAGGGAAGAAAATGGCAGCATGGTCAGAGGATTCAAGGTCTACCTCGGAGGCGGCCTCGGTGCAGCGTCGTTCATAGGTCACCTGCTTGAAGATTTCACGCCGGAGGACAGGTTGCTCTCGACCTGCATGGCTACTGTCAGGCTGTTTGACAGGCACGGCAACCGCGAAAACATGGCGAGGAACAGGATGCGCTACCTCGTGCATGAAACGGGCTGGGAGAAGTTCCAAAAGATGGTCCTCAAGGAGCGCTCGATAGTGGAAATGACCACATCATATTCAACTGCGAAGATGTTTGACGTCAAGGCACAGGAGGACACAAGGCAGCTGCCAAAAGCGCCCCGGATGGCGAAGCTGCCGGTGTTAAACGAGCAGGTCACAAAGGAAAGCCCGGCGTTTGAGCACTGGCTCCACACAAACGTCGTTTCGCAAAAGCAGGACGGCTACTTTGCAGTGTTTGTCACCCTTGGAGCCGGCGACATTACTGCAAGCCAGCTGAGGGTGCTTGCCTCTGCAATCCGCGACTATTCGGCAGAAGGCGTCGCAAGGAATACGCCCCAGCAGAATTTTGCGATCCGCTACGTGCGCGGGACGGACTTGCGCGACTTTTACGAAAAGCTTGCGTCTGCCGGCCTTGCAAACCCTGGCGCGCTCACCATAGCGTCGGCAGTGGGATGCTCTGGCACTACGTCGTGCAACCTTGCAATCACAAACTCGCACAGGCTTGCCAAGGAAGTGCAGCGCAGGTTCCTCGAGCTCGGGCTTGACACTGACGACTCCTTGTGCGACGCAACAATCAAGATAAGTGGCTGCCCAAACTCGTGCGGCCAGCACGAAATCGCGACAATCGGATTCTTTGGAGGCGCCACGAGAATGAACAACTCGATGACCCCGACCTATACCCTGCTGTTTGGCGGCAGCGCCGGCGAGCAGGGCGAGCTTGGAAAAGCTGCGATGCGCGTGCCGGCCAAGCGCGTGATTGACACGATACTGAAGGTGGTAGACCTCTATAGGCAGCAAAAGTCTGAAAATGAGACGCTGCATCAGTGGATAACTAAGGTGACAAAGGGTCAGGGCATCGCAGGCATCAAGAACCTCGAAGACATGAAGGCTGCTCTTGCGCAGGTGATACAGCTGCCTACGCCGGAGCAGGACCCTGACGCCTACAGGGACTACGGCAGCGACTCACAGTTCAGCGCCAAGACTGCTAGGGGAGAATGCGCAGCTTGACCGCAGGAGCTGCAAAAAAGAAGAAAAATGCAGCAGCAAAATCAGAGGATTTCCGGCTCTCGATAGTGTGCGACGCCGACACCCTCCGGTCGCTTGTGCGCAAAAAGGCGGTGCGTGTGGTCGACGTGCGCAAGGCAGACGACTACCAGAAGGGGCACATACCCACCGCGGTTTCTCTGCCGCTTGCACGCGTGCTTGAAAACGATGCGCCGGAAAAAATAGTGGCGATAATGGACGAGCTTGGCATATCAGACTCGATGCCTGTCGTCATTTACGACGACACCTTTGGGGCCCTAGCCGCCAGGGTGGCGTGGACGTTCCAGTACGTTGGTCACACAAACATCGCGCTCCTTGAAATGACTTTTCGCCAGTGGAAGGAGCTCGGGCTTGAGACCGAGACACAGGCGCGCACCTACCCAAAGGCGGAGCACTCGCTCAACATCAACAAGAACATTTATGCCGACGCTTCATACGTCGAGTCTGCAAAGTCGCAGCAGGGCAAGCTACTGGTCGATTCAAGGGAGCGGCTGAACTTCCTCACAGAGCACATACCGGGGGCAAAGAACATACCCTATACGATGGTCGGCTCAAATGGGAGCATCCTGAGAAAGGCTGAGGACCTAAAGCGGTTTATCGAAAACCGTGGCATTACTAGCGACTCTGAAATAATCACCTACTGCGGAAGCGTCGGGACGCTTTCAGGACTGACATACTATGCGCTCAAGCTGGCCGGCTTTCAGAATGTCAAGCTGTACCCCAAGTCGTTCAAAGAATGGAAGGCGCTTGGCAAGCCAAAGGAAGAGTTCAAGGACGCCACCTACTGGGATCTGTCTGCAGAATAAAATCATGAATAATGATCATGGCTAGCGACAAAAGGCTCATCGTCTGTCTTACTGGAATGCCGGGAGCCGGCAAGACTACCGTCGCGTCATTTCTCAAGGAAAGAGGGTTTGCTATTGTGACTATGGGTGACGCCATCAGGGAAGAAGCGAAAAGGCAGGGGCTCGAGCCGACCGATGTCAACCTCGGCAGGTTGATGCTAAAGCTCAGGCAGGAGCTTGGGCAGGGAGCCGTGGCCCATCTTGTTTTGAGGAAATTGGAGCGGGACGGCAAGACCGGCAACATCGTCATAGACGGCATCCGCAGCATACCCGAAGTCGAAGTGCTCAAGAAGGTCGGGCACGTCAGGCT
Organism: uncultured Nitrososphaera sp.; assembly: GCA_946480575.1. The sequence goes on along the minus strand of CAMLKF010000016.1, from coordinate 3,256 downwards.
GCTTGCAATCCACGCGTCGCAAGATACAAGGCTCAAGCACCTGCAAGACAGGGGCAGGCCAGACGCGCCCACAAACAGTGACGAATTTGCTAGCAGGGACAAACGCGAGCTTTCTGTCGGGATAAGCGAGGCGATAGCACTTGCCGACGAAACGCTCTCAAACAACGACTTGACACTAGAGCAGCTCAAAGAGCGCGCCCATTCTATAGTTGAAGAATGGCTCAGGGAGGCAAAGAACAACAGTTGAGGCGGCTCCAGATTGCGTCGCCAATAGAGCTGAAAGTGGAGGCGCCAGTCAACTCGTCGGAGGATCCGCAAAAGGTTATAGACGCGATAACAAACGTCGTAGGACGATGCTCCCCAGAGTTCCGCTACGGCAGCAGGGTGGTGGGCAGGGCCACAGGCGCCGAGCCGCTGTCGATACTGTACGAGCAGGTGCGTTCAAGGTCTGCGATGGGCGTATTGAGGAGAATGCTTTTAGACAACCGCGCCGGTGACAGCACTTGGTTCCTGCTCAACAAGCAAGCGGCCACTGCCGGCATCGCTGCTGTCATTGAGGAAGAGCAGGAGTCACCCCTTGGGCCCATCAGGGTGGCAATAAGCTGCGAGGAGCTGGATGCTCTAGTAGACTGGCTGGTCCCTGAGACTTCATAGGTGGAAAGCTTCTTTTATCCCTGCCTCTGTACGGGCTTTATGGAAGCGTATTGCGTCAAATGTAAAGCCAAGAGAGACATGAAAGACGAGAAAAAGGTCACAATGAAGAACGGCAAGCCGGCCACCCAGGGCATCTGCACAGTCTGCGGAACAAAGATGTTCAAGATAGGCAAGTAATAGTCTTTTTTGCACATTTTTTGTTTCTGCCCGGGTTAAGGCATAATACCCTCAAGCGCGCTCTGTTCTATTGATTGATAAAGATACTGAATCTTGTCAAGAAATATGGCAACTTGACAGCCGTCGATAACCTTACGCTTGATATCAGCGAGAATGAGGTTTTCGGCTTGCTTGGCTCAAACGGCGCCGGCAAGACTACCACCATACACATGCTTGCCACGCTGCTCAAGCCCACCTCCGGCACCGCAACTGTGAACGGCTACGACATAACAAACCAGCCGGCAAAGGTGCGCGCAAGCATTGGCATAGTGTTTCAGGCGCCAAGCAGCGATGACATGCTCACCGGTTATGAAAATCTGCATTTGCATGCTATGCTCTACAGTGTGCCCCGCCACACGCGGAAGCAGAGGATCGAAGAAGTGCTAGAGCTTGTCGGCCTAACCGAGCGAAAGCACGATCAGGTCAAGACGTACTCCGGCGGCATGCGAAGGCGCCTTGAAATCGCGCGCGGCTTGCTCCATAAGCCAAAGGTGATGTTTCTTGACGAGCCGACGCTGGGGCTGGACCCTGCAAGCAGAGAGTCGATGTGGAAGTACGTCAGGCGCCTTGTGGAAGAGGAAAAGGTGACGATAATCCTGACAACACATTACATGGAAGAGGCAGATATGCTGTGCGACAGGATTGCGATAATTGACAAGGGCAGGATAGTCGCGCTTGACACGCCGGCAAAATTGAAGGCCGGGCTTGGAGGAGACATTATCAGGATAAAGACAAAAAAATTCATGCAACAGGACATTGACAAAATCAGACAGTTTAGCTTTGTGCACAAGCTAGAGCAGAGCGACGGCTTTCTTGTGCTGTCGGTGGATAACGCCAAGCGCGACCTGCCGGTCCTGCTGCAAAATGTCGAAGCCGAGTCTGCCGAGTTTACAAGCCCTACTCTCAATGATGTCTTTATACAGCTGACCGGGCGCAATACTGACAAAGAGCAGGCGGAAGGGGGATTCATGGAGAGGTATGCAAGGTACGATTAGCATAGAAGATCATCTGGCCAAGATCTACGCGATATGGCTGCGCGAATTCAAGGTGTTTTTGCGAGAAAAAAGCAGGCTTGTGGCATCGACATTTACACCGATACTGTGGCTATTCGTAATCGGCTCCGGCCTTGGCGCCGCCAACCCGACCACCGTGCCCGGCGTAGAAGACTACCAGCAATTCATCTTTCCCGGCATTGTCGCCATGTCGATAATATTTAGCTCGGTTTTTTATGGCTCGTACATCATCTGGGACAGAAAGTTTGATTTCCTAAAAAGTGTCATGGTGGCGCCTGTCAGCAGGGGAAGCGTATTCGTGGGCAAGACTCTGGGCGGCATGACCACATCGCTTATCCAGGCGTCAATACTGCTTGCCATCGGCGTCGCTATCGGGATAGGATTTACCCCGCTGTCGCTTATCCAGGCAGTGGCGATAATCCTGCTCATGTCATTTGGGCTTACGTCGCTTGGTCTTGCACTTGGAAGCTATATGTACAGCCTCGAAGGGTTCCAGATGATCGTGAGCTTTGTCGTATTCCCGCTGTTCTTTCTTTCTGGCGCGCTCTTTCCACTTGACAACCTACCAAGCTGGCTGGGTATCCTGACTGCGGTGGACCCTGCAACCTATGGAGTTGACGCGCTGAGAAATGCGACGCTTGGCGTCGGCAGCAGCCCGATGGAGCTTAATATGCTGATTCTTGTTGGTTATACTGCAGCGCTCGGGCTCTTTGGAGTCTACTCATTTGGCAGGATGAAGGCCGTCTGATGATTGTACGAGAGCGATCTGGTTCTTATTGCCGGGCCGCGAGAATAATGTTGTTGTGACGCCCAGCGAAGAATACCGCGACCTTGTCATATGCAACGAATGCCAGTGGGCAGCGTCGCTCCTGAAGGGCTCGCCCGGCTTTACATCCTGCCAGGTGTGCGGCAACGCCAGATTGGATACGATACCTGTCAACGACTATGAAGCGTACACCATAAGCATCAGGAATAGGAATGTCGAGATCGAGTTTACGAAAGACTAGAGAATTTCTGTCTGTAGGTTTAAAAGTGGTCTTGCGATGTGACTCTAACGAGGGGCCATAGTCTAGCTTGGTCTAGGATGTCAGAGGTTGTCCTGAAAAAACGACCGACGAGCCTGGGGCGCTGGAGATCGTGGGTTCGAATCCCACTGGCCCCACCATCGTAATGGGTTCACCTACTACTAGCTCTTCTCTGGCCGGGCATAAGGAAACTACGGTAACTGGCTACCGAAAGGAGCAAGCCGACAGAAGGAGTGCAGAAACCCAATGCCCGGCAAAGCTGATCACGACGCTCTCAAAAATACCACTCGTTCCGAACAAGACCAATGCGACAATTATCGAAGAGTTTCGCGCCTACATGAAGGCAAG
>CAMLKF010000015.1 GCA_946480575.1 uncultured Nitrososphaera sp. | reverse complement strand
TTTTCAAGGGCTTTAAGTTTACCGGGCCAGATCAGGTCGAGAGCTACATTGACATATGGCACTACGACGAAACCGAGATCGCCGACTCAGGAGTTTTCTGGGCGGCTGCGCCTTGGGAGATAATGGCGGCAAGCGAAAGGCTTGTGACCGATGGCAAGCTGGCATATTCGAAAAGCCAGGCAACGGCAAAAAACGTTGAATGGTATGACCCCATAGTCCCCGATCACGCGCTGATGATAAGGGACGAGCTGCAAAAGATGAAGAGTGAAAACTTTGTACCTGCCGCTCTGAGAGGCATTGTCAGCGCCGAGGACGCAATAAGGCGCTACGACGCAAGCATCCAGTGGATAAACGACCACAACCACGCAATCATTAGCAACGGTCCATTCTACCTTGACAGCTACAACATTGCCGGCAGGACTATAACCATCAGGGCTACCAATGACAGCTCGTACCCGTTTGAGGTAGGTCACTGGTCTAAGTTTGCGACGCCCAGGCTCGCAGACATTAGCAAAGTAGATGGTGCAAGGTTAATACAGATAGGCAAGCTGGCGGCCATGACAGTCAGCGTGCAGGTCGACGGCCAGCCAAGCAGCGAAGCCACTGTCAACTACTTTATTCTGGACAAGAACGGCAAAGTGGCAGTGAAGGGGGAAGGCGAGCCTGCTGCCGATAGTGCAGGCGTGTTCAGCATAGAGCTGCCCGCCGAAGAGACATCAAAGCTGTCGCCGGGCCCCAATCGGCTGAGGATCTTTGCAAACAGCGACTATGCATTCCGCCCGGACATTTCAGAGACTACCATTTTGGCGGCAGCTGCGGCGGCAACTACCAGCGGCAACAGCAGCAGCAACAACAACAACAACGATCAGACACCCGTCCAGACAGGTGGTAGCGGCTCGCAGGAGCAGACTCCTACTCAATCGCAGCCGTCCGGCTGCCTAATCGCGACTGCTGCATTTGGGTCAGAGCTGACGCCGCAGGTGCAGTATCTTCGCAATTTTAGGGAACACTACATCCTGTCCACTACGTCTGGAGCTGCCTTTATGAACGCTTTCAACTCTGTCTACTATTCGTTCAGCCCGCAGGTAGCAGATTATGAAAGGGAGCAGCCTTGGCTGCAGGCTACTGTGAAGACAGGATTGTATCCTCTCTTTGGCATCCTGATGGCGTCAGAGCGCGCCCATTCTGCAGTAGGAGGTGAGGCCGGCGCGATATTGGCTGGCGCAACTGCAAGCATGCTTATAGGCGCGGTCTACCTCTGGCCGGCAGCCCTTTCGACAAGGCTGCAGAGCAGGTTCAGCACAATTACAAAGATATCGCTCATTGTCTTGTCAGCCGCTGCAGCGCTTGTCGCCATAGGCATCGCTTCAGGCAACGTCCAGCTGCTGTCAGCAAGCACATCGCTCTTTGTGCTGTCGATGGCAACTGCGTCAGCCATGCTTGTAGGCAGGCTTGCAAGGAAGGGCGTTGGCGCAATTATTACTGCAGGCAAACAAAATATTAATAGAAAATAACGCTATATCGAGTGAGTAGATTTGGGTGGCTTTAGCCGCTTTCTCTTGAAGCGTTCCATAAACATGGTCATCGTGCTCTTTGCCACCCTTGTTCTCACTGTTTTTCTGCTTGGCTCCACGATGGACAAGATACTGGTGGACGCTATCAGGGTCAATGTGGTCGAGGAGGTAAACTACAACAGAGACCTGAGGTTCTCGACTGCCGCGGAGCGCCAGCACTACATCGACGAGCACACTGACCTGCAGGTAAAGACGCTTGGCCTTGACGAGCCGTGGTATTCTCCCAAGCGCTTCACTAATACTGTGCTTAAAGTGATGATTCTCGACCTTGGCAAGTCGAATTACTTCACAAGCGACAGCGGCTCTTCAAACGTCCGGGACATCATTCTTGAAAGGGTGCCCAATACTGTGCTCCTGTTCACAACATCGACTCTGATAATCACGGTCATCGGCCTTTACCTTGGCGCCTTTGTGGCCAACCGTTCTGGCTCGCTCTGGGACAGGCTCAACTCTGCTTTTGCGGTGTTTAGCAGCAGCTTTCCGACGTGGTGGGTCGGCATGCTCATGATCTTTGCATTCGCGTTCGCCTACCATATATTCCCGGCCCGCTCCACTCCCCTGACGCCGCCGTCTGACCCGGCGTATGCCCTTGACCTGCTCTACCATATGCTTTTGCCTCTGATAACACTAGTGATCGTAGGCTTTTGGTCGTGGGCGTATATCGTGCGCTACTTTGTAGTCGGCGTATTGAGCGAGGATTACATCGCGGCCAAGAGGGCTGCAGGAATACCGGAAAAGAGGATAGTCTACTCCCACGCTCTCAAAAATGCCGCGCTGCCCATTGTCACGGTGATCGCGCTGAGCCTTGCCGGCTCGTTTGGCGGCGCAATAATTGTGGAGGCCGTGTTTGACTGGCCCGGGATGGGCAAGCTGTACTACGACGCGATAGGCGCTTTAGACATCCCAATAATAATCGGGCTCACTTACGTGTCGACTGTAATTTTCGTGATCACGGTGTTTCTTACAGACATTGTTTATGCCTACTTTGACCCGAGGGTGAAGGTGGCATGAAATGACAGCTGCGGCTGAGGTTCTTTCCAGGTACGAGATAATTAGAGAATTCCGGCGATCCAAGAGCGGCCTTGTAGGGATCGCGATACTGCTCAGCCTCATAATAATGACCATCTACTCGGCGGCTGCGGTGCCACTAGAGTCCTTCCGGCAGTGGAACAGTCCCAACTTTTGGATAGACCTGCCAAAGGCGGCCGCGCCGGCGTGGACCAACTTTGGGTTCGGGCCAAAGATTCCGGAGCATATGGTGCTGCATGCTGCTGATGACGCGTCGATATCAAGCTCTTCTGAAGGCGGCATCAGGACGGTGGTGCATTCCTACACTGTGAATTTTAACTATGACAGCTACCCAAGCGACTTTATGCTGCTTTATTCCGTAAGGTACGGCGGCACGCAGCCGGTGCTCCAGGTAGACGTGCTCCGGCCAGACGGCAACGAGTTCCAGATCTACTTTGCGTCGCTCCCGTCGTCCCAGCAGGGCGGCGACAACGAGTTCTCGGCAAGGGTCTTTTCCACCGACAGAGCGATAGAGGAGAGTCTGCGTGACTATACCGGTGTTTTTGCATACAGGCAGGACCCTTCAAGGCCGCAGGTGATGATATTTGCCGACTCGCAGGAGAGCAAGGTACTGAAGGGCACGTACGTCATCCGCGAAACGTTCTACCTTTTCGAGCCAAATGACTCTGTGCTTGACTCCGGGGTCGTACTTGGCGGCAAGGTCTATGGGCTCATGGGCACCGATGAGCTGCGCCGCGACCTTGCCATCGGCATCCTGTGGGGTGCGCCCGTGGCGCTTTTCATTGGCCTCACCGTGTCAATAGCTGCCATCCTCATCGGCCTGATATATGGCGTCGTGGCCGGCTACAAGGGGAACCGCACCGACGAGGGCCTTATGCGCATAAACGACGTGTTCTATTGCCTGCCAACCTTGCCGCTGCTGATAATACTGTCCGTGACTGTGGGCCAGAGCATATTCCTCATCACTGGGTTTCTGGTTATATTTGGCTGGGTCGGCATGGCGAAAATAAGCAGGAGCATTGCGCTCCAGCTAAAGAACCTGCAATACGTCGAGGCTGCAAAATTGATGGGCCAGTCGGATTTCAACATCATATTCCGGCACATAATCCCGCAGCTGCTTCCGCTTACCTTTGCCAGCATTGCAATAGCCGTCCCTGCGGCCATTCTTGGCGAGGCGGCGTTGTCATTTCTGGGCCTTGGCGATCCAACGATCCCGACATGGGGCCAGATCCTGCACGAGGCAAACACCGCCGGCGCCGCGGAAAGGGGCCTCTGGTGGTGGATAATACCGCCGGGACTGATGATAGCTATAACAGGGCTTGCGTTTGCGCTGATCGGTAACGCGCTTGATGCCATAGTGAACCCACGGTCAAGAAGAATGTAAGAATAATGGATGCCTCAGGACTCATAATCTTCATCATTATAAGATGATCAGCCGGCTCTTCCTACACTTCATCAGCATCCGAAAAAATGATCTGCAGTTCTATTGTATGAACTTTTAGCCCTTGACCCTGACTATTTTGATCCTGTCAAGCACCTTCCAGTACTCGACCTCGCGACCCTGCACGTCGCCCTGAGCAAGCCGCTCCTTTATCTCGTCTTCGACGTCCGTGGTATCGAAGATTTCAAAGGTTTCGAGGTCCATTATCTGGAGTGTGTCGCCCTGCTTTGATATTATCTGGCCATTGCGCTTGTCTATCAGAGGCACATCGACCTTGGTTGACACCGGGCCGACGAACGGATGTGGCCTGCCATCAAAGACGCCTACCGCAGTTATTCTGGCTTTTGCAGAGCCGTGTTTGCCCGGCTTGCTATGGTCGTATGAAACAATCCTGCAAGGTTCTCTGTCGATGATGATGTAAGAACCGATCTTAAGTGCGCCAAGATCCATCGGCTTGCTCATGAATTAAATCAAATCGCTAGAGAAAATGATGCATATTTAAGCTTTGAGCTAAATCTGCTCACTTTAATTTTTCAAGGATGGAAAAGCTGACGAGATTGTTGAGCGAGATGCCCTTCCTCGCCACGTCGCGCCTTGTGCGCTCGCAGTATTTCTGGTCAGTCTGATGAGTCTTTTCGCCCTCTACTTCAAGTATCACGAGGTTCTTCGAGTACGGGAACGTGAACTTGGGCTGCTCAGCAGCTAGAAGCTGCATCTGCGCAAGGCTTGCCTTCTTTACTCTTTCGCGCCGGGCAATGGCGTTTGCCAAGTCGCCTATCTCCGGGTCGCCGTTCGTGTATCGCGTGAAGTAAAGAGAAACGTAGTTGAGCTTCTCGCCGCTTCGCTCAAAGAGCGGCCCTGAAAAGCTGAACATGAAGGACAGCCTATCCATGTTGTTCTTCCGGATGTCCGCCAGAATGCCGGGCATGTCCCTGAAGGACGCAAGGATGTAGTGGTTGGCCTTGTTCGGGAAATAGGGCATGCTTTCTTCGGAAAACGTGGCAGTGACAAAGTAAATGTCGACGACGTTGTCGCTTTTCTTCCAATTTTCGATCAGCGAGTCCGATTGCTTGTCGTGGGGAGTACAAACGTAGCCCTGTATCCCCATTTTGCCTCTTTCCGCCGCCAACCCTACACAGAGGTAAGGCGACTGGTATATATGCTCTTAGGTAAATGCCGATTGGTAGATCTAGCAGAGCTACATCGACGGTCCCAACCACCCGAGCCTTCTAAAGTATAATACCATAAATAGGGCAGAAACAGACGACGTAACCAGCACGAATATCAGGGCAGTGTATATTCCCAGCTGGTTCCAAGGCCCTGTTTCAGTGCCGCCGGGCAGGTTGATGTTCATTCCGTAGAACGTGCCGATCACGGTGGCAGGGATTGACAGTGTGAATACGATTGTGAGCACTGCTAGTATCTTGTTTGTCTTTTCGTTGCTGAGCATAAAGTCGGTGTCCTTGTATATCTCGACCGTTTCCTTCGCTTCCTCCAGAGCCTCGTACACCTTCTCGATGTGATCCTGCACGTCCTTGAAGTAGACCGCCAGGTCTTCTCTTGAAAAGCGCTGCACGTCCTTTGAAAGGTCGACTACCGTCCTGCGGAGCGGTATCACGATCCTGCGGAGCGTAGTTATCTCCCTCCTCAGGAGCGAGATCTGGCGCGGTATAGATATGCGCTCGTCAAAGACGCTGTCCTCGATGTCATCGATGTTGCCCACGACCTTCATCAGGATGTGGAGCAGGTCGTCCACGAGCGTGTCGATTATCTTGTAGAGCAGGTACCCCGCCGACTTGCCCATTATTACTTGGCGCTGCCGCTCGTCAATTTTGCACATGGCAAAGAGCTCCTCGAGTGGCTTGAGGTCGCCGTGATGTATCGTCACCAAGTAGTCGGTGCCGATAAAGATGGCAAGCTGGCTAAAGAGGAAGCCCTTCTCCTTGTCCGGCGTAGGGAAATGCAGGATGACAAAGGTATGATCCTGGTAGCGGTCTATCTTGGGTATCTGGATTTTTGAGAGGCAGTCCTCAAGGTTGAGCCTGTGGAACGGGTATTTCTGCCCAAGCACGGTCATGTCCGAATAGGTAGGCTTTTGGATGTTAGTCCAGAGCACCCCGTTGCTGCTTATCGTCTCAAGCCTCCTCTCCGAGTCCGACATTTTTCTTTACTCCTCCCTCCCCATTGCTCTCTTGTTTCGTTACAGGCAACCGCTGTTATAAAAAAGTGTGCAAGTTAAAATCTGGTCTTCAGCTGCTGGTAGTCTATGGACTTTGACGTCTCGGCGGTGTGCCACTTTGCCGAGTTGGCATTCTTGAGCCGGGACATGTAGTACGGCATCAGCGAGTACCCTATGGCGGCCGACGCGGCCCCAAGCGGATCTTTTGCGGCGTTCTTTGCGGCCTCTGCGATTGCCGCCTGCGCCGGCAGGCCGATGTCGAGCCTTGAGATGTAGTCCCTGAGCTGGCTGTGGCCGTTGACCGCCCTCACCACCTGCGAGGCCAGGTCCTGCATGCTTCCTGCCGGCTTGAAGTAGATGATTGCATTGTCGTTGTAAACTACATTCAGCCCCATCTCGAGCACTCTACACTGCAGGTACAGGTCGATTGCGATTATCTCTGGAGGTATCTCTATTCTACTGGCGGCACGCGAATCGATTGCAAGAGCCCTGCCCATCACAGTGTACTGCGAGAGGTCTTCTGCCAGCCTCACCGAACGGAGCCAGTTTGAAAGGAAGATCGATGCCCTGCCAGCGGCGCCAGTCGCCTGGACAGGCTGCGAGTTTGACGCGCACAGCACTGCATCGCCACGTATGCATGACGCAAGCTCCTCTGTGCAGCAAGGGTGCGGCACAGTGTCTGCGTCGTATAAAACTATGACATCGCCAGCTGCCAGCTGGAAAATCTCATTCCACGCCGCAGCAGCGCCCCTCCTCGCCCTGTGGTGGACAATCTTGATGTCAAGGGGCGAGTGCAGCGCAAATTTTTCTACAAGGCTGGGCGTGCCGTCTGAAGAGTCGTCAGACACTATCACCTGCGAGATCGCCAAGCCGCGCGCATGCTGCTGCTCCTCAAGCGACTGCAGCAGGTTGAGGATGTTCTGCTCCTCGTTGTAAGCAGGAATGCCGACAGTTATCCCCTTCTGCATACCAGATTCCTGGTTCAAAATATTTTATGAATTTTTTGGTTGATTTTTCGCGCAGAAACTAAAGTCTACGATGTTGCCGCATCAGAAGAGTGGTATTCTTTGATTAGTGGCACTATCTTTTCCATGATAATGCTGTCGAAGTTGTTTGTGCCAGCGTCAAACGAAACCAAAAGTAGATAGTTTCGTTTGACATTGGTATTGTTGCTCCTATCACCTTTTCTCGTATCGCATTACGGCATATAGTATATGTTTTGCCCAGGTTCTCGCCTCCCAGGATTGCCGTTTGAAATAGCGGATTACCAATTGCAGCGCCTGCCTTTGGCCGTTCACTTCGGTCATTAATGGCAGCACACATTCTCGCGGAAATCGCTTGCAACCACATATAACTCAGCCTGTTGATAATCGCGCAATGGCGTATCGATTTGTCTAGCGCAAGGACAAGGTGTGGGGAATTATTTCTTTGACACCACCTGAGGGTATCGTGTATTTATTATATAGTTCCACTTGGAAAAGTTTTAAGATAGCTGTAGCTGCCTTATAGATGATTGTTATAGCTCTCATTGAGAAATTATTTTGCAAACGCCCTGAGCTTGCCCCGCATCTCCCGGTCCTTCGAAATTGCCGGGTGAGCCGGGTCCGCCAGAATCACTTCGTACCAGATGTTTGTGCCGTCCTTGTGGAGAAAGTACGAGCCGAGCGCTTCAAGGTTGGGGTATTTTTCATTCACCCTTCGCTCGGCGACCTTGCGCATGCTGATGCCCTGCTTGATGTGGACGACACCTATATGCTTTGGTCTCCTGCCTGACACCGGCCTCTGCTTCCTCATGCCGCCCCTGCCAACTCGCACGCGGACGACGACTATGCCCTGCTTGGCCTTGTAGCCCAGCCTCCTAGCTCTGTCGAGCCTGCTCGGCCTCTCTATCCTGTTGATGGTGGGCTCTGCCCTCCAAGAGATGGCCTTGGATTTCAGCTCATCGGAGTTGCTCTTCCACATCTTGAGCCAAGTCTGGGTCATATAGCTGTGCATTTTGTTATATCGATCTCCTGATCCTGACCCCTTTATATGCTATCTCAAATTACTCCACGCAATATCTGGATTACCTTTTCCGCAATGACGGTAGACGCGAGCTCTTGCGCCTCCTTTGTCTGGGCGCCGACGTGCGGCATGCAGATGAGGTTTGGCAGGCTCAACAGTTGCTTGTTGGTTGGCGGCTCCACTTCAAAGACGTCCAGAGCCGCGCCAGCAATCTTGCCGTTTTTCAACGCTTCGTAAAGGGCGTTCTCGTCGATTATCTCGCCCCTTGACGTGTTTATCAGGTAGGCGGTCGGCTTCATTTTTGCAAAGCGCTCTGCGTTGAACATGTGCTTTGTCTCCGGCGTCGCCGGCACGTGGCATGTCACAAAGTCGGCGCTTTCAAGGAGTGTGTTGAGATCGGTGACTATCATGCCGGTTTCGCTGATAAATTCCCGGTTTATCGGGTACGGGTCGTGGCCTATCAAGTTCATGCGGAGCGCCTTGGCCAGCCTGCCCACATTGCGGCCGATGTTGCCGACGCCCACGATGCCAAGGTACTTGCCTGAGAGTTGCGTCCCCATAAGGTCATTCTTGATCCAGTTGCCCTTTTTTGTCTCTGCGTCGGCCCTTGGTATGCTCCTTGCAAGCGAGATCATGAGCCCGATGGCAAGCTCCGCCACCGCTGTAGAAGCGGCTTCAGGAGCGTTGATGATTCTGATCTTTTTGGCCTCTGCCGCCTTAACGTCGACGTTGTCAAGCCCTACGCCTACCCTAGCGATTATCTTGGCTCTTGTCGCGGCGTCGACTACTTCCTTTGTAACCTTGGTCTTGCTCCTCACTACAATAACGTCGTAATCCTTAACGGAAGAAACGAGCTCGGCTGGCTTTATCTCTGGCTTGTAGTCGACAGCCAAGCCTGCGCGCTTCATGCTGTCGATGCCTGCCTGGTCGATAGAGTCGCAGACAAGCACCTTGCCGCTGACTTGCATACTATGGGTTGAAAATTCCAGAGTAGTAATATAATGTTTGTTTCATTTTGAAAAATGGTTTTATAATTATCCCGGCGCACTAACTCCAAGCTCAAATGCCTGCTGACGAACAGACAAGCTGCTACATCCTGCGCATACAGAGGGACGAGCTTGAGAGGCAGCTGTATACAGGCAAGTCGCTCTACGTCGGCATAAAGCGCGACTGGTCGCGCGGCACAAAAATCCTGTTTGTCAGAAAGGCCGATGCTTTCATCGGCTCCGGCGCAATCGATAGAATAGTTGACCTGGACGAGATGGGCGAAGGTGAAAGAAAGCTGTGCCTTGAAAACAACTGGTACGGCAAACTGCTGTTTGCCAAGCTGACAAGGTTCCGCCCGGCGGTGCCTGTGCAAGATACCCCTGCCGCGGGTCAGAACCCACTCATGCTGCACGGCGCAAGCATCGCGGGCGCAGATGTTTCAAAAATTGAGGCCCTTGCACCTGTCAGGATAATAACCTTGTGATGGTTGTCGATTAATTTATTATGGCCGCAATAGTAGTGCATCCCGCGATGTCGTCGTCGTCGTCATTCAGAATTGACAAGGATTCCCTTGGGGATGTCAAGGTTCCATCGGACGCGTATTATGGACCGTTTACCGCCCGCGCAATGGAGCAATACAAGGTGACAGGCCAGAAGGCTCACATCAATTTGATAAAGGCGTACGCCATGATCAAGCGCTCGGCCGCGGTGGCAAACAAAGAGCTGAAAGCACTTGATGCGCAAAAGGCCGACGCAATAGTAAAGGCATGCGACGAAATTCTGGGCGGCAAGCTGCTCGACCAGTTCAAGGTGGAGGCGATAAACTCTGGCGCCGGTACAGCATTTAACATGAACAGCAACGAACTCATCGCAAACAGGGCACTTGAGATACTCGGCAAGAAGAAAGGCCAGTACGACGTCATCAGTCCCAACGACCACGTCAACATGTCACAGTCAAGCAACGACACCTTCCCCACAGCAATGCACGTTGCTATTTTGCTGAACATGAAGGAAACAATGACGTCACTTGATAGGCTGATATCGTCCCTTGAAAAGAAGGCAAAAGAATTTGCCGCTATTATCAAGATCGGCCGGACGCACCTGATGGACGCAATCCCGGTGACCCTTGGCGCAGAATTTGAGGAGTATGCCTACGCGCTCAAGCAGGCAAGAATAAAACTTGTACAATCAATTGAAGGGCTTGAGCACGTGGGGCTTGGAGGCACCGCGGTAGGCACTGGCGCAAACACCCCCAAGGGCTATAGGCAGCTTGCAATCAAGCACCTGTCCAAGGTCTCAGGCCTGAACCTAAAGCCGTCAGAGAACATGTTTTACTCGCTCCAGAGCAAATTCGACGTCGCCAGCTGCTCGTCGGCGCTCAGGAACCTTGCAATAGAGCTGAACAAGATGGCAAACGATATCCGGCTCATGGCCTCGGGCCCTACAGCCGGCCTTGCAGAAATCCTGATCCCGGCGGTCCATGCCGGCTCTTCGATAATGCCGGGCAAGGTCAACCCATCGCTTGCAGAGTGCCTCAACATGATATGCTTTAATGTGATTGGCAACGACGTTTCAGTGGCCATGGCCGCGCAGGCAGGCCAGTTTGAGCTCAATGTGATGCTGCCAGGAATGCTAAAGTGCGTTCTTGACTCGACTGACATGCTGAAGAACATTTTGCCAGTATTTGCGTCAAACATGATAGACGGCATAAAGGCGAACAAGGAGCGGCTGGAGTCGTACATCGAAAAGAGCCCAGTGCTTGTAACGCTGCTCAACCCGTACATCGGCTACCTGAAGGCGGCTGAAGTCTACAAGGAGTCGCTCAAGACCGGTAAGAGCATCAGGGAGCTGGTGCTGGGAAAGGGGCTCATGACAAAGGAGCAGCTGGACAAGGCGCTGTCAAAACAAAACATTCTTGATGGCGCCAGCTAGCTCTGTTTCTGGACTACCTCCCGCCGCGTTTTTGCCAATTCATAGATTGCAGTGCCAATAAGCGCGGCCTGGAGCACGTAACCGCCAATTATCAACACCACTGCGTTGAGCGGCTTTGAGAACGTTGTCATTATCTCTACATGGGGCGAGGCAGTCGAATTCCCGACCATTACAAGCACTGCAATTGGGATGCAGGCGTACAGCGCTTTTCGAAATCCTTTGTACGTCAGCACAGTCAGCGCAATAAATGACAGCTCGAGCGCTATCGCCCTGTCCAAGAACTGCGGATCGCCAAAAGGGATGGCGATTGCTCCGACAACGCTTATCGCCGCTAGCAGTGCCGTAACGGGGCTAAATGGCATCCACAGCCATTGCGCAGCATTTCAATTAAAGCGTTTCATTATGCTAACTATTAATAATACAAGCTGACATTCTCACACAGTATGAAGGCTGCGCGGATCATCAGGACAAAAGAGCCGCTAGAAATCAAAGACGTTAACACTCCAAAGCCACGAAATGATCAGGTTCTTGTAAGGGTTGAAAGCGCAGGTGTTTGCCACAGCGACCTGCACCTGTGGGAAGGCGGCTACGCCGGCCCGCAGGGCGTTTTCATGAAAGTTGAAGACCGCGGGGTAAAGTTCCCCCTGACTCCCGGGCACGAAGTGGCCGGAACCATAGAGGAGATGGGCGAGTCAGCCACAGGCTTTTCAAGGGGCGACAGGGTCCTCGTATACCCATGGATAGGCGAGGGCACGTGTCCGGCGTGCCGGGTCGGCGAAGAGAACATCTGCGACTCGCCAAGGAGCCTTGGCGTGTACCAAGACGGCGGCTACTCGGAGCTGGTCCTTGTCCCAAGCCACAAGTACCTCGTAAAACTTCAAGAGTTTGACCCCAACGCCGCGGCGTCGCTTGCATGCTCTGGCTTGACGGCATACACTGCTGTCAAAAAAGCAAACGCGCAGCCCAGTGATACGCTCGTCCTCGTTGGAGCCGGCGGCCTCGGGCTCATGGCAGTGCAGCTTGCCAAGGCGATTACAAATGCAAGGATCACAATAGTCGACATTGACGACAAAAAGCTTGCAGAAGCAAAGAGGCTTGGAGCCGATGAGACTATCAACTCAGGGGCTGGCGACCCTGTCAAGGGCGTCAAGGACATCACCAACGGTCTTGGAGCAGAGGCAGTAATTGACTTTGTAAACAATGCCAAAACCGCGCCAAACTCGCTTAACATGCTGAGAAAGAGGGGCAGGCTGGTGATGGTAGGGCTCTTTGGCGGCGCGCTCGAGCTGAACCTCCCGCTCGTGCCATTGAGGGCGTTCACGCTCACCGGCGCCTATACAGGCAAGTTTGCAGATCTAGTCGAGCTTGTGGCGCTTGCGAGAATGAGCAAGGTCCAGTCAGTCGTGTCGAGAAAGTTTATGCTGGATCAGGCAAATACTGCGTTAGAAGAACTCAAAGCAGGCAAGATAATCGGTAGGGCAGTCATAAACCCCTAGTTAGTCAGGCGACAGCCATTCTGCCGCTGGCCGACGACGCCATCTTGTACAGCGAGTTCCATACCTCAAGCCCGTTGTTTCTCTTGATGCCCTCAAGCACGCGCACGTAGCCGGGGCCGACTGCCTCTTCAAGAAGTTTTCTCACTGCTTCTTCTCCCTTGAACATCCTGACCCACTCGTCATAGACTGCTCGTGGCTCTGAGAAGAGCATGGCAAACGGGTTGTGACCATTCTTTTTCATAAAGTAGTACTCGGCCATGCTGAGAAATCCGGGGCCAAACACAATGTCGCCTGCTTCAAAGAACCTCCTCCTTACTGCCTTGTAAGTGTCAAGGGCAGTTTCTGTGGCAATCCGCGTTTCCATGCCAAAAGGAGAAACAATTTGGTTATTAACACACTCGTATGTTTCTTAACTGACATACTTCTATGATGCACTGTCTCAACAGTTTTTGAATCTCTTATAAGGTTTAAAGGCAAATGTAATGTCATGTCAGGCGAGGATAAAACTAGTACTTATGAGGAGACAGTGAGCCGGACAAAGTCCGACCCCGAGGCTGATACAGAGACAGAAACAGAAGTAACAGTCGTGAAAGAGGAGTCGATAACGCCGGCGCAGTCCAGCGATGTCCAGACATATGAAGTGCAGTCTGTCACAACACCAGAGGAAGAAGAATCTGTCTCTACAAAGGCCAAAGAGGCAGGCAGGTCTCTCAAGGACCTCGTCTATTCGCTTGGCAGGAAAACCAAGGAAGTGACCGAGGAGAAGACAAGGGAGCTAAAAGCCCAATCAGTCGATATGAGCGCCACTTCTGACGCGCGGGACATACAGCACCTCGGCGACGACGTTGAGAAACTGATAGCCGTCTTTGAGGACACCATGACGGAGATACGCAAAGAGCCGTACGACGAGCAGGAAAGGCTGCTTGTGGGCTACAAAAAGCTGCTCGAGGAGCAGATAAACGTCATCAATGCAAGGATGAACATGGCCAAGCGCCTCAAGCCAGGCGCCTGACCCATTATTATTATTATTATTATTCGACTAGCAGCTTGCTAGTGATGTCCTTCACCACTACCGACTTGATATTGACGAATTCCTTGATGCCAAACTCAGACAGCTCGCGGCCGATGCCGGATTTCTTTATCCCGCCAAACGGAAGGCGCGGGTCTGACCTGACCATTTCATTGACAGATACTATGCCGCTTTCTATTTGCCTTGCCAGCTTTATGCCGCGGTCGATGTTGTTTGTCCATATACTTGCTCCAAGGCCGAATTCAGAGTTGTTCGCCTCCCTGACTGCCTCCTCCTCATTATTGACGATGATTATCGGGGCGGCAGGCCCAAACACTTCTTCCTTCACCACTTCCATTTCGTGGTTCACATTTGAAATTATCGTCGGCTCGTAAAAGAAGCCGTCCCTTTTCACGGGCTGGCCACCGGCAAGTATCCTGCCTCCCTTGCTCCTTGCGTCCTCTACCTGCTTGGCAAGCGCCTGCCTCTGGCTGTCTCGCACAAGCGGCCCCACGGTGGTCTTGGAGTCAAGTGGATCGCCCATGACTTCTGCCTGCGTGTTTTCCACGAACAGCTTTGTAAATTTCTCGGCAACTTCTTTTATGACGATAAAGCGCTTGGCTGCAATGCAGCTCTGGCCGGTGTTCAGCAGCCTTGACTGGGTCGCCATGTAAGCAGTCTGGTTCAGATCGGCGTCTTCAAGCACAATGAAAGGGTCGCTTCCTCCAAGCTCTAGCACAAACTTTTTCAGGTCCTGAGAGGCAAGCTCAGCCACTCGCCTGCCCGTGTTCACGCTCCCTGTGACAGACACGGCATCGATGCTCGACTGCACGAGCGCCTCGCCAGCGCGATAGTCGCCGATGACCACCTGAAACACGTTTTCCGGAAAGCCCGCGTCTTTGAATGCCTGCTCTAGCTTCATCGCACTTCCAAGGCATATGCTGGAATGCTTTAGCACGCCTACGTTGCCTGCCGTCAGCGCTGGCACTGCAAATCTCATGACCTGCCAGAACGGAAAGTTCCACGGCATTATACACGCCACGACGCCAAGCGGCTCAAATGACACAAAGCTCTTGCGAAATTCTGTCGGTATCAGCTCATCGCGCAGGAATACTTCTGCGTGATCCGCATAATAGTCGCATACCCACGCGCATTTTTCGATCTCGGCCAGTGACTGCCTGATAGGCTTGCCCATTTCTTCGGTTACAATCCGTGCGTATTGTTCGCGGTTCTTCCTCATCACACGCCCGAGCCGGCGCATGTATTCGACCCGCTCGGACATCTCCAGCTTTTTCCACTTTGCAAAGGCGGCCCTTGCGGCCTTGACCTTCTGGCTGACTTGCTCCGGGCTTTCGTTATCATAAGTCGCAATAACCTTCCCTGTTGCAGGGTTGATGGTCTCGATCCTAGACACGGGAGAATTTTACACTTTCATGCTAATAAGAAATTATGTATATATATCCCGCGGGCAGGATTTGCCCCAAAACGGCTTGTCGACCATCTTGTTTGAGCCTGCGACTCTTCGGTTACTGCTACGTTGTGCGCCTGATAGGCTGCTTCACGTGGTCAGCTAATGAGACACAAGCCGACATCTACAGCCGAAAGCTCTACCAGGCTGAGCTACCGCGGGATATTTCCGTTTGTTGCTAGAATGCTATATAATTGTGATGGCGTCACAGGTATTTTGCTGCATCGAGCGAAAAATACGAAACTATTCTGTCGGCGCCTGCCCTCCTAATCGAGGCAAGCGAGAAGACCTTCCACTCTTCTTCGTCGATCCACCCTTTCATCGCGGCAGCCTTTATCATCGCATACTCGCCGCTGACGTTCTGCACTGCCACCGGCAGGTCAAACCTGTCCTTGACCATCCTGACAAGGTCAAGATACGCAAGGGCCGGCTTTATCATGACCATGTCCGCGCCTTCGTTGATGTCCGTCTCCACTTCCATTAGCGCCTGTCCCGGGTTTGCGTACGACACCTGGTACGACGACTTGTCGATGGGTAAAGACGGCCTTGCAAATGCAGCCGATCTGAAAGGCGTGTAAAGTGACGAGGCATGCTTGGCAGAGTATGACAGTATCCTTGTTGCCTTCAGCCCGCGGCTAGAAAGCGCACTTTTTATCGCAAAAACCTGGCCGTCCATCATTGAAGAAGGCGCGACAATGTCGGCTCCAGCCTCCGCGTGGCTTGACGCGATTTCTGCCAACATGTCTAGCGTCGAGTCGTTGTCGACCCTGTCGTCATTGCGGACAAGGCCGCAATGCCCCGACAGGTTGTACTGGCAGACGCAGACATCTGTCGCAATGCGGATGGAACCGCCAAAGCTCGATTTTATCGCCCTGACCGCCTGCTGAACTATGCCGTTTCTGTCTGCGGCCGCCGACCCGGAGCTGTCCCGATTCTTTGGTATTCCAAATACAATGATGGAAGAAATGCCGCTGTCAGCAATCGACTGGATGTGCTGTGATAACTTGCCCAGCGGCATGACAGCCATGCCCGGCATTGCATCTATCTTGCTGGGCTTTTCAGAAACAAAGACCGGGGATACAAGGTGACTCTTGTGCAGGCCCGCTGCGGCAAACGCTTCTCTATATCTCTCTTCGCTGCTGCGGCGCTCGACCTGCTGCAAATGCCGGTACTGCTTGGCGTGCGGTCATATGAATATGTTTTTGGCAGACTAGCTCTGTCCAATTAGCAGCAGTTCGTCACTGACGACCGACTTCTTTACACAGCTCTGTGCTAGAAAGAGCCGCGGTGGCAGCCTAACAAGTTTCACCGATAACCCTTAAATCGTGATGCATGGTGCACAAATCCAGTTGCTGCAGCAGCAGGAGCTTTTGCTTCAGATGAGCGGGACTGAACTTGCGGCCGTAGCCATCGTAGTCATCATCGGCCTGCTGGTGCTGTGGATCATAGTCTCGATCCCGGTATGGATTGCTGCCAAGATCCTCACGCATGGCCGGGCTAGGTTTACCCGTGCGATGCTGGTGACCGCGGTGGGACCCATAGTCTACGCCATTGTGTTTTTCATCTTGGCCGCAGTGCTGTCTGTCGCGTTTGGCGAGAGCGGCTGGCTCGTGACAATATCATTTGTCATCGCGTTCATTGCGTGGGTGGGCGTCTTCAAGGAGGGCTTTGAGACGGGCTGGCTTCGCGCGCTTGGCATCGCGATACTGGCAACTGCAGTGTTTGCAGTCATTGGCGTCATAATAACACTGGTGATACAGGCGTTTGTGCCGCAGGCGCCGCCGATAACGCCGTTCCCGCTCCAACAGGCCTAGCTAATAATAATAATAATACTACTTGGCTGCAACGGCGTATTCCCGCTCGGCCCACTCTACCAGCGAGAGCAGGTCCTTTGCGACGTGGTCGGCTCCCTCTTCAGCCGCCATGGGCTGGAGCTCCTGTGTGGTGAAAGATGCAAGACGCAGCTCTCCCTTGAGCCTCCCCTTCATCGCCTTGGAAGTTGACAGCAGGAACCGGAGCGAGCCCCCGCCGGAGGAAAATATGCAAATGAGCATCAGGCCGCGCCTGTTGCCCCACACGCGGGCGACGTAGCGCTGGAAGTCAATGTCGAAAAACGGGTCGATGTGCTCCTCGACATTGCCGATATAGAGCGAGTCCCACCCGCGCATTTGGAACGCGACCGCTGCGCTCTTTGCCAAATGAACCCTATCTTCAGAGCCGGCCACCACTAGAACGTGGGCGTTTGTCTTAGTCTCCAAAGGCTGCGCGTTGAATTTAATGAGATCGATGAGCTCCGCCATGAGGCTGAGCAGGAACGTTCGCTCGGTCTTGTCAAGCCTGCCCCTGCTGTACAGCTCGCCTATCGTGTTGACTGCCGGCAGGATAACATCTGCCAATATCCTCACTTGATCCACATTGGAGTTAAGGACGCTTACCAGTATCCTGCGCGCCTGCTCCTCCTCGCCTGCCAGAACCGCACCTATCAGCTTTTGCTGCACCTGCACGTAGTTGACTGGGAACTCTATGTCCGCCACGCCGGTTTCAAGGAACCACACGTTCACTGAGCCTATCTTTTTCTTTTTCACAAGGCCCATCGCGTGCATCACATCAAGGTATTTCGTTATGGTCATCCTGTTTATGCCAGTTCTGTCAGCAAGCTCAACTCCCGACAGGCCAGTGCCGCCGGCGGCCTGCAAGACGTCGACTATCTTGCGCTTGACCTCGTCAAGGGTATAGCGCCGGTACACAAGAGCTTTTCACAATCTGCATGAAATAAACTTTGCATGCCTGAATTGCACTAGAAGATTCCACACGCCTGCAAGCTAGATATGAAAAAAATGTTAGGAAACTCATATCCAGCATGTTTCCTTTTGGATCCGGGCTGTTAAAAGAGTTTGGAGAAGAAACCATTTCTGATCTTTCTACTGGTAATCCTGTTCTTCTCTTCTCTCAGCACAATACTGCTTGAACTTGCACTAACTAGGATCTTTTCCATCATTCTGTGGTACGACTATGCGTTCATGGCCATTTCTGTGGCATTTTTTGGCCTCGGGATAGGCTCCCTTGTGATACACATCCAAAAAGACGGCGTCGGCTGGAGGAGCAAGTACGAAAACAAGGAGCAGCTGTCGTCGAGGATAATCCACTTTGCAATCGCATATGCAGTTTCAGTGCCTGCTTTCGTTTTCTTGATATCGAGCATCCCGCCCAGCACGTCCAACATTTACCTTTTTTACTTGGCGTCGTCGATCCCTTTCTTTTTCGCCGGGTCGATAATGGCGCTGGTATTTTATGCGATGCCCCAGAACATAAGCAAGCTATACTTTGCAGACTTGGTTGGTGCCGCTTCCGCCACCCTGCTGCTGGACCCGCTGATGCGGGGGCTTGGCGCTGAATACGTTATTCTCCTGACAGCTCCCATGGTTGCAGGATCTGCGATAATAGGGGTGCTGGCGCTGACCAGAGGCCGGCGAGATGCTCCAGCAACCGGGATTGCAGTAGTAGCAGGCAGGATGAAGATACTCGCTGGCGTTGTCCTTGCAGGCACTCTGCTGGTGCCGATAGCTGGAAATGCATCAACAACCTTCGACCTATTTGAAGTGCACCCCGGGACTAACAAGGGGCTGTACTACCAGCTTAAAGACCCTGCGAGGTTTGACCACATCTCAACTGAATGGAATTCATTTTCCCGCATCGACGTTACAAGAGAGACCAAGGTAAAGGACAGCGGAGCCAACAATTATGATGCAAAAGAAGATTCTCGGGAGCTGGCCTCCATAATCATTGACGCGGATGCCGGCACGCCGATATTCCGGTGGAACGGCTCCAAAAGCGACCTCGCTTGGATGCAAAAATACATGGATTACCTGCCGTACGAAATGGGACAAGTAGACAGCACGCTTGTCATCGGGGGAGGCGGGGGCGAAGATATGTTGGTGGCCTTTGCAGGTGGTTCAGAGAAGATTACTGCGGTCGAGCTGAACCCCCTGATAGTTTCTGCGGCAAAGCGCTTTGGAAACCAGTCGGGGAACCTGTACGAGCGCAGCAATGTTGAATTATTCATTGACGACGGCCGGCGCTTTATCAGCTCGACAGATGCCAAGTATGATGCAATAGTGATCAAGCTCGTCGATTCTTGGGCGGCACAACTCGCCGGTGGCTACGCGCTTTCCGAGAACTACCTCTACACTGTGGAGGCTTTCCAGCAGTACCTGCGCCACTTGGAAGAGGACGGAATGCTAGTAATGATAAGGTGGAATTTCGAGCTGCCAAGGCTCATGCCTCTTGTTGCTGATTCCTTGGTAAAGGAGATGGAAAAAAGCAGAGAATCTGTCGACAAGCATGTCATAGTAGTGGAAGACAGGCCGGGCCTGTACTTTGGGCGCACTGACGACAGGCAACCCTACTACCCTGTGCTAGTACTCATCAAGCCCACACCTTTCACAGACAGCCAGATTGACCTGGCAAGTGAGAAAGCAGCGCAAAGTCGCGCCGAGGTAATCATGCTGTCTGACAGGTACGTACAGCCGCCCTACGACAAGCTATTCTCAAATGACGGCTACAACGAGTACTTTACTCTCGTTCCGAACCCCAAGGTTCCGACGGATGACTCGCCATTCTACTTTGCAAGAGAGCAGGTTCCGCAGCAGATGGTGGTCCTGCTTGAAACGATCCTTGGCATTTCTGCTGCGCTGTCCGTCCTGCTGGCATTCCACCATGTAAAAAAGAAAAAAGCGAGGATGGATGCTACATCCGGGTTCCATGTCCTCTTTGCAGTGTTCATTGGCCTTGGCTTTATGGTTCTAGAGATAACCTTTATCCAAAAGTTCCTGCTGTTGCTTGGAACCCCGATAATGGCCCTGACAGTCATACTGTTTTCCATTCTTTTGTCCAGCGGGATTGGAGCATACCTAAGCGGCAGGCTATTCGGCGGCAGACCATACCGGGCCGTGTTTGTTACGGTGCCGATCCTTGCAGGCATAATCCTGTTCAACTTTTACTTTTTGCAAGGAATCATAGACTCGAGCATAGCCATGGAGCTGCCCTACAGGATTGCGCTTACCGCGGCTCTTCTGTTTCCTGTGGGTCTTCTGATGGGCTTCCAGTTCCCGTCCCTTATCAGCATGGCTGCTTCTTCCTCCTCTATGAAAAACAGGGGAGGGGACAATACCACCCTGCTGTGGGGCGTTAACGTGGTTGCTTCAATAATAGGCACAGTTCTTGCGGCTACACTGGCCATGGTAATCGGCTTCAGCGGAAATTTGTTGTTTGGGCTTGGGATGTATATGGGAGCGGCTACCGCAGCCCTGCTGGCGTTGTTCACCATCAAGCATACACAAGTTACAGTCATGAGAGACCGGCGGCAGTAGCAGCCCTACCTACTACCTGTGCTGCTTTCTCTTTGGCATCTTGCGTGAATTCGATATCAGGTCGGTAAGCGCATTGAACGCTTTTCCCACCTGCTCCATCTTGACGAGCACAATCGTGTCGGTGTAACAGCTGACAGTGTCCTCAATGTTGATATGCCTGCGTGCAAGCTGGTTGTAGAACGCTATCGCGCAACCCGGAGTCTTGATTATCTCCTCCGGGCTGTGGACGATGATTGCGGCCAGGTCGTCCTCTATCTCCAGAATGTCGTCGTGGGCAAACATCGCCTTAACGTCTTCGAGCAGCACGTCGTCAAACACGAGCGTGATGGACATGATGCTCTCTGATACGCTGATAAAGTTGCCAATGTTCTGCGTCATAGCCTTGGTTACCTTCTCAATCGTCTTTTTGCTTTTTTCAGCTGAGACCTTGGCCACGTCGGTCTTGACGCTGATGGTGCTAGCAGCTAGTATCGAGGCGATCGGCCTTTCCGGCACGTTATAGTCGCGCCGCGACCTTTTTAGCGCGGTGACGATGCTCTCGATGCTCGTATTTTTTCCGCTGAGCATTAGGTCTATCTTGGGCTTGATTATCCTTGCAAGCGCGCTGATGTTGCAATAGTCGCGCTGGAGCGAATCTTGAAACGACAGGTCGTTGTTGACGACCTCTTTGACAGCATTTGTTATCGACTTTTCATTGTTGGCCAGCATCGGTCATTATCACCCTGATTTAGGTCATTCCTGACCAAAAAATATAAATGTAGTGTTTGAAACGCAACGGGTGTAATACACTTATGGTAAGTAACGGAAAAGTTGTTCTGGCCTACTCAGGGGGCTTGGACACTTCTGTTTCTGTTCGACACCTACAGACGCTGCACAAGCTCGACGTAATCACGGTGACAGTGGACTGCGGCCAGGACGACGACTTTAAGGAAATTGAAAAGAAAGCCAAGGCGATAGGCGCGATAAAGCATGTCTACATCGACGCCAAGGAAGAGTTTGCCCACGACTATGTTACTCCCAGCATCAAGGCCAACGGTCTGTACCAGAGCAAGTACCCCCTTGCAACTGCCCTTGCCCGCCCGCTGATTGCGGCAAAAGCCGTTGAAGTGGCAAACAGGGAAGGCGCAACTGCGATAGCTCACGGTTGCACCGGCAAGGGCAACGACCAGATAAGGTTTGACGTAACAATGCGTGCTCTCAACCCAAACCTCAAGATAATTGCTCCAATTCGGGACATGAACCTCACACGTGACGTCGAGATGAGGTTTGCAAAGGAGCAGAACATCCCAATAAGCGCTGAGGCCAAAAAATACAGCATTGACCTCAACCTGTGGGGCCGGGCGGTAGAAGGCGGCAACATCGAAGACAGCTATTTTGAGCCGCCAGAAGAAGCGTTCCAGTTTGTCGACTTTCACAACGACAAGGCCGGCTACCTCGAGCTTGAATTTGAGCAAGGAGTACCCGTCGCAGCAGATGGCAAGCGCATGCCGCTGATCGATCTTATTCAATATGCAAATGATAAGGCTGGCGCACACGGTGTAGGCATTGTCGACCACATCGAAGACAGGGTCGTGGGCATCAAATCAAGGGAAGTGTACGAAGCGCCAGCGGCTGTCGCGATAATCGAAGCCCACAAAGACCTAGAAAAGATGGTGCTTACAAAGCACGAACTTGCATTCAAGCGGATAGTCGACGAGCAGTGGAGCTGGCTTGCGTACTCGGGCCTGTGGCAGGACCCACTACGCACGGATCTGGATAGGTTTATAGATGCGACACAAAGCCGTGTTAGCGGAAAAGTCAGGCTAAAGATGCAAAGGGGATCGCTTAGGGTTGTTGGCAGGGAGTCGAAATATTCTCTGTACAAGAACGATCTGGCGACATATGCCGCCGGGTCAACCTTTGACCAGAGCCTGGCAAAGGGATTCGTTGAACTGTGGGGCCTGCAATCCATCATCGCAAACTCGGTGGCTTCAGGCAATACTGGTGATGATGTTAAAAAACAAAAAGGAGGTAAAAAATGAGAACAAAAGTTGAATGCCAAGAATGTGGAGCCGACATCAGCGTCCCGGAAGACGCAGTCGTGGGCGAAATAGTGACGTGCCCAGACTGCGGAGGCGACTACGAAATCGCCTCGAAGGCTAACAATTCCGTGGAGCTCAAGCCGGCTGAAACAGTAGGCGAAGACTGGGGACAATAATGGTAGAGCTCTGCATCATATACGACAAGGTACGCTTTGAAGAAAAGGTGCTGTACGAAAAGGCGCAAAAAAAGGGGATAAAAGCGCAGATAGTGGACGGCAAGACTGTAACCATAACGACTGACAGCGAGAAGAAGGACCTTGCACTAGGCGACGTGATAATGCAGAGGAGCGTGAGCCACTACCGCGGCCTGTACCTTACTGCGTGTCTTGAATTTCTGAGCTTTCCAGTGATAAACAGGTTTAGTGTGGGCGAGACCTGCGGCAACAAGCTTTTGACATCGCTAGTGCTTGCCAAGAGCAAAATCCCGACGCCCAAGACCCAGTTTGCGTTCAGCGCAGAGTCCGCGATGGAAACTATGAGCAAGACCGGCTTTCCGCTTGTTCTCAAGCCTATAGTGGGCTCGTGGGGCAGAGGCGTGTTCCCGCTGCGGGACGAAGAAATAGCAGGCATGGTGGTGGAAATGAGAGAGGAAGACGACAGCCCATTTGCGCGCATTTACTACGTACAGGAAATGATAGACAGACCGCCAAGGGACATCAGGTGCATCGTGGTGGGAGACCACCTGGTCACTGCTATTTACCGGTATTCTGCTCAAAACGAGTGGCGCACAAATGTTGCCCGGGGAGGCAAGGCAGAGCTTACGCCAATAACAAAAGAGCTTGAAGACTTGGCGCTAAAAGCTGCGAAGGCTGTGGGCGGCGGCATCTTGGGCGTTGACATGATGGAGGACAAAAAGCGCGGGCTTATCGTGCATGAAGTGAACAACACCGTCGAGTTCCACGGCGCGGCCAGCGTTTCAAAAGCCGACATACCTGCCGCAATGATAGAATACGCAGTCAGGATCGCCAAGAAGTGATGACCAGTTCTGGTCACTGTTGACCTGTATTAGGTCATATCTGACCAAAAAATATAAATGAGGATTTTTGAGGCAAAACTTCTATAAAGAAATGCATAATTTTGTTGCAAAAAATAGGGAGAAGAATTGCTAGATGAAAGTTGGAGTAGTTGGCGCTTCTGGATATGTGGGAGGAGAGCTCTTGCGGCTGCTGGTCACACACCCAAAGGTAGAGGTGAGCATGGTAACTTCGAGGCAAAAGGCCGGCGAGTATGTCCACCGCATCCATCCAAACCTGAAAGGCTTCATTGACCTCACCTTCTCGCCAATGGACATGGAAAAAATGGCAAACAACTGCGACCTTGTGTTCACATCGGTGCCGCACGGCAAGGCAAACAAGATAGTCAAGGACCTGTACGACAGGGGAATGAAGATAATCGATCTGTCGGCCGACTTTAGACTCAAGAACCCAAAAGACTATGTCAGGTGGTACGGATGGGAGCACCCGTTCCCTGAGATGCTGAGTAAGTCCGTATACGGCGTGCCAGAGCTCCACCGCGAAGAAATCAAGAAGGCCCAGCTGGTATCATGCCCCGGCTGCATGGCAGTAACGTCATTGCTAGCGCTCAAGCCGCTGATTGAAAACAACCTGATTGACACTGACCACGTGGTAGTTGACAGCAAGATAGGGTCGTCAGGGGCCGGCCAGAAGGCCAATGCCGGCACGCACCACGCGATGCGCTACGGTGTAGTGCGGCCGTACAAGCCCGCAAAGCACAGGCACACCGGAGAAATCGAGCAGGAGCTGTCGATGGTTGCAAAAAAGCAGATCAAGGTAAGCATGAGCCCTCACGCAGTCAACATCGTGAGAGGCATCCTGACGACTAACCACACATTCCTCAAGCGCCCGGTGGAAGAGCTTGAGCTGTGGAAGATGTACCGCAACGCGTACAACGGTGAGCCGTTCGTCAGACTTATTCGCGACAAGAAAGGTTTGTATAAATTCCCTGACCCCAAGTTCGTGGTAGGCTCGAACTTTTGCGATGTCGGCTTTGATATAGACGAGTACAACCAGAGGATAGTAGCGCTTTCAGCATCGGACAATCTGATGAAGGGCGCCGCCGGCTCTGCTATACAGAACATGAACGTCATGTTCGGGCTCGAAGAAACTGAAGGGCTGAAATACACGCCGCTGACGCCAGTATGATAGTCATCAAGATAGGCGGAAGCGTAGTCGACGGGCTGCACCCGACGACGCTCGCAGACATCAAGGCCATTTCAGGCAAAGAAAAGCTTGTCTTTGTGCATGGCGGGGGCAAAGAAGTGACTTCTACTGCTACAAAGCTGGGCAAGGAGCAGAAATTCATTGTGTCGCCCGGCGGCGTGCGCAGCCGATATACTGACAAGGAAACTGCAGACATTTACACTATGGTCATGTCTGGCAAGATAAACAAGGTCATAGTGGGCATGCTATTGCGGCAGGGCATCAGGGCAGTGGGCGTCGCAGGAATAGACGGCGGCATACTGAAGGCAGAGCGCAAGAAAAAGCTCTTAATAATAAATGAGAAGGGCAGGAAGATGATGATAGATGGAGGCTACACTGGCAAGATAAACGCTGTTGATCCGTCATTAGTGCACAACCTTGTCAGCAACGGCTACGTGCCGGTGGTCTCGCCAATCGCGCTGAGCGAAGAATATGACTTTCTCAACGTGGACGGTGACAGGGCAGCGGCATACGTGGCTGGCGGCGTCAAGGCCGACAAGGTAATATTCATTACAAACGTCAACGGCCTGATGCTCAACGAAAAGCTCGTCACGAGCATGACGCTTGACCAGGCCAAGGCGGCATTGCCCAAGATCGGCTTTGGCATGGAAAAGAAGATCCTTGCATGTACGGAAGCGCTCGAGATGGGCGTCAAGGAAGCGATAATTGCCTCAGGGCAGATTGACAACCCGATTTCGTCTGCAATAGCACACAGCAACTGCACGGTGATAACCCCGAAATGAGCGGCGAAGACCAGCACCTGGCAACCCTCTACCAGAGGTTTCCTGTAAACCTTGCAAGGGGCAAGGGCGCCCGGGTGTGGGACAAGAGCGGCAAGGAATACATCGACTGCATGGGAGGCTATGGCGTTGCTTTGGTCGGCCACTGCAACGACAGAGTAGTGAACGCCATCAAAAAGCAGGCGGAGACGCTCATTACGGCACATATGTCTGTCTACAACGACGCGCGATTGCAATTCATGGAAAAAATGTCGACGATAGCGCCGCCGGGATTGATCAAGATGTTCTTTACAAACAGCGGAGCCGAGTCGGTCGAAGGCGCGCTCAAGTTTGCCCGCAAGTACAACACTGGCAAACCCGGCATTATTGCAATGAACGGCGCGTACCACGGCAAGACCTTTGGCGCACTTTCTGTCACTTACAATGAAAAGTACCGCAAGTCATTCATGCCGCTTCTGGAGGGGGTCAAGTTTGTCCCCTACAGCGATCCGGACAAGCTGGAAGGGGCAATTGACGACACGACAGGTGCTGTGATAGTGGAGCCGATACAGGGCGAGACCGGCATAATCGTCCCGCCTGACGACCTGCTGCCAAGGATACGGGAGATCTGTGATAGGCGCAACCTCGTGCTCGTATTTGACGAGATACAGTCAGGTCTTGGCAGGACCGGCAAGATGTGGGCAGGGCAGAACTGGAATACCACGCCTGACATCATGTGCCTTGCAAAAGGAATTGCAGGTGGCATACCGATGGGGCTTGTGCTTGCAAAGCCGGAAGTGATGGACGCGATGAAATTGGGAGAGCACTCGTCTACGTTTGGCGGGAGCCCCATAGCCTGCGCGGCAGGCACAGCCACGCTGGAAGCACTGACTGACGACAAGCTGGTCGAAAATGCTGCCAAGGTGGGCAGGCATTTCAGGGAGGGCCTTATGGGACTGAAGGAGAGGCACAAGATAATCCGCGAGGTCAGAGGTCTTGGCATGATGCTGGCAGTGGAGCTGCGCTTTGAGGTCAAGGATGTGCTCTTTGACGGAATTCGCAATGGATTGCTTATGCTGTACTCAGGAAGGAACATCATACGGCTGCTTCCGCCATTAGTAACGGATGAAACGACGGTTTCCCGCGCAGTTGATATAATGGACGCTGTACTTACTATCGAGGAAAAGAGAAGGAATGTCGGTTAACATTGACGAGACAGACGAAAAGATAATCCGCATTTTACAGGCAGATTCCAGAAAAGCATTTGTAGAAGTAGCCAACGAGATAGGGCTGTCAGAGTCAGCCATCAGGCGGAGGGTAAAGAACCTTGTCGACAGCAGCATGATCAAGCGTTTTACGCTCGAGCTTGGCGCAAGCGACAAGACGAGTGCGATAACGCTCATTTCCGTGGCTTCAACTGCAGACACGTCGGCAGTGTCTGGTAGGCTCATGAAGCTGGGCGGCGTAGAGGTGGTCTACGAGATAACTGGCCAGTACGACATTGCAGCAATAATCGCGGCGCCGGCGATAGCGGAAATAAACAAGTGCATAGACGACATACGCAAGATAGAAGGTGTGTCAGACACTAACACTGTTATCATATTGAAGACAATACGTTAGCCTCTGTGACCTTTTAATTAGGTTATGTGCCACAGTCTCCGGATAGGAAAAAAGTTTGAGGACATTTGAAAACAAGGACAAAGGAGCAAGCCCGGTAAAGGTTCCCGCTTCTGCCTGGAAGGTGCTTGCCGTCCTTAGCAGCATTGCTACCATGGTCATGTACGCCGAGACGATGCTGATACCGGCGATACCCGACCTCATCCGAGAGTTCAACGTATCATATAGCATGTCGTCGTGGATATTGACTGCTTACCTGATCCCCGGCGCTGTCATGACCCCGATAGCCGGCAAGCTGTCAGACATATATGGGAAAAAGCGAGTGCTGCTCATCATACTGGCGATCTATACAGTAGGCATCGCCATTGCCGGGTTCTCGACAACTATCTACATGCTGTTCTTTGCAAGGGCAATTCAGGGCATCGGGCTAGCCATGTTCGTTATTGCGTTTGGCATAATACGCGACCAGTTCCCGCGGGAAAAGATCTCTATAGGGCAGGGCGTGATATCGTCGATGTTTGCATCCGGCGCGGTGATCGGCTTTTTGGCCGGCGGCATAATAATCGCCAACTATGGCTGGCACGCCACCTTCCTTACCACGATACCAATTGCCATCGCACTCTTTGTCATCATCTGGCGCTTCAACTACGAGCGCAAGAGGGAACCTTGGAAGCAGCCGGCTGAGAACGTGCCTGCTGCCGACGCTGCCGATGTCCCAAAGGATGTGGACATCAAGGGTGCGGTTGCGCTTGCAACCCTTGTCACATCGTTCCTAATAACGCTGACATTGCTTGAAACCGGTACTACTAGCGGCAGCGCCACCTTCATGTCGACTGGACAGATAGCAATATTTGTTGCATTAGGAGTTGTTGCTCTTGCGCTATTCATCTCGATTGAAAAAAAGGCTAAGGCACCGCTAGTTGACTTTAAGTTGATAACGCACAAGGCGATACTGCCGGCCAACCTGATAATCATGATAGTCGGGTTCTCGATGTTCATGGTGTTCCAGACGATACCGGTGCTCGTGCGAAACCCTGAGCCGCTTGGCTTTGGGGGCGACGCAGCTGCGGCCGGCTATGTGCAGCTGCCGTTTGCCATAGTGCTTTTGGTATTCGGCCCCACATCAGGGCTCATTGTGGAAAGGCTGGGCTCGCTCAGACCGATAATCATTGGCACCGCGATCACTACGGCAGGGTTCCTCGGCCTGCTTGCGTTTCACAGCGACTGGGTGGCTGTGGCTGCAAACCTTGCAGTGCTCTCGACAGGGCTGTCCCTCACAAACGTCGGAGCGCTGAACGTAACCTTGCTTGCGACGCCCATCCAGTTCACAGGCATGTCGCTTGGGATGAATACGCTTCTGCGCATTGTTGGGTGCTCGATAGGCCCGGCCCTTGCCGGCGTATATATGCAGATGTACCAGCAAACGCTGCTGATAGAAGGCAATTCTGTGGCGTTTCCATCGATGCAAGCTTACCAGCTCATATTCCTGACAGCAATATTACTGTCTGTTGCGTCTATTTCGATGGCGATATACCTGAAGAGCCGGCTGAAAAAGATGGCGATACCCAACCTTACCTGATTTGCAAAAAAAGTAGTTCATATATTACCCGGTTGCAAATATCACCCGATGTCGTACAATAGGCCGCAGGCTGACCCCAACGCTGCAAAATACAAGGAAAGGTGCAACAGCATTCTTGCCATTTCGCAACACATCCGCTACGCCGGTATCATGAACAGGTTTGGCCGCACACTAGCTGGAAATCTCCGCAAGGGGTTAGCGCCGCTGCTCAAGCCGGACGAGGCTAGGAACGAGTTCTTTATCGAGGCGACGAGGAACCAGCTCCGCAGGAACTTTGAAAAGTCGATAGGCAGGACAGAGTACACGTTTACCGAGAATGAAAAGGTCAAGATACTGACTATTGCAAGCGAGGAGCACTTTTACTACATCACGATGAACAAGGAGACGCCCTCAGGCGAAGTGACGAGGGTTATCGACGCAGCCAAAAAGCTGGTCAGGCAGGCGAAATAAGCGACAGCATCATATGCAATCGATTCGCTGGTTGCATTATAGTTTTTTCACTTTATATCGTATATTTACATGCTCACATCATGGAGGAGGATGATGATGATATTCTTAGTACACCAAGCAACGCACACAGTGGCAACATGACATGACTTCTAACGCGACTACTGGCGCAATGCCAAGCAACACAACCAGCACCGGCTCGTCGGTTAACGCGACTGGCACTGCAAACAA
>CAMLKF010000014.1 GCA_946480575.1 uncultured Nitrososphaera sp. | reverse complement strand
CCATCATGCCATGTGGCCCTTCCGTAGAAATGTCGGTCCACTCTGTTCTCAGCGGAATTATTTCGCCCGTGTACGGGTTTCTGGAAGTGGCAGTATCTGCAATGGCAGAATAGATGTCTCTGCTGTAGGCGTCCTGAAGACCAGCTATGGTATTCCAAGACCCTTGATGAATCTGCTTCATGCCGACGTCAAGGGAAGTGCCGCCGTCTGCCGGCCTAGCGTTGAGCAGCGAATACTTGCTCGTAATGCCAGCACCAAAGTCGTTCACGAGGCCCTGTATTCTGGAAGAGGCAATAAATGGGTCTCTCATTTGCGCGATAAAAATCCTGACTGATTCCTGCACGCCAGCAGTCACCGCCTGCCTTACAAGCTCGTTTCTCTCCTGCTCTGAGGTAAAGTTGAAAAACAGAATGCGCTGGGTGATCTCGTCCAGAGTGGAATTCTGGTAGTTCCAGAAGGCCGGATTCTGGGCTCCTGGCATCCTGCCGTACCAGGCCCCGTACATCTGGGCTGGCACCACCGGGTTGTATTTTACAAACGCCGCAGTGCCGGCAAACCCTTCAGTGTAAATGTGCCACTGGAGCTCAGCTGGGTCGGAGGCGTAGACTATGGTGTTAGCCTTATTCAGGTCGCCGTATTCCCTCTGGACAGCAAAGCCGATCTTTTCAAGCTCCGACGCGACAACTTCGCCCATTGACTTCCTTGACGCGTCGTCCTGTCTTATCAAAATCTTGACCGTAATCGGGTTTCCTTTGTACATCCACTTGCCATCCTCATCTTTTGTTGCGCCAGCACCTTCAAGCGTCCCTGCTATCATGCTTTCTGCAAGCCTGGGGTTGTAGCGGAAGCCAAACGACTCGACGATGTCAATGACGTTCAGGTATTCCGGAGAGTATATCCCAAAGGGCTCGACCATTGGGCTGCCGTAGCCTTTGAAGACCTCGTTTATTATGAACTCGCGGTCAACAAGATAGTTGAGCGCGTACCTGGCTTCTCTGAACTGGAATGGGTTGAGCATGCTGCTGTCCTTGGCTGGCGCGGGGTTTACGAGAAGCCCCTGCGATCCTGCTATCCTGTCATACACCTTGAGCCGGGAGTCGTCCTGCGCATCGCCTGCAACTTCCAGTGGTATCCTGAAATAATACATGTCAAGGTCGCCGGACCTGACCTCTTGCAAGGCAAGGTTCTCATCCTCACGGTGAATGAACCTTACCTGATCGATGTAGGCGCCCTTTTCAGACTGCGAAAAAGCCGGAGGCAAAACTGCGGTAAAAGTAGACAGAATTAGTACAACAATTATTATTATTATTATTATGCCAGGAGCCAGCACCGGTGCTTTTTTTGGCACTGTTAGTGAGGCGCTGCCTGCACTAATATATTTTTCATGGAAAAATTTTCATACAAGATCAGGATCGGGCTCTGGTATCGCGCTTATAAGCTGCTTGGTGTAGGGGTGGTATGGGTCCGACAGGACTCTGTCTATGGGGCCCATCTCGACTATTTTGCCGGCGTTCATGACAGCCAGCTCGTCTCCCACGTAGCGGGCAGTTGAGAGGTCGTGCGTTATGTAGATGTATGAAATGCCAAACCTCTCCTTCAGGCTCTGCATCAGCTCCAGTATCTCGCCCCTGACAGATACGTCAAGCATCGAGACTGGCTCGTCTGCCACAATGAGCCGGGGCCTGAGCACAAGCGCCCTTGCCAGCGCGACCCTCTGCCTCTGGCCGCCCGATAGCATGTGGGGCAGCCTGCTAGCGATGTCCTGCGCTGGCTCAAGCCGGACGTCCTGCAGGGCCGAGAGAACCTTTTCAATTTTCTCTTCCTTTGAGCTCTGCTTGTCATGTATGCTCAAAGGTTCCATGACGATGTCCATTATTTTCATGCGCGGGTCGAGCGACGCGTAAGGATCCTGGTAGACCATGTGGACTGCAGTCCGAAAATGCTTTAGCTGGCTGCCGGCATAATGCGTTACGTCGTTGCCTTCGAATATCACTGAGCCTCCGTCCGGCTCAACAGCCCTCATGACGAGCCTTGCCACAGTCGTCTTGCCTGAGCCTGACTCGCCGGCCAGCACCAGCACCTTCCCTTTTTCAACCTTGAAACTGACATCGTCCACCGCCTTGACGTACTCTTGCTGCTGCTGCTGGCCGCCTGACTGGAGTAGTAGCTGGCGGAAACTTTTCTTTATCGGAAAATATTTTCTGAGGTTCCTTGCCTCAAGCAGTACGCCCAATGCTGCAGCAAGTTGCCAATTTGGTGATATAAACAATTGCTTGGTAGTCTTAAAATAAATATTGAACAATGATGCCTGTACGCAGGTTGAGGCTGGGATCTCTTTACTCCGGCGGCAAGGACAGCACGTTTTCGATATTCCGCGCAAAGCAAGCGGCCTATGAAGTGGCATGCCTTATCACCATGCATCCTATAGCAGATGACAGTCCGCTGTTTCACTATCCAAACAGCTGGGTCACAGAGTACCTGGCAGATGCAATGCAGATCCCGCATTTAGGATTTGAGGTAAGTGGCAGGTCAAAAGAAGACGAGATGAAGGCGCTTGAGGAAGCAATGGTGCGGGCAAAGTCGCTCTACGGCATAGAAGGAATAGTTTACGGCGACATTTCAAGTAACTACCAGAAAAAGGCATTTGAAGAGATATGCGCGCGTCATGGGCTAGCACCAGTCGCGCCATTGTGGAACTTGGAACCAGAAAAATACATGAGCGAGCTCGTTGACCGGGGCTTTCGCGTCATTGTCGTCGGCGTGTCGGCTATGGGCCTTGGCAAAGAGTGGCTTGGCAGCGAGATAGACAAGGGCGCTGTAGCCAAGCTGGCTTTGCTTAGCAGGAAATACGGCTTTAACCTGACGTTTGAAGGCGGCGAGGCAGAGACGCTCGTGACAGATTGCCCGCTCTTTCACAAAAAACTCCAGATAAAGAAGGCAAACGCCCACTGGGACGGCCAGCGGGGAATATTTGAAATACTGGAAGTGGCCTTAGTAGGCAAGTAAAAGTAAATGTTTGACAATCTGCGCGAAGGCCTCAGGGGCGCCCTGAAAAAAATAGTAGGGGCTTCTGACATCAACGAGGAGCTCATCGACTCGCTCTGCAAGGATGTCCAGCGGGCGCTCTTGCAGTCTGACGTCAACGTCAGGCTTGTCCTCTCTATCACGCAGAACCTCAAGGAGCGGGCGCTCAAGGAGCAGCCGCCAAAGGGGCTTTCAAGGAAGGACCACATCGTCACGATACTTTACAGCGAGCTTGCAAAAATGCTGGGCTACTCTGGCGAGGTCATCAAGACCATAGACAAGGCGCAGGAAGATGATCATCAATCGGTTGTAACATCGTTCTTCAAGCCTGGCAAGCAGAATGTCGTCCTCCTTCTTGGCATTCAAGGCAGCGGCAAGACCACGGTCGCTGCCAAGATGGGGAGATGGCTGACAAAGCACGGCTATCGGGTCGGAGTCATTGGCACAGACACTTGGCGTCCAGGCGCGCTGACGCAGCTAAAAATGAACTGCAGCAAGATAAACATCGAAGTGTACGGCGAAGAGGAAAGCAAGGACGCGGTTGGGATAGCAACGAACGGCCTTGAACACTTTAAGGAGCAAAACCTTGACGTGATAATAATCGACACTGCTGGAAGGCACAAGGAAGAGACCGGCCTCTTAGAGGAAATGAGGGAAATGCACAAGGTGGCAACACCCGATCTTGTGCTCTTAGTCATTGACGGGACCATAGGCCAGCAGGCGTTCAACCAAGCAAAGGCTTTCCACGAGGCAGCGCCCGTGGGAGGGATAATTCTCACAAAACTTGACGGAACAGCCAAGGGTGGCGGCGCGCTTGCCGCTTCGGCTGCGACAGGCGCCAAGGTGCTGTTCATAGGCACCGGCGAGCGCATCGACGACCTTGAACAGTTCTCGCCCACCAGGTTTGTCGGCCGGCTCCTTGGCATGGGAGACATCAAGGCGCTGCTTGAAATGGCAAAGGGCCTGGAAATCCAAGCAGACGAGGATCAGGTCAAGCGTGTGATGAGCGGCAAGATGACCATCGAAGACTTTTACACGCAGATGGACTCGGTAAAGAAAATGGGGATCAAGAATGTCATCGACAGCCTTCCGGGGCTCTCTAGCATGGTCAAGGAAGACCAGCTGGACGCGATGGAAGTGAGGATGGAAAAGTGGCGCTTTATCATACAGTCGATGACAAAGGAGGAAAAGAAGGATCCTGACCTTATCAACGAGTCAAGGAGAAAGCGCATAGCAAGAGGCAGCGGCCAGCCAGAAAGCGAGATCAAGACGATGATAAAGCAGTACAACGATTCTAAGGATTTCATGAAGCACAACAAGGGAAGAGGAGGATTCTTTAGGAGGTTTGGTATTGGCTAATGCTCAGAACATTCTTGCCCAGCAGCTGCTAAGGCGATACAAACTCTGCAGACGCTGTTTTGAAAGGAATGCAGGCGGCAGCGGCCGCGTCGAGCCGGACAAGCCATGCTATATCTGCCGCGGCTTGATGGAAGATCTTGACTCGATAATAGTCAGGATAAAGGCTGCAGTGAAGGGGTACGAGTTCCAGACGTTTCTCATCGGCGCCACGCTGCCGACCCAGATCTACGAGCGGGAGGACACAATGAGGGCGCGGCTAAAGATAAGAGGCAGGGAAAGCGTCAAGAGCCAGCTGACAAGGGAGCTGGGCATCCGTCTTGCCCAGGCGATGAAAAGAAAGGTTGACTACCTAAAGCCGGACGTCACTATAGGCCTGATAATAGATAAGGAAAACAGCGTCGAAACGACAGTCAAGTCGCGGCCAATTGCGTTTGCCGGGACATATATCAAAAAGGTAAGAGGCATGCCGCAAAAGCAGGATAGGTGTCCGCATTGCGAAGGGAGAGGCTGCGGCTTTTGCGGCTATTCCGGCTTGTCAGGGTACGACAGCGTCGAAGGCGTCATTGCAAAAGAGCTGATAGCAAAAACAAAGGGGCAGGTGTCCAAATTTTCTTGGGTCGGAAGCGAGGATCAGAATAGCCTTGTACTTGGAAAGGGCCGGCCTTTTTACGCCCGCATCTTTAACCCACAGAAAAGGAGGCTGAAAAAGATCAGGATCAAAAGTAACAGCGGGATCGACGCCACACTGTCGGCGTGGGAGGACGCCCCTGATCCGCAGGCGCGCTTTACAGTCAAGACAAGGATCCACGCAAAATGCGAAAGCACCCTGACCAAAAAAGATTTGAAAAAGCTGAACTCGCTTGCCGGCACCGAAGTGAGCTTTGAGAACCGGTCGAAAATGACGACAAAAAAGATCTACTCTGCAGGCGCCAGGCAAATAGACGGCAATAATTTTACCCTGACAGTTGTCGCAGACGGCGGGCTCATGATAAAGCAGTTCGTTGGTGGCGAAGAGTACATGAAGCCCAATATTTCAGAAATCCTTGGCAGCAAGTGCGAATGCGTTACGTTTGACATACTGGATGTTGTAATTCAGTAACGTTTTTGTTTGACCGGATTAATCTGACACACAGCAGCAGGATGAGCAGCAGCTTTGACCCTCTCTACAAGGTCCACGACACCCACAAAGCCGGCCAGATTCCAGATAAAATCTACAAGCTGGTAGTCGAGAGGTTCCCGCTAGTTACGGAAGGCATCAAGAGGGTCGAGGAAGCGTCAGGATTGAAATATCCGTATTATTACATCGAGCCCAGTCTCGTGGTTTCAATGTCTGCAGTGGAATTTACGCAGATAGGCATATTTTTTGCAAGGACTATACCTGTGGTGGGAGACGACAACCTCCTGCGCGTCGTTGTGCAGGTAACCGCGCCGCTAATTGCCCACGGCCTCAAGGGCACCATCCATGCCATCTTGGCACACGAGTTCATGCACTACTTGGAGCTTGTGAGCAGGATAGTGAAAATGAAGGTGATATCTGACGAGGTGTCCGGCACGCTCTTTGAAGGCGCGTACGCTGACGCCGAGAGGCTGCTTGAAGAGCGGGCAGTCTTCAAGTCCGACCCCACGCTGATAAAGCACATCACTACCCGCTTCCCGGAAGGATTTCGCGACCTGAAGCTAGAGGACAAGGTAATCAAGCTATGGATGGACAAGGGCCTGCCGACTACAAAAGTGCCGATAGATGCAAACGTGATAAAGATACCTATAGAGGCAATGGCGCGCCTTCAGGTAGATCGGGCGGTAAAGGACAAAATAGTGGAATTTGAAAACGTAAAGCTGAGAAAGAAAAAAACCAGCGGCGGTTATGTCTAGCATTTCTCCTGAAGAACTGCAAGTGGTAAAAAAGTGCATCGACAGGGTTGCAAAGGGGCGCAAGGTGGTTGCGGCATGCCTCTATGGCTCCAAAGTCGCCGGCTACGCCCGGCCTGACAGTGACATCGACCTTCTAGTGGCTCTCGAAGGCTACCCCTATGCGATCAAGTATGCCTACCTCCGCGAGTCAGGCCTGGACATCTCCGCACTCATAGTCAATAGCAAGTCGCTAGAGCGGGATGCGCGCAGCAGTTCATTAGGCGAGTTTGCCGCAGGCCGCCTGCTCCACGTCTACGAGCCGATAATCAATGCGGAGTATTTCAGCACAATTGAAAGGATCTACAAGCGGCGCGTAATTCTAGAGGAATTGCAGGGCGTCGTGGATTCTGCAAGCGTTCTCGGCACCGAAATCATGTTCCCGCTAGAGTACGTAGCGTTTTCCAAAATAAAGCGAAGGACATCGCTGTACCCAAGCGCCGCCTACAGCTACTTCAAGACGTACGCCAGCGGCGGCAGCAAGCGCAACTTGGAGTTTGCGCTTGCCGGCTATCGAAAAGCGCTCGACGACATTGTTGCAGAAGACAGTGGGCTCTTTGCGCAGCGAGACGGTCTGCTGCAGATATCTGACAGGCGCATCTTTGTGGAGAAAGGTAAAATGCGATTAAGGCTCACAAAGAGGCTGCAGGGATTCAGCTCGTATTTTGTCCAGACTTACGCAGGGAGGAGGATAATGCACCTTGCGGTCAAGGAGGCTGAGTCCAAGATAAGGCGGCATGTCGGGCAGCAGGTAAAACCACCCGATTTTATGTCGTGCCCCAAAGGGGCGTACTGGCGCCTGCCTGAGGGCAAGCTGATAGTTGACAGCAGGGACTGGCTCGACGATCTGGCCAAGTCGCTTGGTATTGGCGATAATTATTCTGTCACTGCAAAGAGGCGCCTTGGCAATGTAAACAGCAGGACAATGCTATACATACTCCGGTACGGCTCCTCTGGCGAGCGCAAAATCGTCGTAAAAGAGCTGGCAAGATCAAAGTCTGTCAAGTGGGCCGCGCTGAACCTGTGGACTGCTCCAGTAAAGAGGTTCAGAGTGAACGCGCTTTTCCGCCTCGGGTCAGAGTACAAGGCGGCAAGATACATCCGCGCCCTTGGCCTGCGCACGCCTGAGATAGAAGCGGTTGTCCTAGATAGAAAGCTCCTCGTCACCGGGTTTGTTGGGGGCAAGACTCTCGCCGACATTATCAGGGACTGCATCAGGGGCAATGGTGATGCAAAATGGCTCAGGGAGGCAGGCGCGCAGATAGCCAAAATCCACGCTGCCGGCGCAACCCTTGGCAATATCAAGCCAAAGAACGTCATCGTCAGCGGCAGCGGCGACCTGTACTTTACAGACATCGAGCAATTTGTCTTCAAGTCCGGCGACCCTACGTGGGATCTGGCGCAGTTTATCAGCTGGGGATTGAAGAGCACGCGTAACAGCACAATGGCCGCGGTGATAACAAGGGAATTTCTGGACGGGTACGCCAGCGTTGCCGGCAGCAGCAGCACCAACATTGAAAAGCTTGCAAAAAGCCGACGCTACATCGAGTCGTTTTATCCAGTGCTCATGCCCTCAGTGGCACTAGCCGTTAAAAAAGTGATAAAGAGCATAGCAGCCGGGTAGGGTTGCTACTACTTTTTGCCCTTCTTGCCCTGCTCTTTGTAGGTGAATTCGGTAAAGCCACACTTGCCGCAGGTGAACCTGTCCTTGTGCTCAGCCATGAAGGTTCCCTTGCCGCAGCGGGGGCAGTCGCGCTTGCTCCTTGTTACCTTGTCGCCCTGCACCTTGTAGAACTTGTAGACGGCCACCTCGCCCTTGGCTGGCGCCTTTTCGTCAGCCATTGTTACCTCTTGGCACCTCCAGCACCAGCGCCGCCCTTGGCGGCCGCAGCAGATTCCTGCTTGGCCTTGAGTTTGGCGGCCTTCTCCTCGTCAAGTATCTTCTTCCTCTCTTCCTTTGGAAGGGTCCTGAGCATCCTGTATCTCGGGAGCTGCTTGGCAGCCTCCTTTTCGTCGTCGTAGACGTAGAATATAGCACGAACGTCGGTCTTGCCAGTCTCGCATATGAGGTTAACTGGGATAACCTGCTTTTTGTCAACGTTGAGCTCGTCTGCTATCTTGTCGACCGCCTCAGTCCTCTTGACCTTGCCGGCGGCACCTCTGAACAATGCCTTTACCTCGCGCCTGTTTAAAAGCAAGTTCCTGCGATCTTCCAGTGTTACAACTTCCTGATCAGACAAAGTGGAACAGAATATGTCCTATGTAACTCATATAAGTATTTGCTCTTGAAGAAAGTCAAATATACCCAGCTTTTGGAGAGAGACATTGAATGGGACAACAACAACCATTCTTTCAAGAGTTTTGCGAAAAGGTCGTTGCGCTAGACCCATCTATCAGGTTTGTCGGTATCGCCGACGAGCACGGCGAGCTAAAGGGCACGGCGGAGCGGAAAGGGCTCAAACCCCTGCTGACCCCTGAAGAGAGAGCGCAGTACGCGATTACTGCTGCAAACCGCCAGTTCACACGCCTCCGCTGGGAATACCTGCTTGGCAAGATAAACTACGCTACGTCGCACTATTCCAAGCTGATAAGGGCAACGATCCCCATCGCCGACGAGAACAGCCGGCTCTACTATGTGCTCCTGCTATCATTTGACGCCGAGTCGGGCAGCGGCGTCCACGACGTGATAATGAAAAAGGTGATACCTCTCGTGCGCAAGAACGCGGCCAGGTTCCTCAAGAACAACAACAATAACAACAGTCGCTAACTAGCCGTCTCTGAAAGGTGCCTTTGGGAATATTATTCTGATCGGGTGCCGGAACGCAGGATGCACCATGACAAGCTCGCCCTTGTTCAGCCTAGCTATGTTCATTTTTGTGCTATCATCCAGCATCGAGTAGGGCGGAGTGGACAGCTCTGACATGCCCAGCTTGGCGACTATGTGCATGCCGGTGTTTTCCTGCAGCATAGGGTCGGTCGTGCTCTTGAACTGCTGGGCGGAGAACAGGATAGTGCCCC
The DNA here is from genome assembly GCA_946480575.1 of uncultured Nitrososphaera sp. Next base: position 22,460 of record CAMLKF010000014.1, on the reverse strand, counting down.
TCGACCTGCCCGTGACCACTGTCCTCATTATCTGCTCTGTCAGGGGCGACAGTCTGCCGTCGGGGTGGGGGCGCGGGACGAACCTGTTTATTTCGTCTATGAAAACGAGGATGTATTTTGGCCGGCTCTTCCTGCCGGCCGGCCTTGCAGCAGAATACAATTCGTCGATGCTCTTCATCACGTCGCCTACTACAAAGCCCTGCTCCTCAAGCGTCGAGATCATTGCAATGTCGACGACAAAGACGTCGCCGGCTTGTATCTTTTTGATCTCCTTCCCAAGGTAGGTGCTGGTGACCTTCTGGTCTATGAATATGGGCGACTTGCGAAACCTCTGGATGTGACCCAGAAAATGGAGCAGCGTTGACCTGTGAGCGACCACCTCCTGTGGGTAGCCCTTGTACTCGAGCAGGTCGGTCCAAGTGCTCACCTGCTTCTGCTTCTTGCCGTTGGCATTATTGAGCGGCCACGCCTCGTAGATATAGTGCAGTATCGATGAAATGTTGTGACGTGTGTCGTGGACGTCGAAAAGAAGCTCCAACCTGTCGTAGACGTTCTCAAGCCCAAACGAGTACGTCTTGGCATTTTTTTCCGGCACGAATGCCGAGTTAGGCTTGCCATCCCTTCCCCTCGGCAAGAAATATGTCACGTTGTCAAAAGGCTCGATGTCAAGGTCAAGCAGGTCAAACAGCTTTTTGTTCCTGTCCTTGACCTTCTTTTTTTCGTCGACGTGGAGTAGATCTTCCTCTTTCGTGTTGAAAATTATTATCGCTACGTCGTCCAGCTTCTCCTTTATCAGCCGCTGGTACGCCGACTGGAGCAGGAAAAGCAGGTACGATGTCTTTTGATTGCCGGATATGCCAGCGGCGTTTACGTGGGCCGTGTCGGGCCCAAGCAGGTAGGAAATGTCAAGGGAAACCGGCACCCGCACGCCATTTGTCATTTCAATAACTCCTGCTGGAACGGGGTTTGCCATTTCCGGCATCCCAAGCGCAAACATCACCTCCTTCTCGCTTGAAAACCTCACTGGTTTGCCCCCTCCAACGGGCATCTCTATCGGGGCGTTCTTGCCAGACGCTTTTTCAACGCCAGTATTTGCCATGACTGCGACTCGCGCTACCATGCCAACCGAGTCGATGGCTTGGAGCTCCTTTACCATGCCTATTGTTTTCGTGCCAAAAACGTGCCTGACTGTGACAAAGTCAAAGGGGTTTATGACGACGTCTGGGCTGACCGAAAACCAAAAGCCGTCCATCGTGTTTGGAAACTTTTCAGTTGCCAGAGTCCTGCCGATGTCTTCTCTGTTCTTGCCACTGGTATAGTCAAGCTGCTCCTGCATACTCCATAAACGCGAGCATCGTATTTTAGACTGCTTCTGGGTTCACGTCGGGGTTGTCATCGCCGTCCATATCGGGATCGGTTGACTTCATTTGCTCGTATTCAGCCTCGTCCTTGCTTTCCACTTCTTCCGGCCTAATCTCGCGCTTGACCGGCTTTTCATCTTCCGGCTTTACAATGGCTTCTTTTGGCACTTCTGGAAAATCTTCAGGCTTTTTCTCGCGGCTCATCTCATTTCACGAAACAAAAAAGAAGGTAGAGTTCTTTTACTTGTTCGTGCCTGCAGCGCCCTGCTCGTACTCGTCACCAGTTTGGGCTGCGCCGGCCTCTCCCTTGGCCATGCCCTTGCTTCTCGCTATTTCACGGGCTTTCTCAGGGTCCGTTCCCGTCTCGCCCGGCTCGACTATGCTCTGATCGGAAGGGTCGCGCTTGACGGCTGTTGGCTCGTGCTCTTTTATTTTTTCAGGAGACATCGGATCCTTTTTTTCTTTCGACTGTTTATCTTGCTCTGACATGCCGGTCGTGGCATGAAAAACTATTTACCGCTTATGAAAGAATGCAAGCGTATATTCTTCAGACTGGCAGGCAAAAGCATTGGCAACGCTTATCTAACGTCCTCTTAATAGCTGTGGTGGCAAATAGACATATGCCTTTTGAAAGCCTCGGCGAATACGTGAAGGCCCTTGAGCAGGCCGGAGAGCTCAAGCGCGTCAAGATCAAAGTCAGCCCCAACCTTGAAGTCGCAGAGATTATGCGCCGGCTGATGTACGCCGGCGAAAGCACGCCTGCGGTGCTCTTTGAGAACGTCGAAGGCTCCCGGATGCAGATCCTTGGCAACGCCTTTGGCAGCATGAAGAGGCTCGAGCTTGCGCTTGAAACCAGTGACTTTCTTGACATTGGCAGGCGCATAGTCGACCTGACTAGGATGAAGATGCCGTCAGGCATGCTCAACAAGCTAAAGATGCTGCCCAAGCTGTCCGAGGTTGGCGAGTACGGCCCCAAGTACGTCGATGGCGGGCCCGTCGCCGAAGTCGTTGAAACAGGCGACAAGGCGTCGCTCAACTCTATGCCTGTCCTAAAGTCGTTTGCAGACGACGCCGGCAGGTTCATTACCTTTGGCCTGACGGTGACAAAGCATCCGGAAACCGAGATCCGCAACTTTGGCGTCTACCGCATCCAGATAATCAACGATAAACACGCGATAATGCACTGGCAGACACACAAGCGCGGCGCGCAGCACTACAAGATGCTCAAAGAGCAGAACAAGAAAATCGAGGTTGCAATAGTGATAGGAGCCGACCCCGCAACTGTCTTTAGCGCAGTGGCGCCGGTCCCCGAAGGAATGGACAAGTTCCTGTTCTCCGGCATCACCAGGAAGAAGGGGGTCAAGCTGGTCAAGTGCAGGACGGTCGACCTTGAGGTGCCTGCGGGCGCCGAGATAGTGCTTGAAGGGTACGTCGATCCAGATGATCTCAGGATGGAAGGGCCTTTTGGTGACCACACCGGCTATTACACTCCGGCGGAGCCGTTTCCCACCTTCACGCTTACAGGCATCATGCGGCGAAACAATCCCATTTACCTGACGGCCGTGGTGGGCAAGCCCATCTTAGAGGACGCCTACATCGGCAAGGTCATAGAGCGGTCATTCCTTCCGCTGATACAGATGTTCCACCCAGAAGTGGTCGACTTTTCCATGCCGGCGGCCGGATGGTTCCAGGGCCTCGCGATAATGTCGATAAGGAAGCAGTACCCTGGGCAGGCAAAAAAAGTCATGATGGGGCTGTGGGGCATGGGGCAACTGGCGCTCACGAAAATGTTCATCGTGGTAGACAGCGACATCAACGTGCACGATATGAACGATGTGATATGGGCGATGACGGCGCGGGCAGACCCGGCGCGCGACACTGTCATCATAAACAACACGCCAACAGACACGCTTGACCCCGCGTCGCCCCTCGTGAATTTGGGATCAAAGCTGGGGATCGACGCAACAACAAAGTGGAAAGAGGAAGGCTACGTGCGGGAGATACAGCAGCTTGCCGTGGTTGACGATCAGACAAAGGCGCTTGTAGACAAAAAGTGGCAGGAATACTTCAATGGTACTTTATGATCTCGTACGAGTTATCGCGCTCAGCAACTCGAAAGCCTGCCTGCTTGATTGCGGCGATTATCCTGTCCGATGTCAGCTCTGTCGACCGCGCGCCTGTGGCGCTCACGACTTCCTCGCCAATGAGCGTGCCTCCAAAGTCGTCTGCCCCGTGGTTGAGGGCAAGCTGCGCCATCCCGATGCCGTTTGTGAGCCACGATGACTGTAGGTGGTCGATCAAGCCGTAAAACATTATCCTTGAAATCGCTATCATTTTCAATAATGACAATCCTCCTGAAGGGTACCTGATCTTGCCTTCAGCTTGCATCTCTGTCTTGTTGGGCTCAAAGCTCCACGGGATAAAAACCATAAAGCCACCTGTCTTTTCCTGCAGCTGCGCGATTTTCATGATGTGCCTTGCGCGGTCCTCCTCAGTCTCGACGGTGCCGTACATCATTGTCGCGACTGACTTGAAGCCCAGCTGGTGGGCCTCCTCCATTATGCGGAGCCATTCGTGGCTCTTTATCTTGAGCGGGCTTATCTCGTCCTTGACACTGTCTTCAAGGATCTCTGCCCCGCCGCCGGCAAAGGTGTCCATCCCGGCCACCTTGAGGCGCGCCAGCACCTCCTTTGTGCTGCTCCGCTCAACCTTGGCTATCATGTCTATCTCTGACGGGGAGAGACCGTTTATCCCGACTTCGGGGCACTTGTTTTTTATCGCTTTAAACGCATCTTCATAGTATTCCAGCTTTAGGTTGGGGTTATGCCCTCCCTGTATCAGCACCTGTGTGATGCCAAACATCTCCCGGGACGTCGCTACGCGCCTGACTATCTCCTCTACTGGCACCGTGTACGACTCTTCGTGGCCAGGCGGGCGGTAGAACGCGCAGAACTTGCAGTAGGTGACGCAGACATTGGTGTAATTCAAAATGATGTTGTTGATGAACGTGATGGTGTCGCCAAAAAGCCTCTGCCTAAGGACGTTTGCCACGAGGCCCATCGAGTAGACGTCGTCGGACCTGACCAGCCTTACACAGTCGTTGAGGCCGAGCTGCCGGCGCCCTGCAAGGGCACTTTCCAGAACGTCGCTGATGTCTGATTTCCTCAGAAACTCTTGCAGAAGTTTATTTTGCAAATATTAACAGGATTTGTGGGCTTTTAATGATATTTATTCTTTAAAGAAATTCCGCTCTGCCGGCATGACACAATTTTTATATGGACTCCCGAGGCATAGAGAGAGATAGATCAGTTTGCAAAAGAGCGACACGATCGCAGGTGGCACTCCAGCGCTAGGGAAGGCCCTGGCAGGCGAGGAGCTATCGTACAGCGACGGCGTGCAGCTGATGCAAGAGGAGAACCTTTTCTTGCTGGGGGCTGCGGCCAACAGGGTCAGGCACGACCTGTGCGGCGACACCGTGACGTTTGTCGCTTCTTATTACCTGAATTACACTAATGTGTGCGCCGCCAGCTGCCCGCTGTGCGCGTTCTATCGCAAGGGAAACGAGGACGACGCCTACACGCTTACGACCGAACAGATAGTCGCAAGGTCAAAGATAGCGATCGAGCAGATGAGCGCAACCGAGCTGCACATCGTCGGCGGCTTTCATCCCAAGCTGGGGCTTGACTATTACGAAAAAATGATGAGGGCTATCAAGGCCAAGTTTCCGCAGGTCAAGATAAAGGCGTTCACGCCAGCAGAGATATTCTTCATTGCCCGGCTGACGAGAAATTCGATAAAAGAAGTGCTGTCGCGCCTGAAAAGCGCGGGGCTTGACGCGCTGCCCGGAGGAGGCGCAGAGATATTCCACCCTGACACGAGAAAGCAGATAGTAGTAGGCAAGTGCTCTGGCGACGAGTGGCTCGACACTGCGCGCCAAGCACACGAGCTCGGGTTGAAGAGCAACTGCACCATGCTCTTTGGCCACGTGGAAAAGCCTGAGCACGTTGTCGACCACATGATGAGGATAAGAGAGCTTCACAAGAAGACCAAGGGGTTCACGACGTTCATCCCGCTCAAGTTCAGCCTTGAAAATACTGAGCTGGAGCAGAAAGGGTTGGTGACTGCTGAAAGCCCATCCACTTATGATTTGCGCGTGATAGCTGTGTCGCGCCTGCTTCTGGCAAACGTGCTCAACAATGTTTCAGTGTACTGGGTGGCGCTTGGCAAGAAAGTAGCGCAGGTGGCGCTTTCGTACGGCGGAAACGACATGGTGGGGACAGCGTTCTCTGAAGAGATATTCAAGGCGGCAGGCAAGGCAACCGGCACGTCGCTTCAGGAAATGGCCAGCCTAGTCAGGGAGATCAAGCGCGAGCCAGCGCAGCGCGATACGTTCTTCAACATTATACGCAGACTGGATTAGACGATTGCTGCTCCTCAAGCGACTCGGCTATCTTTAAGAGCTCATTGTGAGAAAGAGAGCTCTCTGAATGTAAAATACTTCTCAACACCCAGAAAGAGCTCGAGAGTGTTAATAATTTTGTGTGTTCTGCGCCGCTATGATGGAATATGACTTTGTTTCAAGCACGACAGCGTTGCCATCGATATAGTCCACTTTATAGCTAGTAGTGTCATTAGCATAAGAAATGGGCACCTGTAACTTGTCGTATTGCAGGATATACTTTTGTCATGGGCTTTCTCCATAACCACTATGAAGCAGTAATGGCTAAAACCGTATCATTACTCCGTTATTTGACATAATCTACCAATAACCTTAATTACTTTGATACTATTACTCATTATTGAGGGCTGGTGGCTTTTGTATATCATGAAAATGATAGGAGGAATAAATTTTTACGTCAAATCCAAGCGATAACGATAATCCCCTTAAGCTCTCAGGATTGAAGCAAGCTATGTACGTTCTGGACTGTTTGCATGATGGTCTAATTGAAGATCAGATAATCGCAAAGTGTGATGGCGATAGTCAATTAGTGGAAATCTGGATAGACTTTTTGGCAGAAAACCGTTGGATAATCAAGGATTCTGCCAATAAAGGATGGGTTTTAACTGACAAGGGCAAACAGCAGATGATCAGCTACTACTCTCAAATCTGACCACGATAGCGATAGCCGACGAGTTGTTACAGCAAATCAAAAGGCAGTCAGTCAGTCAGCCGACGGCAATGCTACAGTACCGCCCGAACAGTTTTTTAGTTACACTACTTCGACGCTTGTATCGCCATCAATTATTTTGCTTTCTTTTGACATTTCAAACATCTTTTCAATTGCCTTCCTGCCGTCTTTGCTCATGTCAAGCGTCAAGTCATTGACGTACATTCTGACAAACTTTGTTATCGTCTCTTTTGGCTGGCCACGCCCGTACTGCATAGCATAGTCGACTGCAGCATCGATGTTATCAAGGCCGTACGCAATCGACCTTGTAAAAAGTTCGCTGAATTCCTTTATCTGATCCCTGCTCATTGTCCGGGCACTTGCCACATTGATGCCAAGAGGCACCGGCAGGCCGCCTGTGCTGGTGGACCACCAGCTGCCAAGGTCAAGCACGCTGGTGAATTTTTTCCTGTCATAAGTTATCTGCGCCTCATGTATCGCAAGCCCCGCGTCTGCCCTGCCGGAGAAGACAGCATCTGGGATCGCTTCAAACGACATTTCTTTTTCCCTGAAATTGCCGATTGCTAGCTTTAGCAGTAAGTTTGCCGAAGTCATCTTGCCTGGGATGGCAATCGTGCACTTTTGCAATTGCTCCTTTGTCATCTTGTTCTTTGCTATCACTATCGGGCCGTAATTGAGCCCGAAGCTGCCGCCGCTCTTTAAAATGACATAATCCTTCAGGTAAGCAAAAGCATGGGCCGAGACCGCGGTCACGTCCAGCTCGTGTTTCAGGGCGCGCCTGTTAAGCGTTTCAATATCCTGGATGACGTGCTTGATTGCAAATTTCGATCTTACCTTGCCGGAGGCAATGCCGTAAAACATGAACGCGTCATCGGCGTCCGGCGTGTGGCCAAGCGTTATTATCTCCATTGCCTTTGAGGCTTCTTCTGTCACTATTAAATCAATGTATGTAAAGAGCTCTAGGATACATTTAATAGTCCTGCGCCAAACTTTTTTTGCTTGAGCGTATGCCGAAGTTCAAGTCAACTCAGGATATACTGAGAATTATTGGTAACAAGGATCAGATCAGAAATTTTGGTGTCATTGCCCACGTAGACCACGGCAAGACAACCATGAGCGATAGCCTTTTAGCTGCGTCAGGCATCATCTCTCCGTCTGTTGCCGGCCAGGCTCTGGCGCTGGACTCTATGGAGCTGGAGCAGAACCGTCAGATGACAATCAGGGGAGCAAATGTCACGCTATTCTACGAAACAGAAGGCAAGGACTATGTCATCAACATGATAGACACGCCCGGCCACATCGACTTTACGGGCAGGGTGACACGCGCGCTCCGCGCTATCGATGGTGTGGTTGTCGTTTCAGACTCTGTAGAGGGCATCATGACTCAGACAGAGACTGTCACGAGGCAGGCCCTTGAAGAGCGCGTACGGCCTGTTTTATACATCAACAAGATAGACCGCCTCGTAAAAGAGCTGAGGCTGGACCCGCCAGCTATGCAAAAGTGGCTGTCCAACATCATTGCCCACTTTAACCAGCTGATAGACATTTACGCCGAGCCTGAAGTCAAGGAAAAGTGGAAGGTCAGCATTCAGGGCAACAGCGTGGCGTTTGGCTCTGCAAAGGACAGATGGGGCTTTAACTTTAGGATGGCGCAAAAGAAAGGCGTCAGCTTCAAGGATGTTTACGACGCCTACACCAGCAGCGACCCGAACGCCATCAAGGCGCTTTCAGAAAGGTCGCCCCTGCACGACGCGGTGCTTGGCATGGTAGTTGAACACCATCCGCCGCCCCATGTCGCGCAGAAATACAGAATCCCCAAGATTTGGCCCGGGGATCTAGACTCCGATATCGGCAAGGCACTTATTGCATGCGACGAAAAGGGCCTGGCGCTCATGATGGTTACCACGATTAACGTCGACCCGCAGGCAGGCAGGGTCGCTACCGGCAGGCTCTACTCCGGCACGATAAAGGATGGCGACGAAGTGTACCTCGTTGACGCAAAAAGAACTGGCAGGGTCCAGTCGGTCAACATCTACATGGGCAACACCCGCGAAGTCGTTAGTGTCCTCCCGGCAGGCAACATCCCGGCGCTGCTCGGGCTTGAATACGCAGTCGCAGGCGAGACGATATCTACGATGAAGGGCGCGCAGGCGTTTGAATCGATAAAATACGTCTCTGAGCCAGTCGTCACGATAGCAGTCGAGCCCAAGCACCCTAAGGACCTGCCCAAGCTAGTCGAGGCGCTTCGCAGGATAACCGTCGAAGACCCCAACCTTGTAGTCAAGATTAACGAAGAAACCGGCGAGACCCTCATGGCAGGCATGGGCGTCCTCCATCTTGAAATCGCGACATCGCTCCTGCAGGAAGCCGGCCTTGACATCGTCACCACGCCTCCGCTCATCAACTATCGCGAAACCATACGCATGAAGGCAGGGCCTATAATGAGCAAGTCGCCCAACAAGCACAACAAGATCTTTATGCGCATTGAGCCGATCCCTGACGACATACTTGACATGATAAGGACAGGCAAGCTCAAGGAAGACATGGACAAGAAAGAGATGGCCAAGATACTGAGGGACAAGGGATGGAGCGCGGACGAGGCAAGGAGCGTCGCCGCAATCGACGTCAGCGGCAACATGCTGGTAGACGAAACAAAGGGTGTCCAGTTCCTTCAAGAGTCGATGGACTCTATCAGGTCAGGCTTTGACGACGTAATCCACAATGGACCTATAGCCCACGAGCAGGTGAGGGGAGTAAAATTCGCCCTTCACCACTTTGTCCCACACGAAGACCCGGCGCACAGGGGCCTTGCGCAGCTGATGCCTGCAGCAAGGAGGGCAATGCTGGGCTCTATGCTCATCGCCAACCCGGTGTTGCTAGAGCCGATACTTGGCATCGAAGTCAAGTGCCCGCAGGACCTGATAGGTCAGGTGTCAAGCGTGCTGTCTGGCAAGCGCGGCAAGCTCTTGAACGTGGAGCAGAAGGGCATCATTGCGATCATTCAGGGCGAGGTGCCGGCGTCAGAAACATTCGACCTGTCAGAGAAGATGAGGGGAGCTACCGCCGGCAAGGCGATGTGGAACAGCTACTTTAAAGCGTGGCAGCCGGTTCCAAACTCGATCTTCCGCAACCTGGTTGGCGAGGTAAGGAAGAGGAAGGGACTGAACCCGGAGCCACCGAACCCAGACGAGTTCATAGATAAGGAGTAAAAAAAGTCTTGGAGATTAAACCTACTTGCGTACTTTGAAGGCAAGTAGATTATCTAACTTTTCAAACTCTGCTTCATGATCAACTTCCTGAAACTCTGAGGCGAAGAGCTCTGCGAGGTACAGAGACCATTTTGGGCCCAAACCGTGCTCTATGATATAGGTATAATAGTCATCATGAATTTCTTTGCGGTAAATATAGCCCGACATACGCATTTTGTATTCAATTATTTTAAGAGCCGAATCTATGCTGTATTCGCTTGCAAACAACAAGTTAATCTCTCTAGATTGTTTGGCTGTAATTCTTGCAAGTTGCCGTATCTCATCATCATTGAATCTTTCGAGTATGGCAGATATGAGTGATTTTCTCACTATCATATAGCCGACTTTTGGAGCATTGGCGTACCACTCGATATATTCTCTTAAGACCTGATTTACAAGAGTGTTCAGACTTACCTGTTTGGAATTTGACTCCCCTAAGAGCGCATCAAGAAGAGAATCGTCTATCCTAAAACTTGCGGTCTTGGTGGATTTTTTACTCTTTGTCATGATAATCTCATTATTTGAAAATCTGTTCTGATGGTTAAAAAGTTTTGCAGTTGCATGCATTTTCGTACAAAACAATACTTAGTCCTTATATTATTGCAAGTGCCTAGTAGTTTGATGGTGCAGAGCGAATTCATCCTGATTTTGGATGATAGAGAAATAGTTACTGACACAGCAAGGTTCTTACGTAAACAAGGGCTCAATGTTCGTGCATTTACCGATCCTTTTGCTGCGCTGGAAGATTTTGAACAGAATTTCAATGATTATTTTTTGGCTCTATCTGGTATCAGGATGCCGAGTATGAATGGATTTCATTTTGTAAGAAAGATTAGAGAACTAAAGCCAGATTTGAAGGTAATATTCATGACTGCTTTTGAAATCGACATCTCTGAATTTCAAAAAATACATCCTTCTATGAAAGTTTACGGTGTGATAAAGAAGCCCATAGTAATGCGAAAGTTAGGGAATCTGATCAAAAATTCAATGGCTGCGCCTACAATGACAAAGTATGAAGAAAAAGGCGAAAGACGTCTTGACAGGAGCGTGATGACCTCATGATCAGTTGCAAAGAACATGTTGAGAATTTATCAGAAGTTGAGCGACACAAGATAACAGCTGAACTCTTCCAGTCAGTACTGGGTGTGGTTAAATGAATCCACGACAAAAGGAAAACGGCATTACGCTAAACAAGGATGACGTTGTTTCTAGCATGAGGACCGCTAAATATGATACTTCCATTACCAAGGGGAATAGAATTTTGCTTGTTGATGACGAAATGGATATCATTTCAGTCTATAAGGAAGGTTTGAGTCGTGATGGCTTTAGAGTTGAAAGCTATAGTGATCCGGAAAAAGCACTGTTGGACTTCAAACCTGGTGCTTATGATTTAGTGATTCTCGACATTCGCATGCCAAAAATGAACGGCTTTGAACTTTGCAGAGAAATAAGAAAACAGGATGATAAAGTCAAGATTTGCTTTATGACAGCTTTTGAGATACAGAAGACAGAATTTGAAAAAGTCCTGCCTTCAATAAAGGTAAACGGATTTATCACAAAACCAGCACGTATAGGCTACCTTTGTTCTACCGTTCAAGAGGTATTAAGTAATAGCAAAGCGGGGTACAGGCATAAGCATGATTGACAAAATTTCAACTAACCTATTAACGTACCTAAGTTCGTATGGCCCAGGTATAGGTGGCAGATATGTCAAGTTTAGTTAACCCATCTTGCTGCGAGCATATCATTATGCTATATGATAACGATGATGAGCGTAATGGAGTTGCAATAAACTACATTAATGAGGGACTAAAGAAAGGTCAACTAGCTGTTTATGCTTCTGTTGACGCGTCAGATACATTATATATCTCAAAGATACTTTCAAAAATTACAAAATACAAAGAAAATATGAACAAGGGTAACCTGCTAGTTCTTAGCCTAAAAGCGCTCTATTATCGCGCATTAGATGGTGACTTGGAACCGTTTAAAGATTTTAAGGCTCTGTTGGAAGAAATAGTAAAGGAAAGAATTGCCGCCGGAAAAAGCCACGAAGTGATTGTTGTAGCTGACTGCGCTGACAACCTATCTCGGCGTAAGAAATTTGATGAGTGCATCCATGTTGAGAGGTGGTGGCAAAATACCCATTTTGAATGGCTAAGGAATAATCAAAAGATTACAGTTGTCTGCCCTCATCCAAATTTGATAATAACACAGAATAGTTACAAACGCCAAATCTCAAATCAGCACAGTTTAATCCTTACAGCACTGACAAGGTGAGAAATAATTGACAGAGCAAAACAAAAAATCAATTCTTGTAGTTGATGACGAGCGAGACATTGCCATTATTATCAAAATAGCCCTACAAAGAAGTGGTTGGGCTGTAAAGGAATTTACAGATCCTATTTTGGCGTTGCAGCACTTTAAGCAGCATTCAACAGAGTATGATTCAATCTTATCAGACATTAGAATGCCCGGCATGAATGGGTTTGACTTGGTAAGAAAGGTCAAAGCCATAAAGCCAGATCTCAAGATTTTTCTAATGACTTCCTTAGAGATTAGCAGGTCCGAGCTAAAGAGAGTGTTGCCGTCAGTCAAGATAGACGGACTTATAGAAAAGCCGGCACCGATGCGGATGCTAGTTTCACTGATAGAAAAAGGGACGGCAACAAAGAAAAGAAGTTACCATAGCTTTGAAGTAGATGATGACGATGCTGCATGCCTAGACTTTGCATAGTGGACGCCATTATGGGCCATTATTTGGCAGAATAGGAGGCCCTGCTTTCTTCGCAAAACAATAAAATCTGCCAGCTCTTGAACGGATATCTTGGCAATAGTTATTTCCTGACACATAGACAACCCATCTCTTCTCTTTACCCCATGCTTGAACTTGTAAGGCCGTTCAACCTGAAATATTCTCTCTAGCAATTCCAAAAATCTGCGAATCAGGCCGGAATCAAGAACCACTTTACCTTCCCTTGTCCAAGCATATTCATTCTTCCTGATCATCCGACCATGCTTTGGCTCTTCTACTGCAAGCTTGTAAACAGGTTATTCTACAAGCCATCTGAAGGGCTCTATTAGATCATAAACCAGAGCCTGAAACGAAGTGTCCATTTTGTGAAAGAAGCCATAGTAAGGATCAAGCCCGCATCCATAAACAAACTTTGCAATTTCAGCTGCCAAAACAGAATAACCATAGTTTAGCAGCGCGTTAATGACATCCGAAGCATAACGGTTGCCGGTTCTTATGCCCACCATTTCGTGAATTAAACCCATAGTTTGGACTAAAAAGTGAGGTATAATAGCGGAAATAAAGCTGCCCAGCTCCCGCCTCTATTCTCAACAAGTCACGCTTGTCTTGTTGCAGGTCAATTCTTTCCTTGTACCGCAACAGTCCCTTAATGCATTGACCTAACTCCTCTTTTTTTAGCGACTTGTAGAATTGAATCTGGCTTTCCAACTTTGCATGCAAGGTCTGCTTTTGCAGGTATAGCACTTTTTCAGGATTTCTAAAAGTGTCATACTGACCGATCCTGTACTTTGTTGCAGTGTCGCTAACCATAACCCGGCTCATATTACAGACAAGGTTACCAAATGAATCCAGCAAGATTACGTTAATGTTGTGATCGGTAAGCAGTTCTATAGCGTCAGTTGAAATATAGCCCTTGCCGGCTATTACTATTCGTTCATAAGGAATTTGAGTAACAAACCACTCTTTCTTTTCAGCCAGACCCGTAAACGGATCAGTACCGTCTTTCAAGTAAACGCGGTTTGCTTTGAGGCTAATAGAAACACCATATCCTCTCAACAGCTTGACATTGTAGTGGTTCTTCTTTCCCTTAGCGTCATTGCCTACGTTATGCTGTCTATTATTACCAAGCTTTAAGCTCTTTCCAACAAATCATAACGTACAACATAACGTAGAAGCGGCACAAAAATGAGCACAAAGAGGGGGGATTGCCTTTTTATAGACAAGGAGTAAAAATAGAATCTCCTCCGACAAGCGTGTTTTTTTGTATATCGACGCTTGTCTAGGCTTCTTATAAAAATGAAAACATATTTCGAAACCTTGCTACGATTTTGTATTTGCAAAAAATGTTGGTGGCTGTCCAAGCTCTTCAAAGCCAGATCAGCTTTCTGAAGAGCTTGGACAGGAATGATGTAAGCAACGGCATAAGTGGGTTGAGCCAGTACCTGGCCAAGGTGAATAGCTCTATTAACAAGCGGGACTTGCTCACCGTAGAATCAAGGGTAGGACATCTGTATTTTAGAGACTATGTCAAGCTATTTGAGCCAAAGTATGGATTTACTCGTGATATGGTAGCGGGCGTGTGTGTGCGCGCGTGTGTGTTTGTGTGTTTTACGTCAAATCGCATGCAGCCTATGCCATTAATAACGCACTTTTGAATTATGGCTATATATAGCCTTAATTCATTTTTCCATACGCATCATCGCATCAAGCTCCTGAAAATTCCCTGTGCAGTTGTTGTACTGGTTCCCAATCTTTCAAGCGGTATAGCGTGATTCCATGCAGCGTTAGCGTAACAGGCACTGCTATAGCAGGAATAAGGATCCAAGGAAATGTTTGCATTGTCGCAGTTCCAGTTGCTGCCAGTTGTTCCTGAGAGGTAATAAGGCCAAGGCTTATCGCCATAACTAGATCTGCGATACCTAATACGTTCCAGATTACAGCCGCATTCTTGGACCAGCTATACCCTTTTTTCAAGAAAAAGACAAAGGGGATAGCCGTCAGTCCAATCAGAACATCCCCGACTCCGGCGGGTATTCCAAAGACAGGGGGAATAATTCCTATACCCACGCCCCACAGAAAAGCAAATCCTACTACTCTCCATGTTTGAACGGCCATTAGGATAGAGATTGTCTTGCTGTCATATTGCGTTCGTTTCGAATGATTGTCTAATACTTTCATTTGTATACCAAGTATCAAAAGCATAGTTTATAAGCCTCACGTAACCAGACCCATAGTAAGTTACCGAGGGAAAGTGAAAGAGATTGAACGATAGAGGATGTTCAATAATAGAGACCGTCTACAACATGCCACAGCTCAAATCATGTCCGATTGAAACAACTTTCAAAATTATAGGAAAAAGATGGACAGTTCTAATCATAAGGGAAATGCTTAGAGGCACCGCACAGTTTAATCGCTTTCTGGAGAATATAGAAGGCATTACACCAAAGGTTCTCACTCAGCGTTTGCGAGAACTCCAACAGTTTGGAATTGTTAGGAGAAGAATTGTATCAGACTATCCAATTAGAGTGGAGTATGAGCTAACGGATTTGGGAAAAGAGTTTGAGCCAGTGTTACTTGCCGCGGCTTCTTTTTCGATGAGACACATGCCTAAAATGGTTTTCAAAGATGGCAAGCCAAGAACGCCTGATGATTTCTTGACGCAACAACAATAGAAAATGATGAGGAATGTTCTACGTGCAGCTTACCCAAAGAATAAATAGAGGATTATTCTACTTGCAGCTTACCCAGTCGTGGGTGATAACAATGTTGATAACTACATATCGCATCAATAGCAAAACAAGGAAGAATAATGAAGCTACTACTACTGCTAGTAACTCTCATTCTATGAAGCACACAGCAGGCAGGAGAGGAGAGCTTGTCACACAGGCATAGCCATGACTTTCCTACTGCGCTCAGAATTCTCCGTTATATCCAAAGGAGTAGAGGTTCATTTGAAATCCTTGCAGAATCACTCAGCATAGACGATAGGACTTTGAAGCTATGGCTTTTGACGTTAGTCGCACAAGGGTACCTGGCCAAGGCAAAGGATAGCAGAATGGAATATCTTGTGACGAAAAAAGGGATGCAGGAATTGCAGTTTCATATAGAAGCATAATAGTATGACAATACACAAAAGTCTGCGCGAAAAAATGAAAAAAGTGGATTACGACGACACGATCTTTCTGTATCTTCCACTTTCCCGACGCTGCTGCAGCCAGCCATCAGCCCAAAGGTGGATAGTAGCATAATGAGACTGCAAAAATACCACTAACAACAATCTTTCTATTCTCTTCAGTATGTTTTTTCTCTAGAGCGATTCAATCATATATTATTGTTAAAGCGTGATACAGGGCAGAGCTGGAGTCGCGATGTAATTTTTCCTGCCGTCTCTGCCGCCTCTCAGTGCTAGACACGTTATCGATACTCTATAAATAATTTCTTGACCAAGTGTTATATCATGGCATCAAAAAGCGCAATGGGTCATGAAATAATGAAAGCAGATGTCAAAACGAACATTGGCCTCACAGATGACGCTAGAAAAGGCGTAGTTGAAATTCTAAACTCCCGGCTGTGCGACGAATATACGCTGTACACGAAGACAAGAAAGTACCACTGGAACGTGATAGGACCGAGGTTCCACCAGCTGCACGAATTCTTTAAAGAGCAGTATGAAATGCTGGACGAAATGGTCGACGAAGTGGCAGAGCGCGCCCGGCATCTTGGCGGCAAATCCTATGGCACGATGGAAGAATTTGCCCGGCATTCGAGCATAAAGGAAGACCCCGGCGAATACCCTGAAGCCCAGACAATGATATCCAACTTGCTAAAGGATCATGAGACTAACATACAGACGCTCAGGAAGAACGTAGAGGAATGTGAAGAGAAATATGACGATAAGGTGACAAGTAACTTTTTACAAGATGCGGTAGAAAAGCACGAAAAGATGGCGTGGATGCTCAGGGCACACCTGGAAGGAAAAGGCACGATCTGATCGGCTTTTCATTTCTTTTTTGTTTGTTTTTTTTGCGCTGTCTCTGCATTAAGTCCTTATCATCATCATCATCATCATGAAATGCGCCCCTCGTTGCGGAGCTCTGACAATATCCTCATGAGCGTGTCGTAGTCGACGTCGACGTTGTTCAGTATGATATAGTGGTCGACCTTGCCGAATTTCTTGATGAATTTTTCCACGGCGACTTTTTTCTTCTGGTACTTCCTGTCCTGCACTACAAAGGAACTGGCCGATAGGCGCTGTTATAAACAATTTTTAGCTGGTAGACCAAAATAATGCACTATATTTTTATTTTTAATTCCTGTAAAACAGCCATTGCTAAATCTGCTAGCTGTCGCTTCTATTTTGGGTAGTATTTTGGCAGCCACACCAGCAGCATATGATTAATGCCTCTATATGCTGTAGAGGAGACGATGGTAAGCTACAGCGAATCCACGGAACAGTCCAGATAACTAAGCCTACTGCCCTAATGGCAGGATTTCTATAATGCAACTGCTGCTGGTGACAACAAACTCGGACAGCCGCGCGGTAGACGAAATATAACTGTAGGCTCCCAAGTGTTACTGCAAGCTACTCTGCTGTTAACAATTGCAACATCGATGATGACCTATCCTGATGACGATAGTCCTTGAGATTAGGGATTCAGATGAGAGATGACAAAGTATTATATCTGGCATAGCACAGCATTACCCTGAAAACTCTAGCGAGTGGGTCCAAATGGGTCATTCGTGGGTGCTTCCGGATAAGGCAGGCGATTATGAAATCCGGGCCTTCTTCATATCTTGTCTTCAGTGCAAAGGCATAATATTGGCACAGGTTACGACCCACGAAGTTACTGCACTTGATTAGCTTATTTGTATATATAGAGTTCATTGCAAATTGCTATAAGCAATTGTTGTGTGTATCTTTCAATCGCACTAAAATGAAGCTGGATCTGCCGAGGTACACTGAAAGGTTTGGAGCGACGAGCCTGCACGGTGTCCAGCGGGTCTATGAGCTGGACTCTGGGTTTGACGACGGCCGGTCCATGTCCGAGACACTCATGAGGGTCGGCAACGACCAGATCACCGACATCGAGAGGAGGATGGCTATAGTGATCCCTATCAAGGGCGAGCGGCTGAGGCTTCTCGAAGGGGTACTCAGCGGCATACCGCACGACTGCCTCACCATTATTATATCAAACAGCCCGCGCCAGCCAGTGGACAGGTACAAGCTGGAAAAGGACGCCCTCCTGCAGTTCAACACGTTCGTTGGCCGCGACGCGCTCATCATGCACCAGCGCGACCCCGGGCTTTCTGAAGCGCTCAAGGAGACTGGCTACACGAGCATCCTCGGGCCGGACAATGTAATCCGAGACGGCAAGGCGGAGGGCATGGTCATTGGCATGCTGCTTGCCAAGATGGCCGGCAAAGAGTACGTCGGCTTTATCGACGCGGACAATTACGTGCCTGGCGCGGTGAACGAGTATGTCAAGATTTTCGCTTCCGGCATAGCCATGTCAAAGACACCCTATACGATGATCAGGGTATCTTGGATATTCAAGCCGAAAATGTCTGAAACCGGCTTGTACTTCAGCAAGTGGGGAAGGGTGTCAGAGCTTACCAACCAGCATCTCAATTCGCTCATTTCCTATTATAGTGGCTTTGAGACAGAGGTGATGCGTACTGGCAACTCGGGCGAGCACTGCATGTCTATCAAGCTCGCAGAATTACTAACATTTTCTTCCGGATATTCCATCGAACCCTACGAAATAGTGAACGTGCTGGAGGAATTTGGCGGCATAATCCCTACGACGAACCAGGACGCAATGGACAAGGGAGTCGAGGTAATGCAGGTTGAAACGCGCAACCCCCACTTTCACGAAGACAAGGGCGACGACCACCTGAAGGAGATGATGGTTGCGTCACTTGGGTCGATATATCACAGTAAGATCTGCCCGCCAAAACTGCGCGAAAAGATTCTGGAATCTCTGCGCGGGAGGAGCATGCTGGACGAAGGGCAGCCGGAGCCGCCGGCGCCAGTCAGGATAGAGCCGTTCAGAGACATTGACATGCAGCAATTTGCAAAAATTCTAAGCAAGGCTACTACTTACACCCAGTAAGAAGATGATGCAGCGGCTGGCGGCGTTTGACATGGACGGGACCCTCATTCAGGGCCGGCTGGTGTTTGCGCTTGCCGACAGGTTCGGCCTGTTAGGCAGGGTCAGGGAGATACAGGCAGGCGGGGCGCCGGGGTACGAGCAGACAAAGGCGATAGCGGCGCTATTTGCAGGCCTGACAAAGCAAGATCTGGAATCTGCAATACAGTCGATACCTCTCACCAAGAACTGCGAGCAGGCGATCGCAAAGCTCAGAGAGAGAAACTACAAAATAGGCATAATAAGCGACAGCTATACTGTCGCGGCAGGCTTTGTTGCGAACAGGCTGCACATTGACTTTGTTGCAGCGAATGAGCTTGAAATAATAAATGGCAAAATTACCGGCAAGGTCGAGATGCCTCTTGGCTGGGACCGGATTGGCTGCTTTTGCAAAATTTCCGTTTGCAAGCGCTACCACTTGGAAAAGTTTGCGCGCAAGTTCGGCGTGCCGGTAGAGCACACGCTTGCAGTGGGCGACACTAGATCCGACATTTGCATGATCCAGTGCGCGGGAGTGGGAGTCGCATTCATGCCAAAAGATGCGGAAATAGTCAAAGCAAGCACAAGGATTGTGCGAGAACCGGATCTCCTGAAAGTATTAAAGTTTGTCGCATAAGACTTTTAAATTATTAATGGTATAATTATTGTGATTGAAGTCGAGTCACCTGCCTGGCGGCGGGAAGCTTGGCTTTTGAAATTTGGTTAGAATTGGTATGTGTGGAATAGCTGGTATTTTGAGCAAAAACGGTGGGAACGTTGTGCCGCTCGTCGGTTCGATGCTTTCATGCATGGTCAACCGCGGGCCGGACGGAGCGGGTCTTGTCGCAGACGGCCATATTGTCAAATCCGACTCGATCTCGACGATGCAGTCTCGTTTCCAAAAGGTCGCTGGAAGCAGCGCTCTTGGTCATACCAGGCTTGCAATAGTCGGAGGCACATGCGGCGCGCAGCCGTTTCGTAGCTGCGATGGCAGGCTCGTGCTCGAGCACAATGGCGAGATATACAACTACAAAAAGATAAGGAAAAAGCTGGAAAAGCATCACAAGCTTACTACAATGACAGATAGCGAGGTAATAGTGCACCTGCTCGAGGTTCACCTGC
This sequence comes from uncultured Nitrososphaera sp., assembly GCA_946480575.1. The sequence goes on along the minus strand of CAMLKF010000014.1, from coordinate 2,720 downwards.
GCAAGAACAGCCTGCTTGGCGCGATAAAGAGGACGGTGGCGGAGCTTGATGGCGTGTACGCGCTTGCAATAAGGGACGAAAAGACGGACGAGGTCGCGCTGGTCAGGGATAGGATAGGCGTACGGCAGCTGTATTACGCCGCGACTCCTGACTTTGTCACCTTTGCGTCGGAGCGCAAAGCACTCTGGAGGATAGGAATCCCCGAGCCAACAAGGTGCATTTTGCCGGGGCATGCAATAATTATATCGCCGGATGGCTGCCTGCAAAGCTTCCAAGTGGCAGATCCGATCCCGCAGAAGGTCAGGATATCCAACAGGACAATGAAATCTGCAGTCGAAGAGTACAGAAAAGCATTCATTGAATCGATGAAAAAGCGCTCGCAAGATTTCAAAAGAATAGGGATAATATTTTCCGGCGGCATCGACAGCGTGCTCGTGGCGCACATTGCCGCCAAGATGGTCCCAGAAGTGATCTGCTACACCTGTGGTGTGCAGGGCTCAAGCGACATCGCCAACGCGCGCCAGATCGCAGACAGGCTCGGCCTGAAGCTCAAGGTGTGCGAGCTCACGCAGGACGAGGTAGAAAAGCTGATCCCGAAGGTCATTAACGTCATTGAAGACGCCAACGCCGGCCAGGTAGAAGTCGCGCTGCCAGTGTACGGCGCGGTCAAGCTTGCGCACGAGGACAGGATCAAGGTAATGCTCACAGGACAGGGAGCGGACGAGCTCTTTGGTGGCTATTCGTGGTATGCCAAGGTTGCAGAAAAAGAGGGCTATCGCAAGCTCCGCCGGCACATGGTTGAGGATCTGCTACTGCTATACAAAGAGACACTCGAGCGTGAGGACAAGATAACGATGGCCCACAGCATAGAGCTGAGAGAGCCATTCCTTGACCCAGAAGTGATCAGGGTCGCGCTTGCTACCGATCTCAGGCTGAACGTCAAGGGCGGCCGCGACACATTTGGCAAGCACGTGCACAGAAAGCTAGCGCAGGCGCTCGGGATACCTAAGGACATCGCCTATAGGGTGAAAGAGGCTGCCCAGCACGGCTCTGGCATGCACGGCATGATAAACGCGATAGCGCAAAAGCACGGCTTTGACGACTCGGCAGTTCCAGTCAGCTACCTTGACGTTCTCCGGTCAAGGGAAAGGATCGGAAGCTCGCAGAGGTACGGCTACCTCTTTGGCGACGAAAAGATATGGACGGCAGAGCCGCACGTCCAGATGTATCTTGACAGCATTTCTAAAAAGCTGCCAATGTTCGAGCTTGTGGCAACAACCACAAAGAAGGCGACAATCAAGTAAGGTTGTTATTGCTGCTGCTGTTGCTGTTGCTGCTGCAGCTTGAAAGCGACCTGATGCTCCTTGCTATCAAAAAGGGCGCGATTATGAGCGCGGGGATGCTTGCCGCTATAAAGAGCGTCTGGAATGGTGCAAGCACGCTTGCGCTTGTCCCTGCACCTGCCACGCCGACCCCGAGTACTGCAGAGAGGATGCTGCCAGCGCACGTCGGACACCCGACAAACAGTCCACTTGTTGCTCCGATGCCTCCTACAAGCGAGGTCTTGGCGTGCATAGAGCTTTTCATTCTGTAGGCAAAGATGCTGAGCGCGACATTAAAGCCCACGAGCATAGACACTACGGCCGCCAGGATCACATTTACTGGTATTATCAAAATCAAAAAGTGGTCGGTGATATAGACGGTGAGCATTGGCATGTAGCCGGGAGCACTGCAGCACGGTATCATGTCGACTGACGGGACTTCGATTCCCCTTTCGGTGAACGACACGTCCGGCCTGTAGACAAGTATCTGCGACAGGAACCCGAAAAAGATGCCGTAGCCGATTGCCGCGATTGCCATTATCTTCCAGTAGTTCCTGCTGGCAAACGCGCCAGTGATGAACGAGACGAGGCTGCTTGTGCCTGCGGTTCGCATCTGCTCCGACCGAAAGATGGTATAGGTGCCGTATGCCATGGCCGCCATCGAAGCTGCCGTTATGGCAAGCATGGCGTAGGCAAGGTTTGTCAGCTGAGTCGCCATAACGACTGCTGTGGCGTCAGAAGAAGGAACCGTGAGCCTGGAATAGATTACAAATGCAATGACAAGTGAAAAAAGCCCTACAAAAAGAACCCTGAATCCGCTTTCGCGCATTGCCTGCCAGCGTTTCTCGTCCATGCCTTCCCTTCTCTTGCTGCTGAGAAATGTGCCGACTGCAAATTAAATCCTATCGTCGTCATCATCATCTGGTTCTGTAAACCCTTAATTCTCAGGACGTATATATAGTAGGACACAATGCCAAAGAGTCCGCCGGTGGAAGATGGGGAGTACATCATGGCCAAGATAAGTTACGTGGGGTTCGTGGATCAGATAGGGCTTGAAGGGGTAGTCGTATTGAAATCGGATGACGGCAAAGAGTTCCCGATGCGCGCGTTTTCCGGTGAAGTGGCAAGGCATATTTCGCGCTTTCAGGAAGGCGATAAGGGCAGCATCCCCACGATATACAATCTGGTAGAGGAGATAGCAGTCATGCAGGATCTCCTGCTGATCGAGGTGCGCGTTTACCAGAGCGGCTCTGTGCTCCGCGCAAACCTCTACTTCAAGAGCAGAAAGGAGGGCGAGCTCATTCTCCGGAACTACCGCGCGTCAGACTCGATAGCGCTTGCCGCATACTATGATATACCGATAAAGGTAAGGAAGAACCTCTTTGAAGAGGCCATAGA
>CAMLKF010000013.1 GCA_946480575.1 uncultured Nitrososphaera sp. | reverse complement strand
TTTCTTATGCGAACACGCATATGGATAGAAGACATATGGTACTTATCTAGACCTCGATCGTAATAATATCCCAGCAGATTAGTACTTGAAGATTATGAACAATTGTTATACAACCAAGCACCTTTTGAAACGATGTATATGGCGCCGGCTTTCAGGATTTCAATACTAGACTAGACACAATCTTGGACGCATGGCTGTCCAGAATTGAGGTTTGTCATGCTCGCTTTTCCAGAGCCAGATATTTTTACATAACACACAGGCGCGCTAATTTTATTAGGTTCGACAGTTAACAATAGCAATACTGTCTGGCAACACAATAATGCTGTCACTCTTATTTCCCTGTGCAGGTTCGTAGACTGCAGCGAAGCCCAGCAAAAGTCCCAGGACCTTAAATGTCAATACAAAGAGCACCACGCTTGTGACACATATGCCCACATTGTTGGAAATTTCACTCATAAACATTTGCCTTTGCAATAGCACGACAGATTAGTGAATCAATCCAGCACTGAAAGAACCTCCACCAGTGTCGGGTAAACGGACTTGTCATCAAGCAATTGGCGCCTCATTTCCCCCATTTTCGCTTTCGTCCCTGTATCACTCTATCTAAGGTACAGCAACCATTTGACAAGGTCTTTTGCTTCCTGTGGGGTTAGGTTGCTGGTCCTGAGAAAATTTTCGTCAACTCCCAATGATAGTCGCTTCGTGATGTCTCAGTCGAGCTGAATAATCTGGGATTCAGGCAATTCAAGGTTGTATACCATGTGGCGGCTATATATAAACCGGAATATGTCAACTTTGTTATTATAGTCACCAGGATGCACCAATATATATATTAAAATTGTTGGCGCATTATAGCTTACATGATAACCGAGCTCCGCTTCTGCGATCGCTGCATGGTAAAGACGCGCCATGAAACGATCGAAGACCAAGAGACCATCTACACGTACAAACGCAGGAGGCTCTACAAGTGCCAAGACTGCGGCCACGCAAGCTACAGAAGGGGACTGCGTCCAAGCGCAGAGTCGGTCTACTGAAGGGCAAGAAGGCATAGGCATGGACGATTCTATTCCAAGGGCAATTGTTGGGCTAAAGAACGAGTTGATGCATGTCTACAAGGGGCATAGTTTGTTGCGCGAAGTGATCCCATTGTCGCGCTCAAAATTCCTGCCAATCGACGACGATATGCTGAAGCCGCTTCACAGGTTTGCATCTGCAAACCCGATATACTTCCGGTCATCCGATCTTGAAATTCTAAGCATTGCATGCCGGATTTACGAAGGCGACATTAACAATTACTGGCTGGGAAGCAAAAAGCATGACACCAGCTACCAGCCGTTCTATCCAACGTGGATGCTATCGGCGTACGCGCTGGCGCTTGGAGCACAGTCGCTTGGGTTTGAGGAGCTAGTGGACGTGGGGTCTGGCGACGGCAGGATAGCCTACTGTGCCAGGCTGCTTGGAATGGAGTCGTACGGGATAGAAATAGACGAAGATCTAGTGCAGCTGCAAAAGTCGATATCGTCGGCGACAGGAATTAGGTACAGCGCAATAAGGGCCGACGCGACTCGTTTTGACTATAGCACGCTGAAACTGACAAGGCCAATGTTCTTTATTTCGGGCCTGCCAGAAATAGGCGAAATGCTTGCAAACAGCGTCATTGGACAGGTCATGTCGCTCACAGAAGTAAAGCGCCAGGCCGGGTTTAACTTCATGGGGAGCCACGTCATGAAGTCCTTATCGCGGGACCAGACAGGATGGGGCTGGGGAAATGTGATTTCCAGCTTTGGACTTGAGCTGGCAGGCATAGTCACTCTCCCGACGCTCTGGACTGCCGATCAGGTGGTCGATACGGCGTATGTCTATACGCTTTGCAAGTGAACATCAGGCAGCCATATATTCTTGCAGCCTTTTTGAAACCGAGATGACAGGCGCAGGCTTGACAGGCTTGATGCTGACATCTAGAACCTGCGCGACTATCTCTTGGAACTTTTTGATGTAGCTTGCAACCGAGTACTTTTGGATAGAGTGGCTTATCTTTATCCGCTCAGACGCAGGTGCTCTAAGGGCTGCGGCTACAGCCTGAACTCCTTGGCCGAACGTATGGAATTGGTATTTTGCAGGGACAAACTCGGTGTGACCGCCGATGTCTGGCACGACTGGCACGATGCCTGCGCTCATTGCTTCAACGGTCGATATGCCAAAGGGCTCGCCGGGCAGCGGGTGCACATATGCCTTTGACCTTCGCATAAGACCCAGCAGCCTGCCAAACTTGACGTTTACCTCGATCTTGACAAAGTCCTCCAGATTATGGCGCCTGATTAGCTGGCGCAGGTAGTTGTAGTAGCCTGCTCTGCCGGGCGAAATGTTACCGACGATGCACATACGCTCACCGACCTGATTCTGCTTCAGCAGCTTGGCGAGGAGTATCGCGTTCTCTATCTTTTTGCTTGGATGAAAGCGCGAGATCACTAGAACTACGTCTTCTCGATCCTCTGTCGACAGCAAGATCTTGCGGAAGGTGTCAACTTCGACAGGCGGAGGGAGAACAGTCGAGTCGACTCCAAACGTCTTGAATATCGCTTTCCGGCTGAACTCTGAATTCGTAAGCACTGTGGAATTTACCATCATTTCCTTATACCTGCTCCTTGTCATCCAGAAATACCTGTCACGGCAGCCAGGAGTCATGCAGGACAGAGACAGGTTCTGCAGGACGTTGCCATAGTCATGATCGCCACAGTCCACGAGGTAGCCTGCTATAGGGTAGTGGCAGTAGGTTATGGTATTCTTTCTTGTAAAGCCCTTGCGGAAAAATGGGAGCATGTCTCCATGAGTATTCACCACAATGTCGCAATTGTTGACCGGCATTCTGTCATGCAGCTGGGAGAGCATGCATAGTGTCCTGACTTTTTTCACATGGCTTTCAATGCCTTCGCCATAGGCATCGCGTAATAGTTCATAGTCAGGCTTTTCATACGTGCCAAGCTCGACATCTATGCCCGTAGAAGAAAGTGCCTCTATGGTAGCGACAGCAAGGCGTTCGCCGCCACCTCGAGCATTTAAACTAGTGTGAATAACATTTGCAATCAAATCATACAATTATACGCTATACGAGCATTTAAACTAGCCCTAATAACATTTGCAATCAAATCATACAATTATACACTATACGAGCATTTAAACTAGCCCTAATAACATTTGCAATCAAATCATACAATTATACACTATATTATAAATTAATGGATATACGAGATAATTCTTACCGAGGATTGCGAAGCATCATTGCTAAGAAAATTATGAACATTCATTTGGGCAGGGGAGCACATGAAAAGCACCAACTGTAATTTATATTGACCTTGGCAAAGATAAGCAGCAGCTTTGGCTGAAAACCTTCTGACGATGCTTTTATGGCTTGCAGAGCTGACTGGCGCCAGCTTTTTGCTTTCGTACGGCGCGGAGCACCTGTCAAAAAGGTACGGCGCTAAGTTTGTTGGACGCACGCTGTTGAGCGTTGCCACTACGCTTCCTGAAATAGCGATAGTAGTTTACGCCGCAGCAGGGGGCTTTTATGGGGCAGCCGTTGGAGCCGGGCTTGGCAGCAATCTGCTCATGATGACCCTGGGCCTGTCTGTGATGCTGCTCATAGCCACGACGCGCTTGTCAAAGGCACCGCTCAAGGGAGTCGACGTGTCAACCTTCAGGCTGGATAAGATATTCCTTATCGCAACTGCGGTCATAAGCGCGGTCCTGTTCATAGACGGATACAACTTTATCGACGGCCTTATTTTTGCAGGCATGTTTGGCGCCTATCTTGTCATGGCGCTTTTGGAGATGAGGGCAGAGAGCAAGGCTGCAAAGAAGAAACCGGGGCATGAAGTCATAGGCGATCACCACAAGGTGGTCGAGGTAAGCGAAAGTGCACCTTCAAAGAGCTTTTTTGGCGGGGAAATGACAAAGGCGACGCTGGCCTTTGCAGCAGGCACTGCAGGCATCTTTTTTGGAGCAGGGCCGTTCATAGCCTCGCTTGAAGGATTGTCGCTCGAGGTGGGCATTTCTCTCATAGTCCTTGCAGTAATCATCAGCCCGATAGCTGGCGAAATGCCCGAGAAAATATCGATGATGCTTCTTGCGCGCAAGGGCGCGGCAGGTGCGTCGATAGCCGTGGCAAATGTGCTTGGGTCAAAGATACTGAACAATACCTTGCTGCTCGCAGTCGCAGTGTTTGGCGCGATGTACCATGGTGGCTTTTACGCCAACATCGAGGCAAATACGCTTCTGCAGTACCAGATGATACTTGTGACTGTTGTGACCATAATAGCACTGGTGCCGATGTTTAAGAGGGAGATTGGGCTCAAGGTGGGAATCATGCTTGCCGCGCTCTATGTCATCAGCCTGTTTATACAGTTCCTGTTACCGCAAGATCTTACTCTGCATTAAAATAACACGCCGTCTATAACTAATAGCTGAAATGCTTTCAAAGATACTGGCGGCGGTCGACGGCTCTGACAACTCCTTTCGTGCCCTCGACCATGCGATTTTCCTTGCCAAAAGGGTCGAGGCGCACTTGACTGCGATACACGTGGTAGAGAACCCGCCAACCGTGTACGTCGAGTCGCAAAAGCTGCTAAACGAGCTCTTGACCAAGTACAAGGCCGAGTCTGCCAAGGTCCTTGACAGGTGCAAGCAGGCAGCAGAAATGAGCGGCGTAAATATAGAGACTGTCCTTGCAGAAGGCGATGCAGCTACAAACATCTTAGGCTACGCGCAAAGGGAGGGCTTCGACCTAGTAGTGATCGGCAGCCGCGGCCTTGGCAAGTTCAAAGAGATGGTGCTAGGCAGCACCTCGAGCAAGGTTCTGCACCATACCAAGAGCGCAGTACTGATAGTAAGATAGCAGTCAGACAGAACTCGACCACTGCAGGATGACCGATCTGTCATTGCTGTACTGCTCCTTCCTTACAGCCTTGAGGCTCTCTTCGAGCTTTGCCTTGAGCAACGTATGGGATGAGGTCGACGCATGTTCCTTTGCCTTGCTAGTGCCTACTGTGGTACCGCAAATGTTGCACCTCAGCTGCTCCTCAGGCACATGTAATGCCATCATCAGGTGATATAAAAAGGTCGCACGGTCTATGTCTTTAATTTTGATACAAACGGGCTGACCTCGCAGTAGCAAGCCATTTAAGACATGCCGACGCTACTCTGTCTACCTGATGCAGACTGAAATCGCGTCCCAGGTAATACTGGCCAACCTAAAAAGCGCATCGGATGGGCCGGAGGGTCCGTCGGCAGTCAGCATAAACCAGATCCGGATGTGGCTCGTTCCGCAAAAAGCAGAGCACGATCACGATTACGACATCAACTGCAACTATTTTGAAGAGATGCTTCGCCAGGCCATGTGCAACCTGATGGCAAAAGGCTACGTAACATCTTCAGTTCACGACGGAGTGGAAGACGGAGACGCTCAGATGTTTTCGCTCACACAGGAAGGTGCAAGGTATGTGGAAGAGCTTGCAGTTGGGATTGAGGAGCCCTGACAACAAAAACATTCAAAAGCAGCTACTGATAAATGAGCAACCGTCAAGTGGAGGAAATGCCTGATGACTTCGTCGAAAAAAGAACTGAAAGAGAAAGAAAATCAGGAGCGCCTTGCTCGCGCTGTTGAAACTCTTGACACAATAACAAAGAACAACGATGTTCAAAAGAGCATCCGAAACATGATAAAGGAAGTGCTTCTCGCTCTAAAGGACGATAAAGGCGGCAGCGTTTCGGTAAGGGCTGCAAACGCGATCAGCCTGCTTGACAATGCGACGCAAAGCCCACAGATGCAGTCTCACATCAGAACGATGCTCTGGCAGGTCGTTTCGACTCTGGAAAGTATCAGAGAATAATAATAGCTATCTGGCATTTTTCACCGGCTTTACAGGTGGAGGCAGCTTTTCCAGCTTATGGGCGGGATTGGCAAGGTAATGCCTGGAGGCGCCTTCACCGCTCAGCACAATGTTGCAGTTAACACACCTGTATCTGATAGCCATCGTACGAGTAGAATGGTATAGCATACACATGGCTAAAAACGCTATGGAATTATCGCTACAGAAAATTAGCGCAAACGTACTATTTCCCGATTATCGGGGACTCCAGACCTTATCTTTAGGCGCGAGTAGATAGCGCTTGCAGTGTTCTCCGACTTGGTTCTCTCGCCGTGGTTGACAAGAACGCGCTTTGGCTTGACCCTTGCCACAAAGCTCAGTATCTGGTTAAAGTCGCTGTGGCCGGAAAAGCCGTCTATCTTTTGCGTCTGGCAGCGCACCGGCACTACCTTGACCTTACCCGACTTGTCCATCATGCTTACTTCAGACATGGTGCCGTCAAGGACGCGCCGGCCAAGCGTGCCGTTAATCTGATATGAGACGAACATGATCTTGTTCTTCGGGTTGGGGGCTAACTCCTTGAAATATTCTACGGACGGGCCGCCTTCAAGCATACCAGAGGTAGCCATCACTATCGCCGGGTTTTCGTCGTTGAGCACGTCGTCACGCTTGCCATAGCCGCTTATGACCGTAAAGTACTCTGACTGGAACGGGTTGATACCTTGTAAGACTGACTTGCGCACCTCAGAGCCGAGGTAGTGGGCGTAGGACATGTGGATCGCGCTGGCTTCTGAAATCATGCCTTCAATATAAATGGGCGATTCTACCAGCCTACCCTCCTTCATCTCTTTTGCCATGACAAGCATTATCTCTTGCGCCCTTCCGACCGCAGGCACTGGAATGAGTACCTTGCCGCCCTCTGTTAGAGTCTTGTTTATCGACTCGGAAAAGCTGCGATACACAAACTGTTGGTCCGGCATGACGTCTGTCGAGTTACCATAAGTGCTCTCGGTGATGAGTGTCTCGACCCTGGGGTACACTGACACCGCGCTGTCAAGCAATTGAGTTTTGGCATATTTGTAGTCGCCTGAATAGAGGATGTTGTGCGCGCCAGAAATGTTAAGGTGCACGGTCGCGCTTCCCATGATGTGCCCGGCGTTGTTGAGGGTTATAGTGATGTCCGGTGAAATGTCTGTCGGCTTGCCGTACGGAAGCGTGATGCAGTGCTTGATGACCTCGTTGACGTCCCTTGCCTCGTACGGGAGGTAGGTGCCGTTGCTGTTTGCTATTTTGACCGAGTCCATCTGGAGGAGGGTCATCAAAGGCAGCGTGGGCTCTGTACAATAAACGGGCCCCTTGTAGCCGTACTTAAAGAGCGCCGGGAGGAATCCTTGGTGGTCGATGTGCGCGTGGCTTATGACCACTGCGTCTAGATCGTCAAGGTCAAAGTTCAACCAATCAAGGCGCGGGTACGCGTCAAGGCCGGACATCTCGCCAGGGTTGATTCCGCAGTCAAGCATAACCTTGCTCTCTGGCGTGACGACGATAAAGCACGATCTGCCAACCTGCTTGACGCCGCCAAGGCAAAAGAGCATAACCTCTTCCTTGTTTGTAGACCATGACTGCGGCCTAGAGGCCGCTCCCTCTGTTGCCATCGCCTGCTGCTGTTGTTGCTGTTGAGCCGCATGGCCGTTCCCGTTGCCGCTGACGTTTCCAACGACGAGTGAGCCCCTGAATATCCTCTTGCCCAGCTTTTGGAGAAAGTCCGTTCTCTCTTTTGCAGAGCTCTTCAGCGTCGAATGAATAGTGTTGATGCTAGTTGACGGGATGTGGGGAGAGCGCCTTGTATGCGCTATCCAGCCAGTTGACTGCGCAATCTGCACTATCGTGTTAGGGTCAATTGTCTCTGGCTTGCTCACCTCAAGGATAACCTCGCCGGTCGCATCGTCACAAAATACGGCTGAAACAAGCACGTCCTTTGGCAGCAACTTGACGACTATCTGCCTCGTCTGGTCCTCGGGCAGCCTGACTGACGGATCGGTGCGGATTATGAACCTCTTTTTCAGGGTCTTTGAAAGCGACGATAAATAATACGTAAGCTCGGTGAGGGCGAACTTGGGATTCTTTGTATACAAGGCGATGTTGGGACCTTCGAACCTTACCAAGGTTATCTGCGAGTCAGATGGGATTGACTGGAGGATTATCTTGCCCACCGCCTCCTCGCTCTCGGTGGTTACCTTGGTCATTTGGCCGTCAAAGTCTGGCACCCTCTCGCCTGGCCTTGGCCTTCTCACAGGCGGGGCTACCTGTTGTTCTTGCAATTCGCCAGTCTTCTCGTTCTTTTCCAATTCTCCCATATCGCCGTTGGTTCCAGCTATATACCAAAGTCATGCCATGTGGTCGCAAAAGTCAGAAATCTACCACGGCATAAACCGGCAAAAGCCGGCATTAGATCCGTCTTTCCATTATAAAAGCTTTCAGAATAGGTATGGCAATGCGAGCGCCGCGGCCACTATCGCAGCCATGGTGAGAGTCAGAAGCGTCGTTGCGTTCTTGGCCAGCACCTTGGACTTTGCCCTGTTCTCTATCATTGCCCCGTACAGCTGACCACCGTCCAGCGGGCCTATCGGGAGGGCGTTGAATATGCCGACGTTAAAGTTGATGAACCATAGCCAGAACAGCATGTTGGCTATTGGGGCATATGCGTCCCCGAACACGCTGGACGTGTACTTGGGTCCCATCAGGTCGGAATATGGGACGGCACCCTCTTGCATTGTGGGCGGCAGGAGTATCGCAAGCGGGTTGGTGCCAAAAGCGCCCTTGTACCTGTCAAGGACTACCTGCGAGTCAGGCGCAAGCGGCGTGACAGTCACGCCAAGGACCCCCCCATTCAGCTCGACCGTCGTTGGCAGCACGACATCGCGCGTTACGGCCTTGCCTCCTTGCTCTGTCCAGGTTATTTCGATTGCTTGGCCAAGGTTTGCCCTCAGCAGGTCGCCAAGGTCCTTAAGTTCCCTGACCTCTTGGCCTGCGACGTACTGGATAGTAGAGCCTTGCGTCATGCCTACAGATTCAGCGAGCGAGCCGCCGCTCACACTTATGACCATCACTCCAAACTTTGGGTCAGTGGGGTTTGCAGGAAGTGGCGTAAGCGTCGAGATCACGAAATACAGCGCAAGCAGCGTCATGCCTGCAAGTATCATGTTGTTGAGTGGGCCTGCTGTAAGCACGGCGCTCTTTTGCTTCAGCGTGGCGTTGTTCAGCTCTTCCCTTTCAATGTTGACAAATGCTCCTATCGGTAGGCCGAGGAACAACACGATGCCTGTAGAATCCACCCTGATGTTATAAACGCGCGCGACTATTCCGTGTCCCGCTTCGTGGATTATGATCGTGATGACGAGTGCTACCCAGCCATATGTTATCGGTAGATACGGGTTGAGGCCAGGGATGAGCAGGTTTGCCTGCGGACCCACACCACGTATGCCTTCCCTAGCTGCCGCATTGGAGAACATGATCATGAGCGAGCCTATTATGAGAAATATTGCAAGTGCAGTTATTAGCGGCATCAGGTACGTGTTAAAGTCGGCGTAAACCTTGGAGATGCGCCATTTGGCAATCCTGTCAAAGAACCGAAGGCCAAAAGGTGTATGGATGAGTATGAGCGGAAGTTTAACTTCGGCGCGGACCCCGCTCTTCTTTTGCTGTTCCAAACAGCTAATATAACGAGCTCTCTGTATTTAAATTAAAGCGTCCTATCATGCATACATACACACTAGACGCCGCTGCTGTCCACTTTCTGGATCTCGATGTATACCTTGTCGCCCACCTTGATGGCAAGATCTTGGTACTCGCGCATGCTCAGCTTTATCGTGGGCGAGTCGGTGACCCCGCCCAGCATCCCTGGAAAGCTTGCCATCACCTTGGGCATATTCTTTATCAGGTCATCCATAGAATTGAACGTCTGTATATTCGATCCAAAAGGGTTCACATTGGGCCTGTCGGGCTTGTAGTCCTTTGGGTCGTTGAATGTCACGTAAACGTAAGGGCTTCCGTCCTGCGACGCTTCAATCCTGGCGACTATGAATTCTCTTTTCATTGACGCGTCTTATCTTGCTCAAAGGGACTTATTTGTATATCTTGTCACTAGCGATAAAACGACTGATCGACCTCTGCTCCAAATGGTGAACAGGGTGCGTTTCGGCATTTATGAGTTGCCCCTCGGCTTTCAGAAGGGCAGTGTATGAATGTGACAATGGATGCCTGCTATTGAGATAATAAGGTCGTTGATGATGGATCTAGGCGGTGTAACATCTCATACACGCCAGTCAACAACATTTTCCTCCAATCAACAAATATTGAGCCCCATAACCGTTCCCAATACTTGCACACCGTCCCCTCCATCCGTACCAGTGCCCAAAATGCGCCATCGTGTATTGCTCTGGTAGCGACGGTTGCCATGGATTTCAGAAGGGGTGCGACAGGTGTCGTCTGTTTTCACTCATTGAATAAGCAAAGTCTACATTAGAGAATCGCGCTCCAATACCCTGTGCTGGCGATAGAGGCGGAGGGCGTCACCAAGACATACAAGGGAGCCAGCCAGCCTGCTCTTCGCGACTTTACGCTAAAAGCAGAATCAGGTAGGATCTTTACACTTCTAGGTAGAAACGGGGCAGGCAAGACTACCTTTGTGCGCATGTGCGCTACGCAGCTTGCGCCTACCACTGGCAGCATCCGCGTCCTTGGCTACGATGCTGTCAGGCAGCCGCGGCAAGTGCGCGATCTTATCTCGATAGTTCCGCAGGAGGGCAGGCCGCTCCGGGCGCTCACGCCTTGGGACCATGTGTACAACTGGCTGCAGATAAGGGGCGAAGGCAAGCAGGCTGCCAGAGAAAAGACTGAGGGGATGCTGCGCAAGCTCGAGCTGTACGAGGCGCGGGACAGGCCGGCAATGAACCTGTCTGGCGGAATGAAGCAAAAGATACTGGTTGCGATGGCGATGGCCACGGACGGGCAGTTGCTCTTCCTCGACGAGCCGACGATCGGGCTTGACCCTGTGTCAAGGAGGCAAGTCTGGTCTGCAATCAAGGACTGGAAGGACAAGAGAGGCTCTATAGTTCTGACCACGCACTACATGGACGAGGCCGAAATGCTGTCAGACTATATCATGATAATCGACAAAGGCGAGATGATAGCGCAGGGGACAATTCAGAAGCTTCGCAGGGTGATACCACAGAACATCCGGGTCGACATTGCAAGGAATGGGCTTGACACTGATGCTTTAAAGTCGTACGGGTCGGTAGTAGACACCGGGGCTGGCATGCTCCGCGTCTTTACTTTTGAATCCGCGGTCAGGGAGCTGTCCGAGCTTGCGATGAGCAGGAATCTCCCATTCACGGTTTCGCCGGTAACGCTTGACGATGTGTTCGTCTACCTTGTTGGCAATGGAATTGGAGATGATCAACAGGATGGCAGAGACTAAAACTAACTTTATGCTGCCTATCAGGCAGGCCTTCTTGATAGCGTACATGACAGGCATCCTGTGGCTCCGGAGGAACCCGACATCGCTCATATTTACGGCGATAAGCCCGTTCTCGCTCCTGTTCGTGCTATTCGTGATAAGCGGCGGCGAGTTAGTGGAGGAGGCTGTGGCTGGCAGCCTTGTCATGGCTCTCGTAGGCTATGGCCTCGCGCTGGGGCAGGACATCTCGTTCTACAAGACTGAATATAAGGTGCAGGACATGTTTGTCGCGTCGCCTGTTTCCCCATTGACGTACATGATGGGCCTTGCGCTGTCTGAGCTGCTGTTTGGACTGCCGGCGCTGGCGGTGCTTGCCACGCTCGTCGTCTATTTCGGCGGATCGGTCTTTAGCAGCATTCCACTCCTTGTGGCGACGATACTGTTGATATGGGGGTCGATGTCTGCGATGGGCTTTTTCTTGTCGTCCCACATGCTCCACATGCGTAACGCCACGCAGGTGATATCGTTCGTGAACGTGATACTGGCGGTGCTGCCGCCCGTGTTCTACCCAATAGACTTCGTGCCAGAGGCGCTTCGGCCTCTTGCCTACGCAGTTCCAACTACGCACGCATCAATGATGCTCCAGCACATCATGGGCATCATGCCGACCCCTGCCGAGTGGTCGCTGGGCTTTGGCTTCGCAGTGCAGCTGGTCTATTTGGTTGGGTTTGTCATGCTAGCTAAGACGCGGGCGATATGGCGCGAGAGCTAGCTAGTTCTTGCTGCTACGGGCTAATAACAATCTGCTACCATTCGCGTGTTGGATAGATGTGCGTGTGTATATGCGTGTATGTGCGCGCGTTTCCAGTGGAACATAAAAAAATAATAATTATTAGTTCTTTTATAGCAGCAGTGGCAGCTTTTGTTTAAAAAAATTATTTTTTATAATGAGCATGCAGCTCTCTCATTCCCAAAGAAACACGACCCATTTTTCATGATTTAACATCTTTGCAAATAGGCCATAATTCCGCTTGTACCTGCTCATGCAAAAGGCAAAGTCGTAGGAGAAGCGCTCCAGCGCATCTGCCACCTTGTTGTACGTGTCGGCTGTGTCATGGATATCGTCCATTATGATGTATTGTCTGTCTGCGTGCAGAGCTGGCATCTCTGGCTTGATCAAAGTCTTGTTGCGCACTGGCACAAACTGGACGAGGTCGATGCCAAGCTCGCGGGACAGCAGTTTTGCTGGAATGACGAAGCCATTGGTAATGCCAAGAATGTAATCGTATATTGCTCGGGACTTCTTTATTTGTAAACTAATTTCTTTTGCCAGGCGCTCTATCTCTTGCCAGCTGCATGCGATCTCTTCCTGATAATGCACAGGGCGCTTATTGCTGCTTTCTTGCATTACATAGCTGGAAACTAACGGCGGCTGCACAAAAACCAAGATAATGTACAAGGCATTTATCTCGTACGCGCAGCTCAAAGAGCACTTGGCCATGATGCTAGCGAATGACTTGCTCGAATTTGATGAAAAGACGCAGATTTACAGAACAACAGAAAAAGGTCTGAGCTTTGCCAAGTTATACGACCAAGTTGGCCAGTATGTGTCGCCTGTACAAAAAAAGATGATGCAGCTAATGACATGCAAAACAATAGAAGGGACTAGCCAATTTGGGGCTTTTACTGCTATATAGTTTTCTCGGCTATGCAGCCTTTCTTTTAAACAATCAGCTGATGTTGGAATAAGGTGAAAGGTCATGGTGGGATTTGGACCCACGACCTGCTGATTTCTTGACGGCCAAGTTTACAAGTCAGCCGCTCTGGCCAGGCTGAGCTACATGACCCTGAGCATGACTTTTTAAGTGAACATAATTAATACTTTCGGCGCATTTCGCTAAAAAATCGCTTTT
Source organism: uncultured Nitrososphaera sp. (assembly GCA_946480575.1). The sequence continues at coordinate 19,592 of CAMLKF010000013.1, read as the reverse complement.
GCTTCTTGAAAGCCCCGCTTTTGGCAGAAAAGGCAGGGATGCGTCAAGCGCATTCTAATTCTAAAAAAATGATGGGGCTTGTTTGCCTTTATTGTAAAAATATCCTTCTACCGCGTTGAGTCTTTCTATGGAGCCGTTGGTGCGTCTGATTTTGGCATACGATGAATGGTTTCTCATACTATGCAAGAAAGAAAGGATCTCGTCATTTGTCACGCCGTGTCTGATGTCGTAATCAATCTGCCTGCAGGTGTTTGTCAGGCCACCGTATCGTTTGTGCTGCCTCCTTTCCCACGCAGAAGCGTCCTGAGATAATCCCGTCACAAACCTTACAATTGTTTTTTCCATATGCTCAACGTGCCATTGTTTCATCGGAAAACTGTTTTGTGTCATTCAAAATCCACCTAGCATATGACATGGTCACCTATAATAACATTTGACCTATATTGTCAAGAACTTGCATTCAGCTGATGATGACTGCTAAAAGCTGTGAGCGCGATCTGTGAGGTTAAAGCAGCCTTTGGAGGGCTCGATCTGTGTTATCTGAAAACCCTGTCTGCTATCATTTTCTTGTTAGCACTAAATCAAGCGTGATTCCGCGTTCTATGTCATAGCCAAATGTCTAACTCTCGCCTGGCAAGATGGGCAGCGATTCGACACCTCTGCTTTGGCATGGAGGGCAGACCCCAATCCTATTGTTACTTGTGTTCAGAAGAGATGCACACCAAAAACATGATCCGTATAGCACAAGGTGCGCCTGATTTACATTCTTGCGATTTCCTATTTGTTCTACTGATATTATATTTTTTATGTTCATATTCTTTCGATCCTCCTGCTAATTGGTAAAATCACCTGCGTGACTGAACAAACGGCAGTAAACAGATTTGGTGCATTTGTAGAGTAATTTAAATCTCGATCTGTTTTTTTCCCACAAATTGAAAAGCTGTGATGCTCGATCATGATACAGGATTTTGATGAAGAAAAATCGAATGTGGTACTTCCTTTTTGACGGGGCCGCCACATTTCTTTAGGGTTCGTAACTTTTCAGTCATTACTCTTTCTTGTTTCTTTGCTCTTACTGAGTTGATGGCACGATTTCCGCTGTTGCGAATCTTGCTCCCACGTTTGTGACTCTTACCTTGGTGTTCTGTCCTACCTTGCCATCTTTTACAAAAATGACAAATCCCTGAACCCTGGCAATTCCGTCACCCTTTCTGCTCACTTCCGTAACTTGTACGTCGTATTCTTTGCCTGCTTCTACAGGCTTTGGACCGAAGCTACCGCCACCAAAGCGGCTGCTTCCTCCATACTGTCTTCCATATGACATTACTGTGCTTGTAATTGGTTGCTGGTTGTAATATAAATGCTGGCTATCAAAGCGGCCAGGGCTACTCATAAACTGGCTTGCCGTCAGACGTGTACTTTTTGACACGTCTCTGCGGCTGTTGCTGTGTGCCTGATGCGCTCGGGCTGTCGTTTTTCTGCGGTGGTTGATCTTCTTGTTTTTTCTTTCGGAATTTATCTAAAAAGCCCATTGCACATAATTACACTGATGTGCTTATAAGGTACTCGTATTCGTAGCCATTGGCTTGCCCCCCAAACCGGGCAGTCTTTTTGTAAAGCATATGCTTTTGAGCAGTTGATGGTCAAAGCCTCTGCTTTTCCTAATCTATTTAAATAGCAGCGCGCTTGGGAAAACCCGTGCCAAAGTACGTACTGCAGGTGATAATCGAAAACAAGCCCTACATCAATGACCCTGAAGGCGAGACCATCCACCGCGACCTCGTGGTCAAGGGCGGCTACTCGAGCGTCCAGTCTGTCAGGTCTGCCAAGATGCTCAAGATGGTCGTTAACAGCAAGTCGGAAAAGGAAGCAGAAGCGACTGTGAAAGAGCTGTGTGAGGAGCTCCGCATATTCAACCCCGTGGTTAGCAACTGCACAATCAGGGTTGCAGATAAGGTCTAGCATTTTCAAGTCATCATCTGCAATGGCTAAAAAAACGATGATACGTCAATTAATCAGTGCTTGTCATGATCCATTGTCGCTATCATATTGTCAAAGCTGTTCGAGTCGCTCAGCGCGCCCTCTAGCAGCAGCGTAGTTCTCAGGTGCTTCGCTAGGTCAGTCACCGTGATGATTCCGACAACTTTGCCGGCCTCCATTATAGGCAGCCGGCGTATCTTGTGGTTCACCATCCTCTGCACCGCGACTTCGATTGGCATCTCCGGGTCGGCAGTCGTAAGTATCTTGGACATTATATCTCCAATTTTTACCTCCCCTATCGGAAGCTCCTTGGCGCACACCTTTTTAATAAAGTCGCGCTCTGTCACGATGCCAACGGGCTGGCTGTGCTTCATGACAAACACAGAGCTTATGCCTTTCTCTGCCATGATCTTGGCAGCTTCGAGCGCCGTCTTTTCTCCTTCTATCATTACGATGTTCTTTGTCATGATGTCGCGGACCACGCTTGCTGCCATATATGATATTCTACGGCTCAAATGAAAAATAAAAACAATGCTGCTCCCAGTTACTGAAACTGTATATAGCTAGCTTGTGTTCCGAAAATCGGAAAAGCCTTGATATTATTTCGCTGCCTGTAAAAAATGTGGGACATGAAGTCGATCCTGTGGGAGGACAAGCACACACCCATAGCCTAGAATACTTTGCCTTAACCATTAGTAATAACAACAATGCATATCTTGTCCTTCTTGAAGGCACTGTCGTTCTACCGCTGAACGGCTGCCTGCACGAGTCGCCCATAAAATCGATTGCGAATAGCATCGGACAACCAAGCGTGTAGCTATCCATCAGGAAAGATAAGGCGAGACAAGGCATCTGACTCTCTGGGTCGATGGAAACAGGTCCGGCGATCAAAAAACTCTGATGTCATCTCCTGCCTGAAAGGAATATACGATGTTGACTTGCAGATCGCCCCTTCTAGCAACACGCTGCCAATCTGATAAGATTGGCTTAAAAGTAGGGGAGTCGCAAAAGGTAGGCGCCGTCTGGGTTCGCTTTCCCAGCTTGAAATTGGAGCGACTTGAGCAAAGATACACTGGAATTGATCGGAGTCTCTACAGGTACGAAAACTCATTGACTGGGTATGAAGCACAACTTGAGCTCGATGAATCCCGACTACTCGTTTCCTACAGTAGTCTGTAGCATCGAGTCGGCGAAATTGAAAAGCTGTAGCGGGATCAAGAATCTGAAAATATTAATATGAGCGGTGAGCAGTTTCCCTCGCAAAGTAATGGCACCGCCAAAGATTGGGATTGCAGTTTTCCCCGGCAGCAACTGCGACCGCGACGTTCACCACGTTGTAAACAACCTTCTTGGCATTCAGGCCGACTTTATCTGGCATACCAAAGACTGCATCACCGGCTACGATGCCATGATAATTCCCGGCGGCTTTGCGTTTGGCGACAGGCTTCGCGCAGGCATCATAGCAGCACACAGCCCGATAGTGCAGGAAGTAAAAAGGATGGCAATGGACGGTCTGCCGGTGCTTGGCATCTGCAACGGCTTTCAAATTTTGGTAGAGTCAGAGCTTTTACCCGGTGCACTCATGATGAACGATTCATTGCGCTTTGTGTGTAGGTGGACCAAAGTGCAAGTGCAGAACAACAGGACGCCTTTTACCAGCCAGTTTAACAAAAAACAGGCGTTTGAAATCCCGGTGGCCCACGGCGAGGGACGCTACGTCGCCGACTCGGAAATCCTCAAAGAATTAAAGAAAAAGAACCAGATAGTTTTGCAATATTCTAACGATGACCCGAACGGCTCGACCGACCTCATCGCAGCAATATGCAACGAAGAGGGCAACGTGATGGGCATGATGCCGCATCCGGAGAGGGCGAGCGAAAACCTTCTTACCATCAATGGCAGAAACGATGCCATAATGATATTCCGCTCGCTTATTTCACACCTTCAGCAGCAAGAGCAGCAAAAGGCGATGGCGTAGATGGGGGGCGTTCTGACAGAGCGGGAGCTGCAGTACCTCGAAGAAAAGCTACAGAGGAAAGCAAACGAGATCGAGCGGGACATCGTCGGCGCCGAGTGGTCCGAGCACTGCTCGTACAAGTCGTCAAAAAAGTACCTGAGGTCGCTGCCGACAAAAGGTGGACGCGTCATTGTTGCCCCCGGTTACGACGCCGGAGTCCTTGACCTTTGCGATGGATACGTTCTGACGGTTCACATCGAGAGCCACAACCACCCGTCGGCGGTCGAGCCTTTTGGCGGCGCTGCCACCGGCGTTGGCGGCGTAATACGAGACATCATGTCGATGGGCACTAGGCCGATCGCAGTGGTTGACGCACTGAGGTTTGCCCCGATAACAGGCAAGAGCAAGTCAGTTGCAAAGTCAAAATGGCTCTTCAAGAACGTGGTCAAGGGCATAGCCGAGTATGGCAACTGCATCGGCATCCCGACCGTGGGAGGCGAGATCGAGTTCGACCCGTCCTTTGAGGATTACTGCCTTGTTGATGTCGCATCGATAGGCTTTGGGCCCAAGGAAGACATCATAGCAAATCAGGCCGAGATTGGCGATGTAATAGTACTTGCCGGCGGCTCCACCGGTCGGGACGGGATTCATGGCGCGTCCTTTGCGTCAAAGGCGCTTGAAGCTGAAAACAGGTCGGCTGTCCAGATTCCTGATCCGTTCCTTGAAAAGCTGCTGCTCGAAGCCACGATGGAGGCGATCAAGCATGGCTGCATCAAAAGCATCAAGGACTTGGGCGGCGGAGGGCTTTCTTGCTGCCTCTCTGAAACATCGGACAACCTCGGCAGGGGGTTCGATGTCGAGCTATCGCGCGTGCACGCAAGGGAAGACGGCATGACGCCAAACGAACTGATGATCTCAGAGTCACAGGAGCGCATGCTGTATGTCACCGACAGCGCAAAGCTGCCCGCATTGCAATCGATACTTGACAAGTACGAAATACGGTATACAATCCTTGGCACAGTGCAGGAACACCAGGACCTTGTCATCAGACGCGACGGCAGCGTGGTCGCGCAGATGCCTTCGCATCTTGTGGCACACGCGCCGCTGGCAGACAGGGCAAGCAGATGCCCCAAGTACCTTGATAGGATAAAATCAGTCAAACAGCCGCGCGCGCCGGCGAACCTCGGCAAGGCGCTGCTGGCGCTTCTTGCAAACCCATCGATAGCAAGCAAGCGCTGGGTCTACCACCAGTACGACCACGAGGTAGGCGTGCGGACGGTGGTCAAGCCGGGCGCAGGCGATGCCGCAGTGATGCGCCTTGACAACGGCAAGCTGGTCGCAGTCAAGCTGGACGGCAACTCAAAGCACTGCTACCTCGACCCGTACCAGGGTACACTTGGCTGCCTCTCGGAAGGACGCAGAAACGTGATATGCACAGGGGCAGAGCCAGTCGGTGTCGTCGACCACCTGCAGTTTGCAAGCCCTGAAGACCCTGAAATATTCTGGACATTCACACAGGCGGTAAACGCCATAGTCGACTATTGCAAGTTCATGGACATCCCTGTCGTAGGCGGCAAAGTCAGCTTTTACAATGAGACCGTCAAGGGCCCGATCAAGCCTTCGCCGGTCATCGGCACGCTCGGCCTTGTGGACGACGCCTCACATGTCACCCGGCCAGCGCTTCAACAAGACGACTCTATCTTTGTCATCGGGCACACGTCACCCGAGATGGGCGGCTCTGAGTATTACGAATACTATCATGGCATAACAGGCGGCCCTGTCCCGCAGGTCAACTTGCAGACAGATAGGCAGAATGCATGCGCTGTGTTGAAGCTGGTAAGGAGCGGCCTTGCCGGCTGCGCTCACGACTGCTCCAAGGGCGGCCTGGCAGTCGCGCTCGCCGAAATGGCAATCGCCGGCCAGACAGGGTTCAAAGTCGATCTTTCAGCCGTTCCAAATTCCTGCAAGGCGCTGGACGAGCTGATGTTCTCCGAGTCGCACTCGCGCTACGTCATTGGCACAAAAGAGCCGGAGGAGGTGCGCAGGATTCTGCCGTCAGAGGGCGTGGCTTTTGCAGAAATAGGAAAAACCGCAAGCAGCATCAAATTTGTGCAGGGCAAGAAGACGATCAGGTTGACGCCGAAGCAGCTGCAGACAAGCTACGAGTCGCTCGAAAAGACGATGCAGAGCTAGAAGAAGATACATTTTTTAAATCATAGAGCTAACCCTGTACCGGTCTCAAAGCTTGTCCTCCAGCAGCACTAGCTTTCTAAAGGGTGGTAACGAAATTGGTTCATGATAACTGCGGCGTAGTCGGCATATTTTCGCTCAACGGCCACAACGTAATCCCATTCGTCATCGACTCGCTCCGCGCTCTCCAGCACCGCGGCCAGGAAGCATGGGGCATCGCGGTTCCCCGCAAGCCTCCGTTCCGGAGGCTTGGGCTTGTCTCCTCTGCAGCGGTCGAGTTTCCGATGGTGATGAAAAAGTACAAATCGCCAGCGGCCATCGGCCACGTCCGCTATTCCACGCTTGGCAAGAGCACGCTTGAAAACGCCCAGCCGTTGAAGGTCAAGGACCTGTGCGTCGCCCACAACGGAACGATTGCCAACGCCGAAGAATTATCGGGAATGGTCGGCGGCTGCACGTTCACGCCACAGACCATGAGCGACACGCTAGTCGCAGCCCAGCGCCTCGCCATGCATCTGGCAGACAAGAAAGACAATATGGCAGAGGCAATGCACATCTTGAAAAGCGAGATGGTCGGCTCGTTCTGCTTTACATTTCTCACAGACGAGGGCTCGGTGTACGCGGCAAGGGACACACGCGGCTTCCGCCCGCTAGTGCTCGGACACCATAAAGAAACAAACACGTACATGGTTGCTTCCGAGTCCTGCGCACTTGCGGCAGTCGGGGCGCAGCTGCTGCGCGACGTAGAGCCGGGCGAGCTGATCAAAATGAGCGAGGGCAGCATCCAGTCGCAGCAGTTTGCAAACGAAAAGCCGCACGCCCACTGCGCTTTTGAATACACGTATTTCGCTCATCCGTCAAGCATAATGGAAGGCATAAATATCTATGCTGCCCGGAAAAGGATCGGGCAGTTTCTTGCCAAGAAATTTCTGATAGACGGCGCAGACGTAGTAGTCCCAGTGCCTGACTCTGCCCGTCCCGCCGCGCTTGGCTACGCGCAGGAGCTCGGGCTTCCCTTTGAAGAAGGCTTGCTCAAGGACCGCTACATCGCAAAGAAGGGGTCGATGAGGAGCTTCATCGAGCCGTACCAGGGCGACAGGGTCGAGATAAACAAGGGCATAATACCTATTCGCGAGGTAGTCGAGGGCAAGCACGTAGTGGTCGTGGACGACAGCATCGTCAGGGGCACAAGTTCTGCTGAAATAATCAAGACTCTCCGGAGCGTCGGAGCCCGGAAGATAAGCCTTGTAGTCACCTACCCCCCTATACGCTACCCGTGCTACGCCGGCATCGACTTTCCCTCGCAGGAGGAACTAGTAGCGTATCGGCACGGCTCAGACGAGCAAAACAACAGCAAGATAGGCGCCCGGGTGGCCCAAGTGATAGGGGCGGAATATGTCGCCTACAACGACACGGCCAACCTCGCAAAGGCTATAGGGATGCCGGAAGAAGAATTGTGCTTTACCTGCTCGACAGGCAATTACGCGCCTCTGGGCATCAGACCGGTCTTCAAGTCGCGCATCAAAATGAAAGGCGAATAATCGCTTAAATATTCTCCATGCTCATCATCTGTCCAATGCGGACGGCGCTTGTTCTAGCAGTGGCGGCAGGTATAATCGCAGTCGCCATAATCGCGATGATCGCGTCGGCACTGCCGACAAAGGACTATGACCTGAGCGTAGACGCGCTCAAGGACGAGCAGTCCTTGTTTACAAACGCGCGCGTGGTGTTGAAGAATACGGGCAGGCTGCCGCTGACAAACGTACTGCTCGACTATGGCGGCCAGAAAGAGCCTATAATACTGGTGATGCAGCCTGGCGAAACCTTGACAATGTCGCCGCCAGAAAATGTGCTTCTGGACAGCGTGACAGTCACAGCCGAGCCAGGGATCAAGATAGTGCAGACGTACCGCACGCCGATAAAATTGCCGGGTATGATAGGCTCCTGATAATAATGCGTTTAAATAATGTAAAGGCAGAATTATCATTGATGGAGCGGGACTCGCACTCGGACGCCGAGATAAGGAAATTCTATGACCTAAAGAACGTCGCGGTGGTTGGCATGTCCAAGAACGAGGCCAAGGCAGCGCACTATGTCCCCAAGTACTTCATAGGGCAGAGCTACAATGTAATCCCTGTGAACCCTGGTGTGCCGGAAATTCTCGGCCGCAAGTCGTACCCCGCGGTCAGCAGCGTGCCAGACAAGATTGACGTCGTCGATATTTTCCGGCCTTCCGAGGACGTGCCAGCCGTGGTGCAGGACGCTTTAAAAAAGCCGGGCGTCAAGGTGATCTGGATGCAGGAAGGCATCTACAGCCCAGAAGCCGAGCGTATGGCCCGGGAAAAGGGCATTGAAGTCGTCTACAACAGGTGCATGCTGGCAGAGCACCAGCGGTTATTCGGCAGTGACTAGGTTAAATTAGACGCATTGTCTCTTACAGCAAATGTCAGCGGGCATCGACAGAGTCATCGAGCGGGTGAAACCTGTATTGGAGGAGCTGCAGGAAAAGGAGAACATCTCCACCAAGGTGGGCGTTGACAGGGACGCCGGCATAATCAAGATCTATGGCGAAGGCTCCGATTACATTAAGAAGGCCTCAGCTGGTCTCTCTGAGATGTTGGAGCTTGCCTACACGACAGCCGAGCACCACCCGTACTGGGCAATACTGTACCATGCAACTGAAATTTCAAAGGCAGCTCTTGAAAAATGGGAAGGCGACCTGACGGCAGACCAGCTAAGCGAGATGTGCTGGCGGTGCGACGAGATCAAGACGGCGCTTGAAAGGCTGGCAAGCAAGTAAGTAGCAACAACAACAACAACAGTTATGCCCTTAACCGCTCCCTAGGATATTCGTACTTTTTGGATCTGAAAAACTCAAAGTAAACGCCGGCTCCGAGCGAGACTATACCTATTGCTATCCCAGAGATGACCATCCCCTGAAACAGTTCCACGAGTCCCATGTAGGTTGGTCTCGAATCAAAGCTATGTAAGAGTTGCAGAAGAAAATTTGTGTGGTAACAGCAATTCTTATTCGTCAGCAACTCCATTATTATTATGCATATGCAGCAGAAGATAGTCACTCCAGTATTGCGGCAGAAGAAAAGGTCAGTTGCGGACAGGCTCGTATTTGCAGCCCATCTGTCAATGCTCGGAGCTTTTGCAGGGCTGGTCGGCTACCTCGCCATAGCGTGCCACCACGTGCACTGATCCAGAGTATATATAAATAACAACAATGGAGATGCAGATCCATCCATGATCAAGATCGGCCTTATTGGCAAGACGAATACAGGCAAGACTACATTCTTCAACTCTGCTACCTTATCATCGGCCGAGATTTCCAATTACCCATTCACCACAAAGCAGCCAGCTATAGGCAACGCCCACGCAATCACGCTGTGCGTCCACCGCGAGCTTAAGGTGCAGGACCAGCCCAGGAACTCGCGCTGCGTTGACGGCTGGCGCTTTATCCCTATCGAGCTTGTCGACCTTCCAGGACTTATCAAGGGCGCGTGGGAGGGCAAGGGCCTTGGCAACCAGTTCCTCTCGATAGCGTCGCAGTCAGACGCGCTGCTCCATGTCGTTGACGCGTCTGGCAGCATCGACGCGTCTGGAAGGATAGCTGAGCCGGGCACAGGCGATCCTGTGGCGGACATTGCAGACATTGAAGAGGAGCTTGTCATGTGGTACGTGAAGCTGTTCGAGGCAAACCGGGACAAGATATCGCGGGCGACTGGCGGCGGCATGGACAGGATACTTGCGATAACCGAAGTGTTCAGAGGCATCGGAGTGCGCGAGGACCACGTCAAGCTTGCCCTTGCGGAGAATAACGTGGCAGAAACGAAATTTGATGACTTTGGCCCGCAGGAGAGTAAGGATTTTTGCTGGAGCCTGCGCGATATCTCAAAGCCGACGCTGATAGTCGCAAACAAGGTCGACCTGCCGACTGCTACTGAGAACTTCAACCGTCTCCGGGAGGAATACAAAGACATAATCGTGGTGCCGGCTAGCGCGGACGCCGAGCTTACACTCAGACGCGCGGAAACCCGCGGGGTGATACGCTACATCCCCGGCGACGAGCGCTTTGAAATAAACGACCAGACAAAGCTCAACGACAAGCAAAAGTGGGCGCTTAACTTCATCAGAAAAGACATCCTGGGCGAATACATGCGAACGGGCGTCCAATTTGCAATAAATGTGGCAGTTTTCAAGCTGCTAAAGATGAACGCCATCTATCCAGTTGCTGACGTGCAAAAGTTCTCGGACAAGCACGGCAATGTGCTGCCAGACGTCCACCTGATGAGGTCAGGCTCTACCGTCGAGGAACTTGCAAGGGAGATACACAGCGAGCTGGCAAAGGGCATGATCTACGCGCTAGACGGGCGTAACGGCCTGCGACTGCCAACCAACTACCAGCTAAAGGACCGCGACGTTCTTTCGATAGTGTCTGCGAGGAAAAAGAAGTGAGATGAGATAACATGACAGGCCCCCTTGTGCGCGACATTGAAGGCATCCTGCGCAAGGATCCTTCTATGATGTATTCCCGGGAGGAGATCCTGAACCTGCTTGCTTCAAAAAAGAAGGATAAGGAGATAGAGCGGCTGCTGGCAGAGCTCGAAGTGGCAAGCTCGCTCAAGGAGGGCAGGTCAGACATTTACGCTACGTGCCGCGGCGGAACCGTTTATTACAAGTGGAACAAACAACAAAAGTAGTATATGGCAGTAATGCAGCCCTAGCTGGCCAACTAGCCTTCCTGCGAAAAGACTGTGATGCTCTTAAGAGCCAAGTGCACGGCAAGGTATCGCATGCCCTTTTCTGTGGTCCTGTAGGCGATGTGCCTCCTTTCCTCCTCTGCCAACTCTGCTATAAGCTTTTTGTCAACCAGTATGTTGAGGTACTGCCTCAACTGGCCGCTTGTCAGGTTGGCTCGTCAAAACCCCGGTCTTGTGATGCCGACGTTTGCAGTTTCGAGGATAATCGCGATTATGTCGGGCCGGCTGCGGTTCTTCGCACGTTGAGAAAAACCGCAATGATATAAATCGTGAGCGAATCAAGTTAGCAGACATGCCTGTGAAATTAGTTTGTTATAAACCCGTTACAGCTGCGAATTTATTACCTGCCGCGGCGACTAAGTGTGTGCATCTAACCAATGCCAAGAACGAGCAGCAGGCCAGAACAGTTTCTTTCGATCCTTAGGTCAGAGCCCGGCTACATATCGGGGCAGGATATTGCGGAAAAGGTTGGGATTTCCGGCAGCGCGGTGTGGAAGCAGATAAGGAGGCTGCGCAAGTACGGCTATGCAATAGAGTCACTGCACGGGACAGGCTACCGGCTGGCAGGCCAGACAGATTTGCCACTCCCTTGGGAGCTTACTAGGATGCTCACAACGTCGTTTGTTGGCAAGCGCGTCATTTACCGGGAGGTTGCTGATTCAACGCAGAGCCTTGCGATGGCACTGGCGGAAAAAGACCAAAGCTCGCATGGCGCGGTAGTGATAGCGGAGCAGCAAGAGAGCGGAAGGGGCAGGCTGAAAAGAAAGTGGCTCTCTCCAAAAGGCGGTCTCTGGCTTTCTGTAGTCTTGAAGCCGCGCATACCTGTCTCCGGGATTACCCTCCTGCCATTCGTAGCAGCGCTTGCAGTGTGCGCTGCGATCAGGGAGGGCACTAAGCTTGACGCGCGGCTGAAATGGCCAAACGACGTCATGATTGCCGGCAAGAAGGTGGCAGGCATCCTGCTGAACGTTAGCGCGGAGGCACAGCAGATCAATTACGCGGTAATCGGCATCGGAGTAAACGCAAACGTTGACTCGTCTGCAATCGCGTCCCGCCTTGGAAGCAAGTTATTACAGCAGATAACGTCGATAAGGGATGAACTTGGGCGTGACGCAAATAGGCTTCAACTTGCAACGCTGGTGCTTGAAAAAATTGAAAGCTATTATCTGGAGCTTGAGCAGAAGGGCACCAGGGCTATCATACAAGCGTGGAAGAAAAATTCTGACATGCTGGGCCACAGAGTTGCAGTAATGCAAAATGGCAGGACGATTCATCAGGGCGTTGCAGCAGATGTCAACGAGGATGGGTCGCTCTTGATTCACACAAACAGCAGCGGCGACGTGAGCGTTGTGTCTGGCGACATTCATGTCAGGTACTAGTTTATTTATTCACGAATCACAACATACTCATGTAGTCTAAATTTCAACGACAGCACAGCGCCGCCACTTGCAAGAAGCCCCACCGCAGACAAGGCAAGAACAACAACAATATTGCTCATGCCAGAGAAATGTTGATTTTCTATTTAATATATACCAAGCCCTACTCGCCGCCTTCTTCCAGAGCGGCTTTCGGGCTTGTAGTGCGCCAATGAGGGTGGCTGATGACCTCACCCCAGCTCTTTACATTATTAGTCATTTATCTGACGATTAGATTGCAATTGCAGTAGCAATATTATTCAAAAGGTCAAGAAAGAGGTAAATTCAATGTAATCTACATCTGATAAGTTGCCGTCATCACCACCATCTTCCCGCTGGAAATGCAAAATATGTGGTGAATCGCTAGCCGATGAATACATTTTGATGGAACATGTGCAAGTCCATCTTAGAGAACCGATGCGAGGAAAAGAAAGGCCAAAGCCATCGATTACAGAAGAAACATAAGAAAAGTACATCAATAATTGAACGAATGAGTCACCAGCGATTAGTATGGCGTTGATATTCTTAAACAAGAATTTACTGTAATTTGTTATTATATCATCTTCGTGTTCTATTATTCGAGAAGACGGCGGCCTATAGCCGTCGTAAACTTTATCTTCAAAATTTAGTCGAGGATGTATATTATTGGGTGGAACTTGTCATGCCTGCTCAACGGCTATCGAGACAAAACAAAAAGGTGCTTGCGGTGTGTCCAAGATGCGCTCAGCGGAAGTTAGCAGCTGATGATTTCAAAAACATATTGTTCTTTGTTCACGCGATGGCGCTGGTATGAGAGAAAAAAATGCAGTAGGCAGCGATCCTTGAGGAAAGGAGCTTTAATATTGCCTTTGGAGGAAGGTGCCTCTTCTTTCAATTTTGGTCATCAACCGATCGGAATCATTTTTATCGACACGTCATTTGTTGTAGGAATGCCGACACATATTATCGCAATGTCGTTCACGTTGGTGCCGGTCCTCCCTGTGAAAATAAGAGAGTTTAGTTTTTTGAGTGCATGGTAGCTATCATGCCTTGCGAGGTGCTTTCGCAGGTCAATCTTGCCCTTCTTTGCAAGCAAGGCCGTCTTTTGTGACACCAGCGCGCCTGCAGCGTCAGAGTTGCCGTCTATGCCGTCCGTTCCCATGAAGGCCGCTACGACTTCATCATGCAGCTCTATTGCGCATGCCAGGGCGGCCTCTTGGTTTCTGCCTCCTCTTCCCTTCGACGATCTGCCAAGCCTGACAGTAGTTTCACCCCCTGCCACCACAGCAAAGGGCAGAGATGTCCTGCCAAGGCCGGATGCAACCCGCGCCAGAAACCTGCCAAAATCCTGTGCTTCGCCGTCAAACTTGGAGCCTAGATTCACTGCTCGCAAGCCCTGCCCCTTCAGGTAGTCCACCGCACTTTCACACGCAATTAAATTGCTGCCTATCAACATGTTGTGGACGCTGATAAAGACCGGGTCATCCTGTTTTGGCGTGTCCTTCACTTCACCGGCGGCTCCTTTTGCGATGTATTTTGCAGCCGGGTCTGAGGCCCTCGCAATGCGGTACTTTTTGATAATTTTCAGAGCGTCTCCAAAGGTGGAACTGTCAGGAAACGTCGGACCAGAAGCGATTACTCCTAAGTCGTCGCCTATCACGTCGGACAGGACAAGTGATACGACGGTGCACGATCTGTCAATATGCCGTAACAGCTGACCTCCCTTGATCGCCGACAGGTGCTTGCGGACTGCATTCATCTCGTGAATCGAGGCGCCGGATCGCAGGAGAGAGCCGGTGACCCTCTGCTTGTCCCGCAGAGAAATGCCGGGCACAGGCAGCGGCATGAGCGCCGAGCCGCCGCCAGAGAGCAAGACAAAAACAAGGTCACCCTGTCTAGCTTTCTTTAACACCTTCAGAATCCTTTCCGTGCCTTCAACTCCGGCTTTGTCCGGCACAGGGTGCGACGCTTCGGTTACCGAGATCATTTTGTTTTCTGCCTTAATGCCGTACGGAACAGTTATCGCTCCTCCTGCAACTCTGTCTTTTAGAATGAAGCAGAGGGCATCGGACATCATTGCCGTTGCCTTGCCTGCGCCGACAACATAGATGCGATCAAATTCAGACAACCCAACTGTCTTGCCATTGGTGTCGCGCACGGACAACTCTTTGCCATCGAAGCTGACGGCGCGCCTTACAAGTGCCGAAGCCTCGACGCTAGCAAGCGCAGCTTCAAGCGCAGCAAGGACCAGCTGCGCGGACCTGCGCTCATGGAACTTCTCCAGCTCCTTGCGGTTTGCTATCAATCGATATTTCCGCACCAGCCGCGCTTTATTTCTTTATGGTATAGAGGCAAAAGTCGCACTCTTCGCATATGTAGTACAGGTTGTCAAAGTCAGAGCAGAGCGTCATGCTGTCATGGCAGCGCGGGCACTCGATCTCCTGCTCTAAAAAGCGAACCTGCTCCTGATTTTCTTGTGCAGCAGGAGTACTTGCTGCCATTGCGTTTTCCGATCTTAGCTTTTGTTCGACCACGAAAGCAATAGCCTGCCGGTTGGTTTTAAGGGATGGAACACCTTCAGGGGAGAGAGGGAGTGCTTGCTCATAAAAATTTGCAGCTGCAAACCATGAAAAACCCTGACGATCCTCGATTCTCTCAAGTAACCTTTTCAACAGAAAGGGAGTGCCACTTGGTTATTTTACCAGAACCGCGCATATATCTTGAGAATTTTTGTTAGACAAGGTTAATCAGTCGATTTTGCACGAGTTACGTGCGCACTTCCTGGTGGAGAAAAATTTGGTTGCCGATCTGCGGTTTCGGGGCGGGGTTGGAAAACGTGGGCTGATGTTTGTGCCCTACTACGGTCAGACGCGCGTGTTCATTGCAAACTATAGCTCATGGCGCGAGTACCACCGCGAGGGAAGAATAGCAGAAGTGGTCATGTCACTTCTGAGCCACGAGACCCTTCACATCGCAATAAACAGGTTCTCGTTGGCCGCGTCGGCAAACCTTGACAACCTGTTTGGCAGGTCCAATAGCTGGGAGCTCTATAGCCACGGGCTTGGCGACCTTGACAGGGTGCACAGCATCCATCCTCTTGTTAAGAGCACGCGGACAAAGTCTGCGAGAAGGAGAAAAAGGAAGAAATCTACCTGAGGCCGCCAAACCTCATCAGGGTGATTGTCTTTTCCTTTGTACCTTTTTCAAACTCGTCTATGTTGATGGTATTTATCGGCTCCATCACATGGCATTTCTTGCCTTCCTTACTGGAATTCTTATTCCTCAAGGCTCTCCTTTAGGTCATCGGGGTAGATCTTGCTTCCCACTATTGCCGCAAGCGACGCGTCGAGCATTTTCTTCAGATAGTCCGAGCCTTTGTCTTCGTGAAAATAAGGGTTTCTGGTTTCGATCTAGAATATCTCGACTCCACTCTTTCCATTATCTGGAGGTGTTCGGAAGGCACGAGCCCGCCAAACTTTTCAAATATCTCAATGAACTCGTAGTGCTCTATAGAGTGACCGGTAGAATAGTGCAGACACTCTGTGACGGGCGTCGACAGCACATGTTCGCCCGAGTACCCGGTCTTGATGACTTCTGTTTCAAAACCGGTAATGCTTGACAGCAGCGAATCCACGTTCTTGTTTGCTGTCTCTGACACGCTTCCCAACTTTGAGAACTGGAGCGACTTGGTCCTGACCTTGGGCTTGGACCCACGACACCCTCACGTTGCAGTAGCGTGTTTTTGACATGCCAAAGCCAGCTGCAAATATCTTGACGTACTCATTCGCGCGCCTGGCACGTAATTGTCACCGTCTATAAAGGCAAGATAGTCCTTGTGGTACACCTTGGCTATTAGGAGGCCCATAACCATGCCTTCTACCTTGCAGGCCGTGATGCCTTCCTCAAAGTCGAGGATCAGGTGTACCCAACTTTTTTTAAGACCTCTGCAAACCCCGAGTCCTGCTGGTGCACTATGATCATGCGCTTGTCCATGAATCTGCCAAGCTGCCTGACAGCCTCGACCTCCATCGCAAACCTGTGGATCGGGACCCGGAGCTGTTGGACACTGTTATCACGAGGCACTCATTTGGTATGCCGCTGGGCATGCCTTCCAACAGCTTTAGCTTTTCGTGCTTGATCGGAATTATGATGGCAGGGTCGTGAAGGATGTTTGAAATTTCGTTAGAGTCGAACTATTTTATCGTCTGATGGAAAGTAAGGAACCCTTTTGATTTTCCAGAGTCGAGTTCATAGATTCGCTGTACAGCACGGGTCCTGACAGCGCCGAGGCGCACCTTATACCTTGGAAAATCGAGTTTCATGTACGCAGTAAAAGCTGATTATATAAAATATTTTGATAAGTAGGTCATTGGGAACGACCTACAAAAGTCTTTAAAATGGATGGGCTAAAGATATCACTGTGAAATTCCGCTCATTTGCAGCGGACCAGTACACTAAAAGGTGCATATGAAATAACCAGAACGCTCGACAGCATCCATACTGTTCTTTCATACGTCAGGGGCAGCCTGCAGAACGTGACCGTAGTAAAAGGCGGGAAAAAGTACCAAGGGTTCATTTTCTCGCTACTGAACCCCCCGGTGCCGCTTGGGGGAAACATAATCTCCCTTGACGTCTACGTTGACGAATTCCCTGTCCCAAAGACGTCGGTTTTCATCGCAACATCAGAAGATGTTGTGAACGCGGCCACGCTGTCAGAGAACAGGCCGATCCCGTTCAAGCCCTTTCAATCCGCGCGGTTTCTGGTGATAAAGGAAGGCGGGTTGGACACAAAGAGGCACAAGATCGTGATCGTGAGTAAGATGGAAGGCTTTGAGCAGATAATGATCCCGTTCACATTCATGGATTACGCGGGCCGCCAGAGCGGCGAGGTGTTTGTCCCCGAGCTGCCGTCGGACGACGAGTCAACCACGGAGTCAGGCGAGAACGCCACTATCTTCAAGAACTTTACCACTCCGCTGGTGCTCTCGGGCAAGAAGGCATACATCGTCTGCTCGTCAGGTGGCGCCCTTTCGGCCAACTGGACTTGGATGGGCGTAAGGTACGACAACGGAGGGCTGTACGTCCCGCCCGCAAGGGCGTTTGGCCGCATAATAGTAGAGATATCGATGGATGCTGGTGTGCGCAAGAGGCTGCCAAACTTTGTAGTCTCGTCAAGGCACGAAAACGGCATCCTCCAGACAAAGCACGAGCTGGCTGGACTTGAAGTAAAGAGAAAGCTGCTCGTCCCATTTGAGCACAGGGGGTTCATAATGGCCCTGGACCTGAGCCTGCTGAACGGATTTCGGAGCCTTGCTGGACGAAAGGCCAAGCCGTCAAGGCGCAAGATCCGCATACACTTCATGATAAACGGCGACATCACCAGCTACGGCCTGGCAGCCGTCTCGCAGAGCATCACTTCCCGATTCAACACAAGGCACAACTGCCTGCAAGTAAGCACCCGACCAGGCGGCGTGCAGTATTTCGGCACGATAGGAGTCGCCCCAAAGAGTCTGAAGCCGGGCAAGGTGCTGACGGACTCGTTTGACAACGATCTGGAATTGTCATACGACGTTGAAATCGAGACGGGCAAGACAGTCAAGCTTGCACTCGTCGGGACCGGCAGCTTTACCGGTCAGGAGAACTGTCTAAAAGAGTACCTGGAGATGAGGGACAACTACGGGCAGCTTGTCGAAGAGACTGAGAAC
The DNA here is from genome assembly GCA_946480575.1 of uncultured Nitrososphaera sp. The sequence goes on along the minus strand of CAMLKF010000013.1, from coordinate 1,597 downwards.
GGGTTCAAAGAATTTTCGTCCTCCGCTCTTAACATAAGGTCGTCGTCCTCTCAGAAGCAAAACTCTGCGATAGCAAAGCTAGTCGCCGCGTACGATAAGGCAAAGACGTGCTTGCGGTATCTTCAGACAGAGTACGACGGGCTTGGAGAGGGAATATGCGCCGGCCTCCCGCGCTTTCCAAACTACTGGGCAAGGGACACGGGCTGGACGCTGCGCGGCTACCTTGCCATTGGCACCTACCGCTTTGCGGCTGCGACGATTGACAATTTCCTAAAGCACCAGGCAAAGAAATCAGTGGCCGGCACGGTCAAGGGCGAGCTTCCGATGATAATCAGCGGCAAGGCATTCCTCCATGCCGCGACCTATGGATCAGCCGACTCGACGTTTCTCTTCCCGTGGGCGCTCAAGGAGTACGTGCTTGGCACAGGAGATGTCGCGTACCTCAAGAAGCGCTGGGAGTCAATCGTGGACCTAGTCGACTGGGGCATGCACAAGGACGTGGACGGCGACGGACTGGTCGAGCACGGGTTCACCGGCGTCGCAGAGAAGCTCCCGATACAGGATTCCACTTGGATGGATCACATTGACAGGCGCAAGAGCGCAAACGACATCCAGGCCCTTTTCTATGAAAGCCTGAAGATCGGAAGCGAGCTTGCTGCAATCGTTGGCGACAGCGCAAATCAAGACAAGTGGAGCGATAGAGCCAAGCAGCTCAGGGAAAAAATCGATTATGAGTACTGGAACCCTGCGTTGGGATTTTACTACGACACGATAAGAAAGGACGGCTCAAAGGACCCAAGCATCCGACCTAACGCGCTCGTGTTGCTTCTCACCGGCGCAGTTAGGGACAGGGACAAGGCCGGGTCAGTGCTTGAAAGGATCGAGATGCAGGACATGACAACGCCTTGGGGCGTCAGGACGCTCAGCAGCTTAGACTCACGGTACAACCCTGCGCTGTATCATGACGGGGCGGTATGGCCGCTTGTCACAGGGTGGGCTGCCGCATGCGAGATCGAGTTTGGCCGGAAGGAGCAGTCGCTTGGCTACCTAGAGTCGATGGCAGAAAGGATAATCATGGAAAACGGTATGTTTGCCGAAACGTACAGGGGAGACAGGCCGGAGCCGTTCAACTCATGCATACTGCAGGCATGGTCAGTCGGCATGTACGTCTATGCGCTCCGAGAGATGATGCTTGGCATGAAGGCTAACATGGTAGTCAACAGGATCCAGTTTGAGCCCAGCATCCCAGAGTCGCTCAAGGGCTCTGCTGTTCCAATAGAGTTCCAGCACTCTGTCGATTCTTTTGCGCGAATGCGGGTCACAGTCGATCCGCAGAACGAAAAGATACTCGTCGCACTCAAGGGAACACCAAGTAAAAGGCCAGAGATCTTTAGCAATTCGTATGGCCTGAGCGTCGCGTATGAATAATATTACGCAAGATACTTACTCAAAATTAATCTAGGCTCAGTTTCCATATCGCACATTGGCAGGCTTTAAGGGCATAATTGATATCGCATTCCTCATGCTCTCCGCCAAGCTCTTTGAAGAAATAGCAGTCAGGCTGAGGCAGCCGCCCATATTCGGCTACCTCATTGCC
>CAMLKF010000012.1 GCA_946480575.1 uncultured Nitrososphaera sp. | reverse complement strand
GACGCTGTCTGGCAATGGCCGCCATTGCCATTGGAGCTTCGCTATCATTATTTTTGTCCAGCACAAATAATGGCATACCTATTGTCTCTGCGCAATTCGTCATCCCCGACGAAGACAGTGCAACAACATCACCACCGTCACCATCGCCACCAGAAACAACAACCGGCGGCACTGGCGACAACTTTCTCCTAAGAGGGTTTGTCGGGAGCATGATAATTGCCGAAGACGAAGATGATAATGAGACCGAGCTGGGTAATTATGTTCTGGGGGGAAGGTGGCGCCTGGTGGTTAACGAAAGCGAAGCGCAGAGGTTTGTTGCCAACTTTTCCATGGGAACAACCAACGGGAGCGACCTTCATAATGTTTTCATAGAGAATTTGCCGGGGACGTCCGAAAGCAACGCCACTGATGGCGGTGCCAGATCATATTCACTGCGCGCAGACCTTCTGATAGACAATACAGAGACGATCCAATCAGTGCCAATCATAGTCACCATGAACGGCGACGTGCTGTCAGTAGGCGTGGATACTGACGAAGAAACCTCGTCCAATGGCAACGATACTTTCAGGACGCTCCGAGGAGAAACTATCTATGGCATAGTAGACAGATGAAAGGGCTTCGTAGCTTATTGGCTTCCGGACACAGCCGCAAGCCACACCTGTTTATTATTCCTTCCACGAATTCAAGACGGTTATTATTATCTGAGTTCCAACAACTCCGGCCACTGCCTCGACTGTGGATAGTCTTTCAAATAACCGCTTTCATTGGACGGGGAATTATGACCGATAAACAGTTGAAGTACACGTTCTAAAAGCGATATATTACAAGAAGCGAAGACCAGAAGCAATTAAGCTCCGTCGTGGCATAGGATGCGTTCTCTATCTCTCATGCTGTAGAGTTCTTCTCGTACGCCTGCTCCTTCTCAGCGGCTATCTCTTGCTGCGTCATTCCAGACTGTTGCTTCTTTAGCCTGTAGTGGCCTATCCAAAAATTGATGCAGAACCCTACGAACGAAGAGATGGTATCATGTTTGACAACATCCAGCTGGTAACTTTCCTGCATTGTAGGTATTATAATATTCTGAAGTTCTTCTTCAGTTACTCTGAACCCTATGATCTTTGTTTTGTCAAGTTGTTGTTTTGAATCGTCAGACATCGTTTTTAATCGATTTTTCTATCGATAGGGGGGAGGGTTTAAAGTTAGTGAATACTCGTGTTAAACGGCGTTTAACAGGAAATTGTTCTGTCATGTTTAACACGAAAGTAAAGGAGTAAAAAAAGTTGTGCAATGAAATAGGTTGCAAGCTTGCAATGGCTGTGCAACTGACATATCATAATAGTCTGTACTCATGCAGTTCTTCTATATGATGAAGTGGTCTTGCAAGCGTGCAGGAGTGGTTTTTGACTGATTTGCACAAGCATTGCACAACAGTTAAACAGACAAATGGAAGGCATATATGGAAAAGAAATACGGATTTATTATCTTAAGAAGTTCTATAACTTGGATAGCTTTTCCTTTTTCTAGTTCGTCTACACCATTCAGACTTGTCTTTTATCCTGTTGACACATCTTTGCCATTTGTCGTTGGATGTCCAGCCGTGCTGTTGGTACATGAAGAAATCGGGCCATAGGCATATCCCTTCGATGTCCCTCGCCTCAGAAAATACGGGCATCTCAAGAAGCTAACCATAATTGGATGAGCGCAATGATGACGGTTTTATATGTATATGAAGGAAAAGAGGGGGATGTAGGCCGCCGCCGCTGCTGGTGCAAACCATCTCATGCAGGATCTCATGAGCGATATATCCTGATACATGTACAGTGGGATACGCGGGGAGAGACCTCTTTGAGTCAATGCTAAACTATGGGCTTGTTGTGAACCATCATTCTTACACAAGGAGGTCGGTCAGGAGCCGGGATCGTCCTGGGAGTAGTCGTGGGAGGTATCTCGCTTACAGTTTTATAGTTTTATAAATCTGCTCGTTAAACCAGTAGAGGAGTATCTGGGTTGCGGGTAATAGTCGTCGGGTTTGGGGTGGTAGGGCAGAGCTTTGCCAAGCTGCTTCTGTCTCGTTCTGCTGACCTGTACAGCCAGCACGGCGTCAAGCCCCGTATAGTTGCCTGCGTCGACAACAGGGGCTCGGCGGTAGCCCCTGCGGGTCTTGACCTCCAGCGTCTGCTTGAGGCAAAAAAAGCAAAAGGCACGGTGGCCGCGTATGAAAAGATCAGTGCAAAGTTCGACCCGCTGCAGGTCATTGAAAATGTTGACGCGGAGGTAGTGCTCGAGTGCACGCCGACTAACCTGACTACAGGCGAGCCAGGGACTTCGCATGTCATTACTGCAATGAGAGCCGGCAAGCATGTCATTAGTGTGAACAAGGGTCCGCTTGCCCTAGCATTTCCCTCATTGATAGAGCTTGCAAACTACAATGGCGTCATGTTCCGGTTCAGTGGCACTGTTGGAGGCGGAACTCCAATCCTCGAATTTGCAAAGCGCTGCCTCAAAGGCGACAGGATAATTTTCTTCCAAGGCATACTGAACGGCACCACCAATTATATCCTGAGCAGGATGGAAGAAGGCCTGACCTACGCAGGCGCGATGGAAGATGCCAAGCAAAAGGGGTACGCAGAGGCCAACCCGTCGCTTGACACAGACGGCTATGACGCGGCCGCCAAGCTTGTGATAATGGCTAACTGGGTTATGGGCATGAAAGTCACGATGAAAGACGTCAAGCGGACCGGCATCAGCAATGTGACTGCGTCTGACGTGAAAAAGGCAGCCGAGCGCGGTAACGCCATCAAGCTGATAGCAGCGTGCGACAGCAAGCGCCTTGACGTGGCGCCAACAGAGGTTGCGAAGAAGGACCCGATATGTGTTAACGGCACACTCAATGCCGTGACGTTCTCTTCTGAACACTCTGGTCAGCAGACCATCATAGGCAGAGGCGCAGGTGGCATGGAAACTGCAAGCGCGGTGCTGCGTGACCTGATAGAGATAAGGGACATGATTTTCGAGCAATAGCTGTACGGGATTTTTAGCCTCTATTATTTTTCTCTAAAACACCTATATTTTCATATCTGCATTGCTGACTTACCTTGCATGACAGCGCCGCAATACAAGCTTAGCTTGGCCCAGATGCATTGGGACATAAGCAAGCTTTTGGAGCTGACGCAGAATTACTCAGGGAGAGCCACATTGCGTCAGACCGAGCAAGAGATTTGGTAAAGGGGCCTCTCTACCTGAGAGGGCGCTTTTCTGACGGATAGTTTTTGCAGTCCTGTCCTCTGACGCAGTAATGGTTAAGAGACTGCAGAGCTAATCGGTCATGAAGTGTCATATTCATCGCAAAGATTGGTAGCCATATTCCGCTATCGAAAAATGAAGGCTGGGACGCGAAGCCCTGTAAGTTGAACAAAAATAACATAAATATCCAATATTGTATGAAGCTTCTGTAAGATTTTCACACAGATTTTAGGCACATCCAACAAGAAAACATAAGAAATTGCAGCCAATGCTCCAGGAGGCCTGCCGAGATATTTGAGGTCGCTGGGGAATACTGCCTAGGTCCTGGCAAGCAATAATTCATACCAATACCAGCTAGTATCGGAACTTTCGTGTGGGAAGTCTGTCACGCTAATGAAATAAATTATATCAATGCACACATCATGCCTTGATCAACGTGTGAAAACGCTCATGCTTTCAAAAAGGGAGACCTCGGAGCTTTTGGACAGGCTCGGGTCGGCGTGGCCGCAAGGCACCTTCCCAAAGGTAAAAAGCATCAAGGCTTACGAAGTCGAGGAAGGCAGGCGGCTTCTGATTGCTGACGAAATGGCTGCCGTTCAGATAGGCGACAGCATAATAGTGCCGTTCCTTGGCAAGCCAGAAATGCTCCAGCGCTTCCCTTCCGTGACAGTTGACATGGGCGCGGTGAAATTCGTGTGCAATGGCGCCAAGGTGATGAGGCCGGGGATAACAAATTTTGATTCTTTCAAAAAGGGCGACATTATCGTCGTCAAGGACCAGACGCACGGCAAAGTAATTGCTGTAGGGGTTGCGCTTGAAGACAGCGAAGCGGCAAAGGCGATGGCAAAGGGCTACGTAGTCGAGAACCTGCACTACATCAGCGACAAAATGTGGGAAGCCTTCAAGCAGATCTAAGCGTTTCTGAGCGGGATGGTTTCTTCCCTGTGGCCGTTCTTTGTCACTAACAATACGTCGATGCCATCTCCACTTGCCGCGTCGCGCTGAATAGCAGACTTTATGGCGCGGACAGCCAGTTCCTTGGCCTTTTCTTCAGACATGTCGGGCTTGTATTCGGCGTCCATGATACCAAGCGCCATCTCTGCGCCTGTCCCAACTGCAGCATAGTCGTCTGGAAGCACCGAGCCCAGCGGATCCAGAGTATAGATCTCGGGCTTGGCATCGATTCCGCCTACAATGACCTGCGTCAAAAGTGGAAAGTACCTGCGCTCAAACATAATGACTGACATCAGCTTTGCCACAGAGTTCGGAGGGACGCTGCGCCTTGTCTCAAGCCGGCGGATCTTGGAAAGAGCCTCAACCTGCCTAACAAGGATCTGCATGTCGGCCACCATACCGGCGCAAGCTGCGCCAACTTGGTCGGTGACAGAGAAAGTCTTTTTGATGTTCTTATTGACTACAAAGTTGCCAAACGACACCCTCTTTTCTGCGGCAAGGATAACGCCATTATTGTAGGAAATGCCAACTACCGTCGCGCCCGGCATGAATTCAAATGCCATGATATACAACGCGATGTCAGTTAGATTTAGTCGTTTCTATTGGAAAGAAGAAAGGATGGTCAAGCGATGACCTAGCGCTTCATCACGTTGGTGTCGTGTATCCTTATCGCTTCGGCCACGAGCCTGTTCTGAAGCTCCAGCGCTTCTTTGCCCTCAGGGTGCTTTGTCTGAGCCACTGCCTCGGCTACAATGCTGATTACGTGCCTGAGCAAGAACTCGTCCCCTCTTGTCACTTCGGCGCGGTAAGTTGGGTTGGCCTTGTTCACGAACACGATGTTTTCAGTAGTGAAACTATACCGGGAATCGCTTTCGTCTTCGTACGGTATGACCTTGTACCCAATCCTCTTGAGCGCGAACGTCTTTTTCATTATTGGCCTTCTTACCTTCCTTGTCCTGATGATGGTGCCATCAGTTTGCAGCTCGTCCACCACTTCAACCACCTCGCCGGGCTGCTTACCGCCCGCTGCCTCGCCGACTGCATGCTGTCCCGCATGGTCCGCCTTGGCAGCCATGCCGGAGCTCTCTGGAGAGAGTGGCTTGACCTCTTCGTAATCCTGAATCTGGTGGCCTGCGTGTTGGTGCGCCTTGTGGTACTCGTGCTTCTCCTCTTCTTTGGATGAAGCCCTTACAGGCTCTTTTACTTCCACCAGTTCATACCCTTGTACCTCTTCCTGCATCTCGAGTGTGTCCATCATGGCCTGCCCGAGGACCTTATCAATTTCGCGGTATATCTTGGACTCTTCGCGTGTAATCAGAACATCCTCATACTCTGTGAGGCTTGGGATGACCGTGTCGATGACAAAGGTCTTCATGAGCTGGTTGAACTTGACGTATTCGTCGTCTTCGATTATCGCTGACTTGTCTGCAAATCTGGTTGTCAGGCTGTCGCACCTTACAAAGCCTGTCACCCTGTTGAGCTTGGTCTCAAAGCCAAAGTTGCTGCGAGTCACTATGTGGCTCCCGACCATGACGGCGATTCCTCTCTCGTCGTCGGAGAGCGGTCTCCTTGCTATCACAATTTCGCCGACGATCCTACCATTATCAAGGTTCACAGGTATCCTATGGCCTTGAATGTCTGGCGCGCGTATGACCTGCGTCCCGTCAAAGTTCCATTCCTTGAACCTGTCGGCTGACTTGATGTACACTTCAAACATAGGCTGACGCAGGACGGCGAGCTTGCGAATCTCTTTCATGACCTTGAAGAGGTCGACTGCCGACTTGCTGCCAGTCACCAGGAGCTCGGTGCCGTCGCGCTTGAGCGCCGGCTCCTTCAGCTCTTCCAGCTTGGCATTGCCTGTGAACAGCTTGTCAAGGACGTTCGCGTCTATAGCTATCGACTTTGTAAAGCTGCCGCGCTTTGTCCTTATCTTCATGCTTTCAAACGTGGTCAGGAACGACAGCCTGCCGGTGCCGTATCTGCCTGTCCTTATCCTTTTCAGCTTGGGCGAAATGGACTCGACCTTTTTGTGGGGCGAACCTAAAAGCAGGAACTTCTCCATGCCGTTCTGGTCCATCCCCGCATCGTCCTCGATGGCTATTGAGCCGTTGCTGAGCACTGTGACCAGCACCCTTGTCGCGTCCTCGTCAAAGGCGTTTTCCACGAGTTCCTTGACGATTTCTGTTGGCGATACCCATGTTTTAGTGGCAAATTCCTTGAAAAATGACGGATGAACTTTAAGCTCGGTAGGCATTCTCTCAAGTGCTGATACTTGCCTACCTTTATTTATTACTTGTCAGAGAAAAGTTGACCAGTTTATCAATGCAGGAGATGTGTGGTGAACGGCCCTTGCCAGCAATGAAGTAATTTTTTGCTATAACATGCTTATATGACCGCAAAGACTTGAGACACGGACATATGAAAACTAACGCTCGTTTGATCACGACGACAGTATTCTTGGCCTCCTGCTGCCTAATGCCCAAGCAGGCAGCGCCTGCTGCAAACGCACAGCGAGGCTTTGTGACCGAAGAGGAGGAAGGGGTTTGTTTCAATGAGTGGCCTTAGCCGTGACCGCAACTATATCGTGTGTATTTCTCTTGGACGCCAGACGACATCGATAAGACCTTTGACGTGTATATTCAAGACTCAATCACGGACAGACCGGTCGAGGGAAATACTTATGACACATGCTGTAGAGGGGCGGCCAGCTCGTGTCTTCCTCGAGGAGCTAGGACCAGACGACTACAAGGCAGGTTTATGACTTTGAGCAATAGGGCCAGTACACATTGAGGGTAGATAACATCAACGGCGGCAACGACAGGATAGACTATTCGATACAGGTCAACCCCCGAGTTCCCAGTCAGGATGTTTTTCCAGACATGGCAGCCGCGCAGAGGTCTCGCCGCATGATAGCATAACAACCTATGGCCCGTAGGGTGCGCCCATCCCGTTGGTGGAATTCCCTGTAACACCGCCAAAGTAAAGTCACTTACAGCTCTTGGAGCTCCGCCGGTGTTTTGTGCGTTAAAGCTGCTGATCCCGAACATCATGTCCGGCCAAAGTAGAAATAGCGATCCCGCTATTGCACGGCCAACGATAATAGCGGCGGCTATAAAGTTGCCTCTCCTTTGACCATGCTGAGCCGGGAGCAGAATGGTAATTAACATGAATAGAAGAAAAGCCTGGGAAATTCCTTGAAGCACACACGCAAGCTAGATATATGCTTAGCCAGCGCAGTTCCTGCATGCAAAAATGCAACTGCGGCAAGGAGGCAAAAACATTTGAAGCGTGCACTCCCATGGGCTGCAACAGTTTTGTAGTCTGCACAGGCTGCTTCAGAAATATTGAAGAATGCTCATGCAGTCCTGCTAACACTACATAACTCTATAGCGGAGGATTGCGCCCATCCTGCCTAGGCTTGCCAGTTGCGCCCCTTCCTCAGTCTTGCCTGAAATGACTTCGAGCTTGCTTCCACTCATAGTGGCCAGCTCTTCCAGGTACTCTACAATATCCTTCTCTATTACCTCATAGTCAGTCGCACCGCACGACGGGCACTGCTTTGACAGGTATTCCTGCTTGGTGGCTATCAGCTCTGACCTATCAACTACCTTTTCCTGCACGGTCTTGCATGACTTGCACTTGAACTCTAGCTTGACGTACGTCACATCATCCGTGACTATTAGCGTGTCTGCTACGCCGTCTCTGGCAGCGTCAATTACCTCTTTAGTGCCGTATATGCCAAGCCCCCTGCCAGAGTGGACTTCGCTCATGAACTTTTTCATGAGCTGCTTTTCTTCCATCACGCGGTATTCCGCCAAGGTGCCCTCATTTTGCGCCTTTTCAATAATCTCGCGCACGCCCTCCTCGCCCGAATACGACGTGTCAAGCGTTGCTATCATGCCTTTCTGGAGCCGGTAGTCAAGGTACTCTTCTTTCAAAAAGTTCTCCTTTGTTGGGCCCGGTCCGCCAACGATTATCCCCTTGACATTGTACTGATCGATAAAGGTCTGCTTGACATGATCCGCTACCCTGTGGTAGTATTCGTTCAGCTCATTTTCTCTGAGCCGCTCAAACCTCCTTGCGGATTGGCCTCCCTGCCTGTGCTTGCCAGCAACGCCAGATGTTATTCTGTCAACGACTTCCCACCTGTCACCAGTAAGTATCCCGATTCCAGTTTCCTGAGTGTCGATTGATAAAATGCCTATCACCTTGTCGTCCTTCATCATCTCCTTGAGGTGGTCTGTCCAAAAGTGGTCGTCACACCTATACAGGCTGATTTGTATCGGCTTTGGCGGATCGACAGGGTATATCTCTATCTTCTCCTTCCCGATGCCCTTATCATTAGGGATTGCCCCGCAGAATATGACAATCCCGTTTTCAGGCGTGCTCTTGTATCTTTTCAGGTACTCGATTGTAGTACTCAGGGCGTCCTGTACGTGGTTCCTCGTCAGGTCAGACTTGATGTTTGAAGCCGTCCCCGCTTCGTTGCGGAGCTGAGAGATAACGTCAAAAATCGGGCGTTTTGGCGGCACGTATACCGTGACAAGCTCGGTGCCATGCCCGGATATACTTGACAGTTCGTTTATCATCTTGGTCAGCTTGTACCGCTTGACCGAGTTCCACTTGCCGTCACTACCATTATTGTCTCTGCCCATTGCGTAATGTAACGAGAAAAATTCGCCCACACATAATATAAGGCTATCAAGCTGCTTGGGGCGCTCCAAGTTTATAAGTATCGGAGCCGAGAATGTAGAATCCCACTTCTATGCTCCCACGGCTCGAATACATCAAGCAGGCAAGAATAAGGCTCGGCATAACTCAGAGGAAGTTGGCCTCGATGACAGGCGTCAGCACTTCAATGATAAACCAGATAGAGTCTGGCAGGTGCAAACCAAGCTATGAAACTGCGAGAAAGATCTTTGAAATCCTCAGCTCGCTTGAGGGCCGCACCTCGATGAAGGCCGGCGACATCTGCAGCCGTCATCTGATATCTGTGCAAAGAGGCGAAAAGCTCCACAAGGCGATAGACATAATGCGCAACAATTCAATCAGCCAGATACCTGTCTTTGACACTTCAAGAGTCGTGGGCATCCTGACCGAGGACGGCCTTGCCAAGATAATGGTAGAGAAGGACGAAAAGGAGCTTCGGAACGTGCAGGTAGCTCATGTTATGGAGCCGCCACCTCCGATAGTTGAGGTCTCGACGCCGGCTAAGGCGCTCATACCGCTTGTGAGGTTTGCCAAGTGCATACTGGTGAGCGAGAAGGGAAACGTCATTGGAATAGTGACGATAACTGACACGCTAAAAATGGTAGAGTAGCTAGTCCCTCAGCTTTTCAAGGCCGACGCAGCAGTCAGCGCACTTCATGCATTCGCTGCATATGCTCACTTCGCTTCCGACCGGAAGCATGGTGCCGCACAGGGCGCATTCCTTATTTGTCTGCACTTGTGTCATGCAATACAATACGGCAAATGATGCTATTTAATTCTTCTACTATTCAGGGATGAAAGTCTCCGATACATCCATCTTGCTTCTTTTATACCTCAACAGGCATATGTCCCACCAGAGCATATGGCCGACTTGATCGAGATAGTCCAGTTCAGGGCGGCAAGAGGCATAGACGAAAAGACCTTTTCGAAGGCGTCTGACGCGGTGCAATTCTTCTTCACCCCAGGCAAAGGGCTTTGTTAGCAGGGAGCTGTCCGAGCCCCCAATGGCCTGAACTGGATCGATATTGTGCGCTGGAGAAGCATTGGAGACCCAGAGCATGCAGCCAGAAGCGCAATGAAGGATCCGGAGCTCATGAATATCGTTAGGTTTATCCAAAAATCCAGCGTCAAGACGGTCCGCATGGAGCATACAAGGCTTTATCACTAGGGGCAAGATTCTTCAAGATTTCTACCTACTGCAGATGGCACATAGAGCCCGAAGGAATAATAGTAGGATCGCGGCTCTTTTCATTTTGCAATACTGACAAAAGATCTGCAGCATGGCTTTTCCACTCTTCCGCTTAAAATGGTGTTTTCAAACAAATCTTCGTGGCGCCGGCTGCCGCAGTCGCTATTGCATCTTGGATCGTCTTTAACGTCTTTGATGGGTTGATGTTCTCTGTGCCAATCATTAACTTTTACTACGCGCTTCCAGAAGACACACAGTGCCGGGCTTTATCCTGTTCAGCGTCAGAGCAGCTCTTCTGGGCATTATTGCAAGCATGAAAGTGTGTATACGTCTTTAGAAGTTCAAGGAAAAAGTTTCCAAAGCATCATTCATTCTTTTCAGGATCGACTTTGGGCACGGCTTCAAGCATATGTATGTGAGCTGCTCTTCGTTTGGATTTTACTCTGCAACCATGTTTGGCAGCGCCGGCGTGGCGGCATCTATCTTCACGCCCAACTACCAGATACCTCTTGGCCTTGTTGCTATTGGCGTGCCTGTCTTGACCTACTATTCTACTCACAGGAGAATTTTGGGCATCTGCAGCGTAAAGCTTATTTGAACTCCTCTTCTAGTATCCTGCGCTTCTTGCTCATCTGAAAGAGGCTGTCAGTCCTCTTCATCGCCTCTTCTCTTGGCCGCTTGAATACCATCGATTGGAGGAGCATGTGGTTCTCTGGTATCACCATGCCCGTCTGGTCGTCAGAGTACGCTATCTTGACCGTGTCGTCCTGAACCCTCAGGATGTCTTGGTGAATGTGCACCATGTTGGTGTCACCGTGCGCAAAGCCAAGCTCGATTGCCTTCTTCCTTACGTCTCCTGTGCCGTTTGCCGAGCTAATGATGGCGACGCCAAACTCGTTGCGAAAGCATTCCAATATTTCGTCCTTGGTTGGAGCCTTGCCGCTGAACCTAATAAACATCTGGTGCAGATGCATCATCCTTGATGGGACCTTGAAGGCGTCAACGTAGAGGTTTGCGCTTGAAATAAAGTCCTTGACGTCGTCCTGGTGATGCGGGTTCCTGTCCCATTCTATTGAATCCTTGACTGCCTTAGTGTCCTCGAGGTCGGCCCACCTCCTCACGAGCTCGACATCGTAGCGCCTTATCCTGTCGCCAAATTTTTCAATCAGCGGCTGCATCACTCTGCCCATGCCAGAGACGTTACAACTTCCCTGAATGACATAGGTTCTGCCCGCAGCCTTGGAGTAATTTACGCGCGAGTTGTGAATCATGTCTGCAACAGCCCGATCGCCGTGTCTATCCTCCCCGCCCTGAAATATCGCCGGCTTGTTCATCGGCTCGTACAACGACTTCTTGTTGTCATAGCCCCTGCCCTCCTTGGCGGCGTCGATTACAATTTCGCTGTGCTTGACCGCGTCCTTTACAGAGCCAGTCACGCTATACCCCTTTTCCTTGAAGGCGCTGATCATTTCTTCTGGCACGTAGACATTAAAGCGGTTTTCAAGCGCCTCCTTCACCTTGTCGTCTACCGTGTATTTTGCGACGCCGACGAACTGGGTTTCCTTATCCATGGACAGCGCGGTAGCAAGGCGCCGACCTATGTTTCCGTAGCCGTTTATGAACACTCTAATCAAAACCAATCACTTATTGCTGAAATGAGCAAGCTGCAAATAGTATCTATGCATTAAATACGTTATGCACACAATTTTCTGTGTAACTTGCGCCGGCTACACTAGATTTAAATACAGTGTAAGCTTTAAAATTGTGGAGCATAATGCAAAGAGGCGGTCATTTTTGGGGCCGGTCAGCTACTTCTAGCTGATTATCTTTACCCTCAAAGGAGGGATTTTCAATGAAAATACTTGTCATAGACAACTATGACTCATTCGTTTACAACATTGCCCAGATACTAGGAGAGCTTGGGGCAGAGCCGATAGTAGTCAGAAACAACCAGATAACCTTGGAAGACATTGAGGCAATGAATCCTGATGGGATAGTGATATCGCCTGGGCCCGGCCATCCAGCCGACCGCAGGTACTTTGGGGTGTGCACCGACGTCATTACAGAGCTTGGACCAAAGACGCCAATACTTGGCGTCTGCCTAGGACATCAAGGAATAGTCCATGCCTTTGGAGGCAAAGTGATAAACGCTAAGAAGGTCAAGCACGGCAAGACAAGCACCATACAATTTACGGCAAAAGACAGGCTCTTTGAGAGTGTTGCAAACCCATTCAAGGCAACGCGCTATCACTCGCTTGTTGCCGACCAGAACGAGATCCCTGGATGTCTCGAAGTCACTGCAAGAGCGCTTGATGACGGCGAGATAATGGGAATAAGGCACAAGAAATACCCTATTGAAGGCGTCCAGTTCCACCCAGAATCGGTTCTTACAAGCGAAGGGCGCAGGATCCTTTCCAATTTTCTTTCAATGGTGAAAAAATGAGCGCACCGGCGGACTTGCGACCTGCAATAAGAAAGCTGGCCGCAAGAACAAACCTGTCGAACGTCGAAATTTCCCAGGCACTCGATGCAATCCTCGGCGGTTCCGTTTCTGACTCGGCGATAGCGGCCTTTCTCGTAGCCCTTGCGATGAAAGGCGAAAGCGCCGGCGAGATGATCTCCATCCTCAATTCGATCAAAAGGCACGCGACAACGATAACCCCGAAAGTGCAGGGTCCGCTGGTAGACACATGCGGCACTGGCGGCGACTCTATACGATCGTTTAATATCAGCACCGCTGCTGCAGTGGTGGCATCTGCAGCAGGCGCGCAGGTGGCCAAGCACGGCAACAGGTCAGTATCAGGGGTTTGCGGGAGTGCAGACTTTTTAGAGCACATTGGTCTTGACTTGAACACTCCGCCATCAAGAGTGCAATCGTGCATCGAAAGCATCGGCATAGGTTTTCTGTTTGCACCCGCCTTTCACCCATCAATGAAGAGCGTCGCAAATGCAAGAAAGGCCATAGGGATAAGGACGGTATTCAACATGGCTGGGCCGCTGAGCAATCCGTGCACCAACGTGGCCGGCCAAGTTATCGGCGTTTATGAGCCTTCTCTCATCGAAACCTTTGCCGAGGTATGTCAGGGCAATGTCAGCGAAGCCATTATAGTCCATGCTGTAGATGGCTTTGACGAGCTCTCAAACACGTGCGAAAACGACATCGTATGGGTGGACAGCAGCAGGCAGCAGACAAAGAGGATACGCTTGCACCCAAGGGTTCTCGGCATGCGGGTAGCCAAGCCTGAGCAGCTGGTTGTAAATTCAAAGGAAGAATCCATCAAGAGCACACTTCAAGCAATATGCGGCAAGGCGCCGAAAGAAAAAGAAGACATTGTCGTGCTCAATGCTTCGGCCGCACTCGCAGTCGGCAAGGTTGCGCGGCACCTGAAGGAAGGCGTGGAAATTGCAAGAGACGCGATAAAAAGCGGAAAGGCGCAGGGGAAGCTGTCGCAATTGATCAAGAATTGCGGAGATGTAGAAAAATTAAGAGAGGCAGAAAAAAAGTACCTCTAGCCTCACTCGTCAGAGTCTTTTTCCTTTACTGCCGATTTCTTTTTTGGCGTTTCCTGCTCAGTGTCGTCGATGCCCTTTTCGTTCACTGTGAACCTGACGTCGTCGTACGGGTGGTACGGCGAGTCGATTATCTTGGCAATCCTGTCAGTGCCAGCCTTGCGCAGGTATATCCTATACGTCGACGCGTGCCCTATCACGTTGCCGCCTGCAGGCTTGGTTGGGTCGCCAAAGAATGTGTCCGGCGTGGACTGCACCTGGTTCGTGACCACTATTGCGACATTATAGATCTCTGATATCCTTACCAGCTTGTGCATGATGCTATTGAGGCGCTGCTGCCTATCGGCAAGCGTCCCCCTACCAGCAAATTCCGCTCGATGGAGCGAAATGATGCTGTCGATTATTATCATCTTGGCCTTAAAGTCGTCGATGTACTTGCCCATTGACTTGACTATCAGCTCAAGATGGCTGCTGTTGTACGCCTTGCATATCGCTATCTTCTTCAGCATCTCTTCAGGGTTTAGCCCCCTTGCCCTTGCTATCTGGTCAACCCTTTCAGGCCTGAACGTCCCTTCAGTATCGATCAGTATTACCCCTCCGTCAAGCCCGCCTTCTTCGACCGGCAATTGGGCTGTAACACACAAAGTGTGACATATCTGGGACTTGCCACTGCCAAATTCGCCGTAGAATTCGGTTATGGCCTGTGTCTCTATCCCGCCAAGCAACAGCTCATCGAGTGCCTTGGCTCCGGTGCTGCAGCGAAGCAGGGACTTTCTCTTCTCAAGCTCTACGTCCGCGGTTGTGAACTCGTTGTCCAGTATCCCGCTTTCCCTAAGCAACTTTTGCGCTGCCATGATAAAGGTGGCAGCGGTCTCTTTCGAGCCGCCCAAGTCCGTGGCAAGCTCTTCTGGCACTGCGGTGGCCAGCTCCATGACGGAACTTATTCCGGCCTCCTTCATCTTGCGGGCAGTGGTCGGCCCGATTCCCTCAATGTCTTCTACCTCCAGTTCAACCACATTTTTCAAAGAATCTGTCATTGCTTCATATCTTTTTGAAGGAAGTATATAATGAATAGTGCACTGGTGGGAGAGGGGGTTATCTCCGGAACCAGCAAACGATGATTGAAAATGCGTTAAGATTTGAAATATAAAAAAAGGTGTCTAGGAGGCATCCTAGACCCCGTAGTTACTTTCTCTTCTTGCCTTTCGCCTTCTTCTTTGTGGCAGCCTTGGCCTTTGCTTTGGCCTTGCCGCCTCCTCCACCGCCAATCTTGAACATCTTGGTCCCGCAGACCGAGCATGTTCCGGTTAGCGCGTTGCGTCCATTCTTCATGGTTACTGCTCTTTCTCCCTTCATTTCCCTCTTTGCTTTACATTTTACACAATATGCTTCTGTTCCCAACAGGCGTAGGTCTTGCACGCTTGAATATAAGAATAGCTCTGCAGGCCCTATTTTACCACGTTTGAGCAAAAAATAAGCCCAAACTTGAGAAAAATCAGGCTTTGAAACGAAAAATTCTGCTCCCACACAGAAAAATTGGACCAATTCCAAACGGAAATTCAGCCGTAAGTTTTCCTCCCGCCGCATCTTCCTTGCTGAATTCGTTGTCGCTCATGCACAGCGATAGCCGGAAATCGGCATTCGAGACGAGAGAAAATTGGGCTCATAAATGCGCTTTTCGCACCAGCCATCGTTAGGTACTCCGACTTGCGCACGTGCACAGATACGTTAGCCATAAGCCATCGAATTGGTATATTTTTATATCATTTCCATTTTAACCCTATATTGATTTGGCTGCAGCAGAAACCGGGTCCAAGGACTTGGAATCTCGTGGATGGGACGACTTACTTGCGATGAAGCGCAAACTTTCGGGAGAGCTAAAAGAAATTACAGACAAGATCGTTGACGTTGACAGGAGTCAATTCTACTCGATAACCAGCAGCATCAAGGAGCAGAGAACCATGCTTGACGCACATGCCAAGAGGCTGAAGCAAGTACGGGCGGAGGTGGAAAAACGCAACGCAGAGTTGCTTGGAATCAGTGAGAAGATCGC
Source organism: uncultured Nitrososphaera sp. (assembly GCA_946480575.1). Next base: position 20,340 of record CAMLKF010000012.1, on the reverse strand, counting down.
GCAGTCAAAGAACTTTCTTTCCATGATGGAGACCCGCCTTCCCTCGGAAAAAGAAGAGGAGCTGCAAGCCACAGTCCTGAGCAACCAAGCATTAATCGATGCCAAGAACTACAGGAGCGAACGTGAAAAGAACGAGATGCTGTCTAGGATAAAAGAGGCGTCGATGAAGATTGAGGCCATCAAGGCCACACGCACGATAAAGGAGCAGTTGGCACAGCTGAACCAAGAATCTACAAACACTGCCAACACAATAAAGCAACTGGACAAAGAGCGCGACTCGGTCAGGGGCAAGGTTGCCGAAATCAATAACATTGTTGATAAGCTCTACCACTCAAAGAGGAAACTTGCTGCAGACCGCGATTCTTACCTTGCGCAGTACGACGGCATTGCAAAGCAGTTCGATGCCATCAACGCACGGCTTGACGCGATGGCCAAGATGAGGAGGAAGCAGCGTGAAGAATACGGCTACAACCTTCCAAACGACGCTCTTTTCAAGGTAAAGGAGATGGCAAGGAAAAAGCTCGAGTCAGGGTCAAAGCTCAGCTTTGAAGAGCTAAAGCTGCTCTACGGTGAAAAGGATTAATCCTAATTTATCCGGTGTGCCTATGAAGTCATGACGATAAGCGATTTTGCGCTTGCATGTGCCGTGGATGAATCTCCTCCGTACTTTACGTATCACAACAAAACCATGCTCATAATCCAGTCGGCGCAGGACGCTAGGGCAGAAGTCAACAGTTTCGAGTCCATCGAGCCATTCATCGATGCGCTCATATCGCATGAGTCAATTCACGTAGTCATAAAGGAGCTTGAGGACGGTGATATCTCTGACTCACTCGACGATATCGAAGTCATCGTAGAGCATAATGGAACAAAGTTTCAGATAACGCTCAACAACATCTTATTTGCAAAAGATAATTCTGGGATAGTTCTGCCATTCTGAGAAAAAAATTGTTGTAGTGTGTTATTGCCTACGCGCTTTGCCTTTTACTTTATATCTTCAGAGATGTCGCGCTGGCTTATCGCCATTTCGTCGACCCGCAACGTTACCTTGTACCACTTGTCGTTGTGCTTGAATATGTGCGCTGAGGCTTTCTTGTTGCTTGCAGACCCGTATCCTCCGACCCGTTCGCTCAATCGAGAGCGCAGCTTATCCACTTGGTATTGCGCTATCATCAGATTTCCGATTATGTTCTCGAGCTCTAGATCTCGTTCTTCGTCGATGTCGGGAACCTGCGCATTATTCTTCCTAGTCTGCATTCTCAATGTACATCCTGTTTCCTACTCTGTAGTGTACCTCGTCGATGTAGTAGGCTGTGTCGACCACGGGTGACGACAGGTTCGCGCCACACACCGGCACTCCTTCTATTTGTTGTTCTTCCTCAACCAGAACGCTCATTTGATGAGTACTTCAAAACATCGAATAATAACGGATAGTATGATTGTTCCTGAAGAACGAGTCAAAGAGGACTTCCGGTTGCATGACACTACCGTTTAAAAATTGCCATTACATATAGTCTGTCAGCTTGGCATTGGTCGTTTCTTTAATCAGCCGCGCCACCATTTTCCTGCAATTTGGAATGCGCAAGCCTGCTAGCTTTTGTAAAAACTCCAATTCTTCATCGGCAAGACCGAGGTTTTCAAAATAGAGTTGATTGAATGCAAGTTTTTGGAGAATCCTTTCGAGCGCAGCAAGCCTGCTGTACGCCCTGCCATATGCAACTTCGCTTTGCGCAATCGCTCTTGCAAGGCTTGCCTTCTGGAAGCTGAACACGCCGCCAGATGCAAGGCGATCAAAGATCGAGACAACCTGGAAGTAATCGTCAACGCCAGTGTAGCATATCACCGTTGCCGGCAGAAACCTCTCAAGCTTGCTTGACTTTATCTTCCTTGCATGGTTCTTGTCAAGCACCAGCACTGATAGGCCGAAAGTCAGGATTGCGTCAACTATCTGGTTTGGCAGACGCTCGTCAATGCTGTCGTCGTCTGACTTGACCTCGACAGGATAAAAGCGGACGCAGTCTATCCTGCATTTTTCGCTTCGGGCAAAGCGCTCAAGCAGCTGCGTGCGGACAAGCATGTTGATGTAATGCGCATAGTCGACTTCTAGGTTGCAGCAAGGCTCGTTTGTAATCGCTGCAATCAATAGGTCGAAACTTCGAAAGTTAGCCTCTTCGACTATCCTTATCTCCGCCTCGTCTGGCGCCGGCATCAGGCTGTTGTCCTTGATGTGACCCGACCTGAGCGAGCTGCAAAACAATTGCTTCAGCTCTTTTTCGTTCATGCGTGCCTATGTCCTTTCGAGCTCTGCGTTAATGTACTTTTGGGTACTACTGCTACTGCTTTTTGCAGATCCACTTCATGGACCTTGCAAAGTCATGCAGGTCCTGCAGCATCCTCTTCTTGCTGTTTTGCGATTTCCTTATCCTGTCAATGATGGCGCTGCCGACAATGACTGCGTCGGCGCCAGCCGCTATCATGAACTTGGCGTGTGCCGGCGTGCTTATCCCAAAGCCCACTGCCACCAGGACCTTTGAACCTGCTGCAGCGTGCTTGACGCTCTTGACTGCATTCAGGGTATAGTCCTCAAAAGACTTGCGCGCACCGGTTATGCCATAAACAGAAACAAGGTACAGAAAGCCTGATGTGCTGCCCAATATTTTCTTGAGCCTTTCCTGCGGCGTATTGGGAGATGCAAGGAACACCGTCGACAGCCCAAGCTTGGATGCCGTCTCAGAATACGCGTCTGCCTCTTCGACAGGCATGTCGGGCAGAATAAAGCCGTCTATCCCGCACTCCTTGGATTTTATCATGAACTTTTGGAAGCCGGCTCGCACAAGGATGTTTGAATAGGTCATTGCGAGCAGCGGCAACCCAGGGTGCTTTTTTCTGACGGCCCTTGCCAGTTGCAGAGCCTTCTCCGGCGTGGTGCCTTTTTCAAGCGCGTAGCCCGACGCAGCCTGTATCGTCGGCCCATCGGCTATCGGGTCTGAGAACGGGATCCCAATCTCGATGATATCTGCCCCGCCGGCAACAAGAGCATCAATGACCTCTTGAGAGGTCTTGATATCAGGATAGCCTGCAACGACATAGCAGACAAGGGCGCATTCGCCCCGGCTTGCCAGCTCTTCAAACTTTTCTGCGATTTTATTTTTTTTTGTTGTTGGTGTTGTTGTTGTTGGCATTCCTTTTCTTTTTCCCATAGCTGTAATTGAGGTAATCCTGAACGACCTGAACGTCCTTATCGCCCCGTCCTGACAGCGTCACTACGATAACGTCATCCTTGCTCATTTCCTTCGCAAGCTTCATTGCGTATGAAATAGCATGTGACGGCTCGAGCGCAGGGATTATCCCTTCAAGCCTTGAAAGTGTAAGAAATGCCTGCACCGCCTCATTGTCAGTACATGCCACATAAGTTGCACGCTTGATGTCCTTTAGCATGGCGTGCTCCGGCCCTACGCCGGGATAGTCAAGCCCTGCAGATACACTGTGAGTCTCTGTCACCTGCCCGCACTTGTCCTGAAGCAGGTAGGTGAACATGCCGTGCAGCACGCCTTCAGAGCCGGCGTTCAGGGTTGCCGAGTGCTTGCCTGACTTAATACCGTGGCCGCCCGCTTCTACGCCGCATAGAGCGACATCTGAATCGTCAAGGAACGGGTAAAACGACCCCATTGCATTGCTCCCGCCGCCAACGCATGCCACTACTGCATCCGGAAGCTTTCCTTCCAGCTCCTGCATCTGCTGCTTAATTTCATGCCCAATTATGCTCTGAAAGTCTCTGACCATCATCGGGTACGGATGAGCGCCCACCACGGAGCCAATGAGATAGTACGTGGTCTTAACGTTGGCGATCCAATCGCGGAACGCCTCGTTGATGGCGTCCTTGAGCGTCTTGCTGCCAGAGTCGACATGATGTACCTTTGCTCCAAGCAGCTCCATCCTAAACACGTTTAGTTTTTGCCGCTTGACATCCTTTGACCCCATGTATATCTCGGCGTCAAGCCCAAGCACCGCACAGGCGATGGCAGTGCCAACCCCATGCTGGCCGGCACCTGTCTCTGCTATTATCCTCTTTTTGCCCATCTTTTTTGCAAGCAATGCCTGCCCAAGCGTATTGTTTGTCTTGTGCGCGCCGCCGTGCAGGAGGTCTTCGCGCTTCAGGTATATGTTGGCGCCGCCAACATGCTCTGTTAGGTTCTTAGCAAAATAGAGAGGAGTCGGCCGGCCCGCGTATTCAGTCAAATAATATGAAAGTTCCTTCTCGAAATCGGGATCGTTCTTGTACCGCTCGTAGGCAGCTTCGAGCTCTTCGATGGCAGGAGCCAGCGTCTCCGGTATGTACTTGCCCCCGTACTTGCCGAACTTGCCGCGTACCGGATAGTTGCCCAGCATATGTTGTGATAGTAAAATCTGTAGCAGGCAAGGGATATTAAGCGATTCGCAATAATATAATGTGAGGTCCGGTTTCCTTTAAATAGGCACTGCCTGGCAATCTAGTCCTAGTCGATACCGCTTGGAAGAAGAAGAATTTGTGATCAAAAAATGAACCGATCCGACCCTGATACAGCTATAGATTTGGCGTCTTGTGAAGGATGGAACCCCGGTCTGTATGACGCCGAGACGTTCTACGATACAGACCCGACAGAATATATTTCAACGCATTTCGTCAGAAGCTCTAGTTGCATGCATTTCCTCAGTCGTATGCGAAGACACATTCGGATTTCTCGGGTTTTACATTGTCAAGCCAGAATACAGAGGAGGCAAGTGATTTGGAATTAGAATCTGGAAAAAGAGTCTTGAATTTTGGCAGAGAGCAGAAATATCGGGTTCGACAGCGTCATTGCCAGGCAAAGAGAAGACTATGAAAAATACGACTTCAAATTTGCATACAGAAATTTGCGTTACGCTGGATCGTCTTCAATAATTAGAACATCCACAAAACCCTCGAAATACGTATCAGATTCGAAAGGCGCCGACCTGCAAAGAAAGGCAATAGAGTAGGATCGCCAGATGTTTCCTCCAAGGCGCGAGAAGTTTATTTCAAAATGGATTAATCAGAAAGGAAGCAGGACCATCGGATATCTGTCAGGCAGCAAGGAAGAGCCCCTTCCAGCACATAGAGCAGTGCGCCCCGGCGTCACGGGATTCAAGATAGGCCCACTCACTCTTTGCAGACGACGAGCAGATTGCACAGCAATTGTTGTCAAACTGGTAAGGCACGATATTATTGAAAACAACAACAACAATAGCGAAAATCCATTACTCTTTATTGACATACCCGAACCAAATCAGCAAGCCCTAGACCCTGCAAGAAGAAATGGAATGAAAAAGATTTCCGAAACGGCGCGCGCATGTATAACAAGGCTATCCCAAGCTTGCTTGCCGCTGGACAGGATTTATCGCGTAACCATCCTAGAGATTGGGTAAAAAAATAGCATCAAAGAGAATTATAGAGCTCGGCAACCTTGGCGCCAATGTCGCCCGTCTCCATTATGCTCGTCCCGACTAGAAAAGCATCGGCGCCGACCTTTCGCAGGTACCATATGTCCTCTGGCTTGCCGATCCCGCTCTCGCTTATTATCAGGCTCCTGCCCTTGGCGTGCGCTGAGAGGAGCCTTTCAGTGTTTGTGATATCTACCTGCAAGTTGTCGAGGTTGCGGTTGTTTATGCCGATGAGAGCATGCCTTGACTCCAATACTTCTGCAAATTCCTGTTCCGTGTGGACTTCGACCAGCACTTGGAGGCCTATCTTTGTAGCATATTGAGCGAGCTCTTCCATGCCTTCTTCTGCCATGTCGCGGTCAAAGATCGTCTTGATGAGCAGAATGCAGTCTGCGCCGGCTTTTTTGCCAGCGTCTATCTGGACTCGGCTGACCGTGATGTCCTTCATGAGCAACGGCACACTGACTGCCTTTCTTATTGCCGCCAGGTACTCGACGGAGCCTTCAAAGACGTAAGGCTGTGTCAGGAGTGACAGACCGATCGCGCCAGACGATACCATTGTGGCCGCGATTTCTGCCGGCGGCGCCGTTTTGCTCCTTATCTTGCCCTGCGAGGGAGAGGAGAACTTAACCTCCGTTATGAGTGGCGCATGCAGGCACGAAATGATTGCCTTCCGGATGCTTATTGCGTCGTGGACGAATGAGTGCTTGGTTTCATAGGCGCCGTCGTCTATTGCCTTGAACGAATTGTCTACAAGCCGCTTTATGCTAAAATCTGTCCTGACGAACTTGCTCATGAGCGCAGGGCTGGATAGCTGCTGGCGGGTATTATAATTCTATTCAGAATCTTGTGGTGCCTGCATGTGCTAAGGCACAAAAATGCATCAGTGTGCTACATTTCGTGACAGGTCGCCCGGAGTTCCCGTAGCTATTTTACACAAAACTTTTTACTAAGTTAGACTGCATGGGGCGTGCTTTGACAGCACTGCTGATAGCCATTGCTTTGGCAACTAGCACCACAATCCGCTCGCTACCAATAATAGCGTAAGAGGCAAAAACCCTGTCAATATTCTCGTGCAAAAGAGGCTATGACACATATCTCTGTATGACAACGATCCTTCCGCAGGTTAGAAAGAGCAAGGCAGTCCAATGAAGGTGATGCGCTGAATTCCTTAATTTTTTGAAATTACAACACATCATTCTATTCACGTATATATTTGCGTTCAACGGGTATCAGGCTATAGCCATACGATGTCAGAGAGCTCTATATTCCGTGACAGGTCGAAACTTTCTCCACGCTACATACCAGAGGAGCTGCCGCACCGCCAAGCGCAGATAGAGCAAATAGTGCATGTCTTTTCTGAAGTCTCAAGGGATCCGGAAAAATTCCCGCTGACTGTCCTGCAGGTCATCGGCCCGGCAGGAATAGGCAAGACATCCACTGTCATGAGGTCTTCCAAGATGCTTGAAGAGCAATTTGCAAGGAACAGGCTTGCGCTCAAGACTGTATACATCAACCTGAAGCTTCAAGGTGGCAACAAATACGCAATATACCGCTTTTTGCTTGAGCGCATCGCGCCGGAGCTGCCTGCGCAGGGCTTGAGCGCAGAGGAAATGCTGCGATATTTGTTGCGATACCTGCGCGAAAACAGGCAGCATGCGCTGATTGTCATGGATGAGATCGACTACCTGATAAAGACTGGCAAGGACAGCAGTATCATTTACGACCTTACTAGGCTAAACGAGTTCGAGCCGGAAAAGTCCTGTAATGTCAAGGGCGTGGTGTTTATCGCAAGGAGCACAGAATTTTACAGCAGACTCGACCCGGCTGAGCTGAGCACGCTCGGGCGTGTCCCGATGGAGTTCAAGCCATATTCCCTTGGGCAGGTGAGCGACATACTCGAGAGCCGCTGCGCGCAGGCGTTTAATTCAAGGGCGATAGGGTCTGACGTAATTGACAAGGTTTCAAGCATAACCACCTCGACAGAGGTAAACGGCGATGTGAGATACGCGCTCGACCTGCTGCTGTACGCAGGCAACCTTGCCGAGTCACAAGGCGCTGGCAGGGTGACGCTTGACCACGTGCGCAAGGTGCACGGGCAGGTGCACCCCTCGATAACCACTGAAGAGATCGAGCAGCTGTCAAGGAACCACCTAATAACTTTGGTGGCAGTAGTCCGTGCGCTGCGTGCCAAGAAGAAGCCGTATGTTGAATTGAAGGACGTGCGGCTGCACGCGTCCGAGCTTACTGATCAGCTAAGCGTGAAAAAGCTGGAAGTGGAAGACTACCTTGACGACCTGAAGGCAAGAAGGCTCGTCGACATCAAGTCGCTCAAGGAGATAGGACTCCACGGCGCGTCGCTTGCTGAACTAGAGCCGGTGTTAATGGGCAAGGTCAGGGGTGAAAAATAGTGATGATGGAGAGTAAGGAGATAATCGAGACTGGCCTTGGCAGCATAGGCAAGGTCAAGATAATCAGGGCCTTGGCAGAGGAAAACAAGCTGGCCACGATCTATCTGCTTCACAAAAAGACGCATTTAAAGCGCGACGACATCAAGAGCAACTTGAACGATCTTGTAAAGATAGGCTGGGTGAACCAGACGAAATATGCAAACGTCATGTACGGCCTGAACTGGGAAAACAAGTATGTGGACCGGCTAGTGGAATTCTTTAAAGAAGTCGGCTACACTGGTCAGCCATAAAAGTTGCTGTACCTGTCGTCTGCAGCCTTGCCTCGGCTTTCAATTGTAGAAAGGCCCCGGAACAGCACGTCGACTGCAGCGGCTTCTGCTAGCTTGCCTTTTGCCACATGACTTGCCACGCCGACGATGTCTAGATACTGTATGCGCTCTGCAAGCGCCTCCCTTTTCATACCGTTCTCCCTTGCGCGCTTTTCAAGGGCATGGAATATCCTCTCGACGTGATAGTTTGTGTGTATCTCGGCAGCCTCGTCGCTTCCAACGCCGTAGAGCATCGATATCGTCGCGTCAAGCCTTGTCTCGTCTTGGCCGCTCACGCCGGCGTGGGCTGCTTCTATCGCAGACCTTCCCCTCAGCTTTCTATCGCTTGTCTTGTTTTCCATCTTTCTAGAGAACATGGTTAAGTGTGTGTTTTCTTCATATTAAGATAACGCCGGCGGATCCAAAAAGGAATAAAAAGGTGCTCATCCAAAGTTTAATGTGCAGTCCAAGGCGAAGGCGCAGAACGGCAGCAAATTCATTTTTGTGACGGGCGGAGTCATGTCCGGCCTCGGCAAGGGTGTGATTACTTCTTCAACTGCAAAACTACTGCAGCTTGCCGGCTACAAGGTTTCCTGCGTCAAGATAGACCCTTACGTCAATTATGACGCTGGCACCATGAACCCTGTTGCGCATGGCGAGGTGTTTGTCACCGACGACGGAGGCGAGTGCGACATGGACATCGGCAACTACGAGCGCTTTATCGACACTGCCATGACCAAGGACCACAACATCACAACAGGTAGGGTTTACCAAGACGTCATTAAGGCAGAGCGGGAAGGCAAGTATCTGGGCCAGTGTGTACAGATAATTCCTCATGTTACTGACGCAATAAAGAATGCATTGTGCAAGATTGCAAGCGACGAAAAGCTCGACATCATGGTGGTCGAGTGCGGAGGCACAGTGGGAGACATTGAGAGCCTTCCGTTCCTTGAAGCATTCCGCCAGATGGAGCTAGAGCTTGGGCGATCAAATACCCTGTTCATCCACGTTACTCTGGCGCCAGTGCTCGACGTAGTCGGCGAGCAAAAGACCAAGCCGACTCAGCATAGCGTGCAAGAGCTGCGCAGAATAGGCATCCAGCCAGACATCCTGGCTGTCAGGTGCAAGACGCCGCTCACGACCGACGCAAGGCGCAAGATCTCGCTTTTTGCAAGCATCGAAGACAAGTGCGTAATTTCCTGCCATGATGCGCTGTCGATCTACAAGGTCCCGGAAGTGCTTGAAAGCCAAGGGATGCTCAAGGCAGTCGAGGAAAAGCTTGTGCTGAAAAAGTCTGCGCCCCGGTGGGGCAACTGGAAGGCGATAGCCGAATCGTTTTCAAAATATAGAGGCTCTGTCAGGATTGCGGTGGTGGGCAAGTACGTCATGTTGCCTGATAGTTATGTCAGCGTCTATCATGCCCTTTCGCACGCCGGCGCTAACATCGGCAAGAAGGTCGAAATAGAGTGGATCGACTCTGAAAGGTTTGAAAACGGTGGCGGCCAGCAGAACTTGTCAATTCTCAAAGAGTTCAACGGCGTCTTGGCTCCGGGCGGCTTTGGCAAGCGCGGAAGCGAAGGGATCATTAGCGCCGCCAACTTTACAAGGGCAAATAACATCCCGTACCTCGGAATATGCTTTGGATTCCAGCTGGCAATCGTTGCGTTTGCAAGGCACGTTTGCAAATTAGCTGGCGCCAACTCGATCGAGCTTGATCCTCAAACCAAGAATCCAGTTGTGGAATTCATGCCCGAGCAGCGCAACATACACGACATGGGAGGAACCATGCGCCTTGGAAGCCATGACATTGCGATAAAGCCGGGCACAATCGCGGCCAGGGTATACAGCTCGACTGCGATAAAGAAGCGTCACCGCCACCGCTACGAGTTCAACCAGAACTACCTTGACGCTGTCACCGAGAACGGCCTTGTGCTGTCGGCTTACTCGGACAGTGGAAAAAGGATGGAAATTCTGGAAATACCAAACCATAGGTTCTACTTTGCAGTGCAGTATCACGCGGAATTCAGCAGCAGGCCTGGCAAGCCCGAGCAGGCGTTTGACGCATTCGTAAAGGCGGCCGCTAAATCTTGAGCTCGTAGATCCTCTGCCGGGCATCTCTGAGCGATGTCTTTTTCTTGACGTAGCCCTGGCTGAGTAGGTGGCTCAGCGAGAGCCTGACCGTACGCTCTGGCAGCATCGTCCTTGCCGCCAAGTCCTTCTGGGAAAGCGTTCCTTCATATTCAAGCGTCTTTAGTATCAGCTTGGCGCTTGGTGGCATCTTGAGCATATCCTCTGCGAGCTTTACTTTCTTTGCCATGAGCGAAGCGGCGGACGAGTTGCCCACAAGCCTGACAAGCCGCGCCGGAAATTCGTGCTTGGAGCACCCAAGCGTTTTTTTTATCCGCACCCTCCGGCCGCCGTCGAGCACCACTTCGCAGTGGTATCTGCTGGTGATGTCCATGACTTCAACCATGACATCGTTTGGCACAACGAGGGGCCGGCGAGTGTTGTCAAGCGAGTTTACCGATACTATCAGGAACACCTGCGATTTTTGAAGCACCATCGGGCCGCCTGCCGACATCGTGTATGCAGTTGAGCCAGTGGGAGTCGAGATAATGACGCCGTCGCTATTATCGTGCCAGACGTCGTTCCCATCTATCTTTAGCACATGCTCCATCAAAGTCGCGCTCTTGCTTGGGAAAACTGCCACGTCGTTGAGAACTGGATCGACTTGCCTGCCGTCCACTTTGACTGCAAGTCTAAAGACCTCGTCCACTTCAAAGTCGCCGCGCTTTAATCGCGACGTTGCAAATTCTAGATCGCGCACTTCAAGCTGGGCAAGAAAGCCAGTCGCCTCTGTTTCAGAAATGCCAAGCACTGGAGCCGAGTCGGTCGTCACCCTGTGGAAATAGTCAAGTATGCCTCTGTCGCCGCCGGCCACGAGCACAAGGTCAACTTCCTTTGCCGTGTGATAGTCGTTATTATCCTTCATTACCTGCGTCTTGACGTCAAGCGACTCGAGTGTCTTTTTTATCTTGGACAGGAGCGCCCCGTCTCGTGAGTCGACGCCTGAAAGCACCACCCTCATTATTGCTACTAGTATGAGTGATTCGCACGGCCAGATTTAAAGCTAAGAGAGCCGCTGGAAGCCGACCGTATTATAAAAGTAGGATGCGGTCTGCTCTATCTTCGACATTGCCGGTATCTTCCCAAGCCCCATTTCTCCTGTTTCGAGGGCGGCGCTTACAGCCCCTGCACTAAAGCACAGAGCCCAGAGCGGGTCCTTTTCCTTCATGTAGGCACAACAAAACGCCGCGCTCAAGATGTCGCCGGAGCCGGTGAAATCTGGCGTATCGATGTCCCGCATCCTGATCCAGTAATGCGTCTTTTCGTGCAGCAGGTTGACGACGCTGTGCTCGGTAGAGACTACAAACTCGACTCCCCTTAACTGGAGCGACTGCATGCCTTCGAGCCCCTGCAGGCCGCCAGTCAGCGCTGCCATTTCCTGTTTGTCGACCTTGACGGCGTTGATGCCTGCAAGATCGAGCTCTAGCCTGTCTCTAAACGTTATCTGGCCGCCGTTGCTGATTACGCGCATGTATCCCTGCGGGTCGAGCATGACGAAATTCTTCTTGCCTTTATTTTGCTTGATTGCGGCAAGGACGTCGGCTGGCACTTCGTCAATAACCGGGCTTGCCAGCCAGCAGTCGACCTTCATGCCTGCTATTTCGCCAGCAGCTATTGGCGCGCACTTTGATTGCAGGACGAGCCTGCGCGATTCTCCTTCTGCCTGCAGGCTGAACCTTGTAGTAGGCCGGTCAGCCTGCTGCTCTTTCTTGATCCGGATCTTGTTTTCTAGCAAAAAGTTGCGGAGTTCCGCCGGGAAGTCTCTTCCCACTCTTGTCGCAAGCTCGACGTCAAAGCCAAATCGTCGGCTCGTCATGCCACAGTAGCAGGGAGGCCCGCCGGCGCTTGCAGCCGTCCTGCTGCTGCCGCCAGCAGCGGCGGCGCCCTTGATAGTATCAAGGACAACATGGGAAGCAATGCCTATTTTCAAGGCTCTCTACCAGTATACTTTTTTCTGTCTGAATAATAAGATAGCGAAAAAGGGCTCGTCTGCGCAGCCCTGAAAACCGATTTTGGGATGGCGGTCTGGGGGCTGGCGCCTATGGCCCTCTGTATATGAGAGTGTGGCCCGATGAAGCTATAAGCTTTGTGGATAACTTTTCCTGATAAGCTACCCGTATCTTCATTCAATAATGAATCACAAGATTTAAAGGATGGCAAACGACCTTATTGCGCTATGCCAAAGAAGAGAGCTAGCAGAGGCCGGTCAAAGGGCGGTAAGGGCAGCTCTGGCGTGGTTCACTGCAGCCAGTGCGGCGCTCTGGTTCCGCGCGACAAGGCAAAGAAGGTCACAGGAAGGATTACATTTGTAGAGCCAACGCTTGCAAGGGAACTAAAGGCTGCAGGCGCCTACATCCCGATGTCGACTGACGTCAAGTTCTACTGCGTGTCTTGCGCGGTCCACAGGGGCGTCGTGAAGGTAAGGTCAGAAGCGGATAGGCGCACAGCCGGCAAGCTCAGGTAGAAGAAGATGATCATGATGATGATGACAACCTTTTTGACGTTGCCACCATCCTCTGGACTAGCGTGATGCCTGCCACTATTGAGACTATTATCACTGCCCATTCCATTGCTCCTCTGAGAGGCACCATGCCTATTATTGCTATGATAAGGAGCCGCTCGGCCCGCTCGCCAATGCCGATGCCCTTGAGCTCGACGCCAAGTGACTCGGCCCGAGCTCTTGTGTAGCTGACAAGAAGCGACATGCCGATCCCAATTATACACCAGAAGGCGTCCGCAAGGTTGCCAAAGGCGATGCCGGCAAAGATCGTGACCTCGGCTATCTTGTCAAATGACGAGTCAAGGAACGCGCCTTTTCTTGACGTCTGCTTTGTGATGCGCGCGACGCTGCCGTCGACGACGTCGAAAAAACCTGAGATCAGGAGGAGCACACCGCCAATGAGTGCGGCATAGTACCAGTCAAGTTCTATGAACGGGATAGAGTGAGACGCGTATGCGATTCCTGCCGCAACTGAGACTGCCAACCCAAGCCTGGTCCAGAAATTTGCTGACAAGCCAGTTGAGGCAAAGCTGGCGCCAAGCTTTGCCATAGTGGGCTGCAGTGAGTCCCTTAGCTTGTTGAGCAAGTTGTTGCTGCCTTTTCAACAGAATTCTTACATAATAAATTACCGCTGCAAATAAGAGGAGATGCTAGCCAGATTTTCTGGCTATATAATAATAACAGTAGTTCAGAATGTCGCCTGGAACCACCTTGACGTCGGATCTGTAAATCCAGCCTCGGCCAGTTTTTGCAGGGCTTTCTGCTTCTCGCCATACCCTGGCCACTCCCTCTCCTGCATAAGGAAGCGAGAGACCGTCATGCAGTGCAGTGTTGAAATTGTATAAAGCGTTGGCGTCACAGCGAGTCGCCAATGTCTTCATGAAAAAAAATTGCTTGATGCGGCAATAATGTCTTACATCAGGAAAATTACATCGTCTGCAAAAGGGCGTTTTGGATCTCTTTTAACAGCACCGTAGGCTCCGCGCCTGATCTCGTGTATATGTTGTCAAACGCGGTGATAAAATGGTATTTCTTTCTTTGATTCGCTTATCGCGATGTGATATCTTCTTTTACTTCAAATGTTGTATTGGTCAGCCCCATCTGCCTTGCTTCCTGCGTTGCGGGTTCGACGCCTTCTTTAGAGATATCAAATCCGTGTAATTTTGCTTGTCGGAAAGGCGTTGGCCATAGGGTTGATAGCGTGACCCTGACCATACCCAACATCAAGCAGGCTTGTGCCCTTCTTTAGCCAGCCGGCCAGCCCTTCGACAAGTGGGATTATCTGGTCGATAAGCCGTGCACCAAAAACTCTCGTTGTGTTTCTTCTGCTTGCAATTGCTGGAACTGAGGGTATTCCGAATACGGTATATGCGTCCGCCTATGCGGCTGCGTTTATCTTGTCCCCGACATCTTACAGGTCGTGCTCGGTCTTGCTCTTCCTATCGACCTTGTACTCTGCTTCTTCTTCTTTACTTCTATTTCGGTCATTGTGATTGCACGCTCTCATCATCGGATCTTATGGGCTTGTAGAAATTCTGCTACAATAACATGCCCGCGTGCTATTGATGAATTAATGCTAACCCATAATTTAAAATAGCCAACTTTTGCGAGGTTTTTGTAGGAGAGGTGGAAAGCGTTAGCAGAAGAATGGGACGTCAAGTCGTTGCTTGCTAGCCTTGGAGTTGATTTTCAATCTGAAGGAAGCAATGCAAAAAAGGTGAGAGGCGCTGCCTCTATTGGCGGCGCAGCAGAAGGTGACATTGCGTTCTGCTGGTACACTGGCGAAAAGGGAGTTTCCTGCATCACTCGGTCAAAGGCAAGCGTCATACTCTGCAGGAACGAAATGCAGGGGCTCGTGCACCCCAGCGCAGACCAGCTGCTCATATTCACAGGCAACCCGCGCTTTGCCTTCGTCAGCGTTTTGAATGAAATGCAGGGAAAAGAAAGGCCTATCGGCATCTCACGAAACGCAGTTATTTCAAAAAACGCCAAGATAGGCAAAAACTGCTACATCGGCGAATCTGCCGTTATAGGCGATAACTGCACGGTAGGCGACAATACAGTCATATACGACAGAGTGTCGCTGGTGCAGAACTGCATTGTCGGCAGGAACTGCGTAATCCAGTCAGGCGTCTCGATGGGCTCTGACGGCTTTGCATTTGAGCGCTACGAGACGGGTGAGCTTGTAAAGTTCCCCCACAGGGGCTACGTGAGGCTGGGCGACAACGTAGAGATATGCGCCAACTGCTCAATTGCCCGCGGCTCGCTGTCAGAGACTGTGATAGGCGACGGCACCAAGGTCGACGCGCTGGTGCACATCGCCCACAATGTCATAGTGGGCAGGAACTGCGAGCTCACTGCCGGGACAATAATTGGCGGCAGCACCACTCTGGGCGACACATGCTGGACTGGCCTGAATTCCACGCTTAAGGACAACATAAGGCTTGGCAACAACGTCATCGTGGCTTCGGGCGCGTCCGTGATACATGATGTCCCTGACGGCGACATTGTCGCAGGGGTGCCTGCCAAGTCGATAAAGCACAAGGTAAATAGCGACCAATTGTTCCTGATGGCTGGGCAAAAGGAAGAGCAAGAAAAGAAAAAAATCTCTACTGCAGCCTAAGCGCTGACTGACTCGATTACCTCGCTTGGCAGCTTGGCTGACGTCATGTTGGCAACGTTTTCCTGCGGCAGCTTGAGCAGCTTGAACTCCCTGCCAAAGCACAGCTTTTGCACCTCAAACGCCTCAACGCATATCACCGAATGGTTGAGCCTGCTCTGGATCGCTCTGTATTCCGCAAGCCCCCTAATAGCATTTGACTTGAGGAACATCTTGCTCTGCTGCGACCAGAATATCTTGATGAGCTCTATTTTGTCATCTATCACGTCAGAGATGTCGTAATAGACCTGCGGCTTGAAATCGCGCGTGACTGGGACTTCGTACGATAGTATGCTTGGAATTAACCTTCCGGCCTCCACTGTTGATGCGGCGACGGCGCGGTGGTCGTGGTGTGTGTCGCCAAGCGAATGGGTGATAACGACATCAGGATCGGCCTTGTTTATGAAAAACTCGATATGGTTGATGAGGTCGCTGCTGAGCGACAGCTTTGTGTCCTCAAAGTTGTCTATCCATAGCCTCTTTGCCCCGATAAATTTCGCCGATTGCATCAGTTCCTTCGTGCGCTGCTCGGGGTCGCCAGACGCGGCCCCCCTTGTAACTGTGTACATGAAAATGTTGTGACCCTGCCGCGATGCCTTTAGCAGCAGGCCGCCGCATCCAAGTTCGATGTCGTCTGGATGCGCACCAACAGCGAGAATGTTCATCAGAAGCAGTGCACCACTCATTTATTTATCCAGTATTATGCCTATTCCTGCTATAATATACTAAATATCCAGTATCAAGTCTGTCCCTGCTATAATATACTAAATATCCAGTATCAAGTCTGTCCCTGTAATAATATATTAGATAAATCATCGTCGTTGTTTTCCCAAGGAGAACTATAATTTTTTCGAGTATCGAAGTTTCATAAGAAAGTGCCAGTACCCTTGTCGCTAACCACAAATCTGTTATGTTTAAATTTTTGACACCGGTTCTTATCATCGAAGGCGCTCCTAATGTTTTTTGTTACGACCATCATCATTATCATTATTATTCTTGCAGCTCTTTCGGCGGCGCCATTATTGTTGGCTGGGCAGGCAAGCGCGCAATCGATCCCTCTCCCGCCGCCGTTTCCGGGCAGCAATGAGGGCGGGGAGGAAAAAAAGACTCCAAATGACCGCGACCCTCCACAGATAGAAATCCTCACTACAGAGCTTCGCGAAGGCAAAAGCGTCTTTAAAGTGAGGATAATAGACGAGTCGTCCCTGCACACCAGGGAAGTCAAGTACGTGTACGGTGGACAGCTGAGGACAGACGGACTATTCCGGGACCAGAACAACGTTTACAAGGCGCTGATAGACATGCACCCGCCATCGAGAATAGTGGTCGTCACGGCCGGCGACGCGAACGGCAACATCGATTCTGTGTACAAGGCGTATGAAGTGTCCGCGTCGCAGGACTTCTTTTCGCAGATAATAGACATGTTGTCACAGATACCGGGGCATATTGAGAACCTTTTTGGCGGCGGCTAGCGGATTTGGAATACCAGATACTGTTTAGTTGTTACATTATAATTGTACCGGAATATCTACACTGGCTGCGTTTTCTCAACCCATTAATACGAAAATACCGAGATCAAAATCGGCAGCGCATGGAGCAGGAAAGTAGCCGAAGGTGTGACTAACTGATGGCCGACAAGGTATGGATTTCGTTCTTTTTTGCCGTAATCGCCCTCTGGGCTCTTGTCCTCGCATCGACGATATACCCATGGATCAATGGCATCGAGATCTTGGTCAACACCGAAGTCGATCTCTGGTTCTTTACTCTCCCTATACTCGCGTTCAACCTGATCTATGTGTTCATGCTGATCGTCATCTTTGCCGTGTACCTCGCCACCTACGGAAGCGTCAGGAAGTACCAAATGAAAATGAAGAAAATGGCAGCCGCGGTCGGAGGCAAAAGCGACCTGTGCAGCATAGTCATACCGGCAAGGAACGAAGAGAGCGTCATCAAGAGGACGGTTCTCAACTGCCTGCAGCAGACCCACCAGAACGTCGAGGTCATCGTGGTATGCCACAACTGCACCGACAAAACATACGAGGAAGCCATGATAGAGGACAGCAGGGTCAAGGCATTTGATCTCCGGACAAAGGAGGCAGGCAAGGGTATCGCGCTGAACTATGGAGTCGAGAAAGCAAGTGGGAAATACATATTGGTGCTTGACAGCGATGGCCTGCTGACTCTCGACTTTATCGAAAATGCGCTGCCGCTCTTTGACGACAACTATGCGGCAGTTCAGGGAAGGTACATCCCAAGCAACAGGAACTTTAATTTCGTGACAAGGATGCTTGCGATGGAGGGCGACCTGTGGTCCACGCCATTTATGACTATTCGGAGCCACTTTGGCAGGCGGACGCCGCTAGGCGGCACCGGCTACATCGTTCGAAAGGACATTCTGACTAAGGTAGGTATGTTTGCAAACCATCTGGTGGACGACTATGAGCTGACGTTCCGGCTGCTCAGGAGAGGCTACAGAATTGCTTTTGCGCCGCTCTCGATAAACTACGATGAAAAGCCGCCCACCCTCACGTTTATGCTCAAGCAGAGGTCGAGATGGGGCAGAGGCTTTATGGATCTGCTTCGCGGAAGGATAGCCGAGGGGTCTGACATTATTGGCAATATTTACTGGCTCAACCCGATAGCCGCGATTGCCGGATTTGTCATGCTTCTAATCCCGGCCTTCGCCGCCGCGCACTACCTCCTGTTTGACTATTACCCATACACCTACGCCTACATCCCGCTCAATACGTGGTTCCTGCTCACAGGCGTCCTGTTTTGCCTGCAGACTGCAGTGCTTGTCAAGGAGTATGGGATCAGGGGCTTTGCCTACGCCGGGCAGATACCGGTGCTGATTCCGTTTTCGCACTACTGGTTTGTGTCGCTTATAAAGGCATTCACAGTCAAATCGTGGGCCAACACCAAGACCACGCACGGGTTCATGAAGGTGGCAAGGGTAGAAAAGATTGTGACGGATACTGCTTCCTGATATCGAGAAAAATACCATGAAGGCATGTGTGATCGGTGAAAAATGCGGGTAGAACAGAGAAACGTCGACGTCGTCACAATCGCCGGCACAAGACCTGAGATAATCAAGTTGTCAGAGCTCGTGCAGCTGCTTGGCAGCAGCCAGCAGTACAATCACCTGCTGCTCTACACGGGCCAGCACTACTCTGACAACATGAAGAGCGTCTTTTTTGACGAACTTCGGATAAAGCCTGACTACGACCTGCGCTGCGACACCTCTGACGTGGGCATGCTAAAAGGGAGCATAGTGAAATTCCTGAGCAAGATCAAGCCGCCCTATGTTCTTGTCTACGGCGACACCAACTCGACCCTTGCCGGCGCGCTTGCCGCCAAGGAGCTCGGCTCGACAATTGTGCATATTGAGGCAGGCTTACGCTGCTTTGACCTGAATGTGCCTGAGGAAAGGGCGAGGATACAGATAGACTCGATGTCCGACTATTTGTTTGCGCCGACTGAGCTTGCGAGGACGTTTCTGAGCTACGAGCAAATAGAGCAAAATGTCATTGTCACCGGTAACCTCGTGGTCGACGTCTGCAGGCGGCTGGTAAAAATAGCCGATGAGCACAGTAGGCAGGACCTTCCAAGCGAATATTTGCTGCTGACGATGCACAGGCAGGAAAACGTTGACGAGCGTGACAGGCTTGAAATGCTGAGAAAGCACCTCTCTGGTATAAAACACAAGATAGTCTTCCCGATACACCCAAGGACAAAGAACAACTTGGCAAAATACAACATCAGCCTGCCAGACAACGTCATCACCATTGAGCCAGCCGGCTACCTTGAATTTCTCTACCTGCTAAAAAACTGCCGGCTCGTCATGACTGACTCTGGCGGCGTGCAGGAGGAGGCCATATTGCTCAGGCGCCCGTGCGTGACCCTTAGGCACGTGTCGGAAAGGTGGGAGACCCTGCTCTTGAAGGCAAACGTGCTGTTTCCGCTTTACCGGCGCGACTCGCTATCACAGGTAGTTGAATCGATACTTGGAGCCAGAATAGACCGCAACCCGTATGGGGAAAACGTCGCAGAAAGGATGCTTGGACTGATAAAGAAGATTGTAACATAAGATTTCTACTGGAGCCTCTGCCTAGAAAGATCCTTATTATGCCCGGCAGACAGCATATGCCATCTGACACTGTAACTTATCAGGCGATCCTAGAATTTTTTTCTCAGGACAAAATATTGGCTATCGTCCGAAAGTTACCATGGTCACGACTGTCACTGTTTTATTTCTGCCACGACTTGCTATCATAGCCATAGGTGCCATCCATGCGATGTTTGCTCACGTTACATGTACACTGAGAGAGGATTCAAGTGGCATCTTCGATAAGTTTGAGTTGATAGACAGAATCTTGGACAAAGGTCTGGTAATTGACGCTTATGTGTCAATCACTGTAATTGGCATACCACTTGTAGTCATTCGAGCAAGAATTGTAGTAGCAAGCCTTGATACTTTTCTCAGGTATCAAGACGCCATGGGCTTAAGGGGCGAACCTGGGGAGAAGGTGCAGCAACAACAACAGCCGCAAGCAGAACAACAACAGCAGGATTATTGGATGCCGCCACCTCAGCAGCGGCAGCCAATGCAACAGCAGGGCTACATAAGCCCCTAATTTTTATTTTCTTTCTTCTTCTTCCTCCTGTAAGCCTTCAAGCTGCCACCAACGTAGCTGCTGTTGTTGCCTGTGTGCAGACAGTGTGGCCGCAGAGCGGCCGCGTAGCCTGCAACCTGCTGACTCGTCGAATATGCACCAGCAGCAATAGTCACGGACTCTACTTCTTCTTCAAGGTCAAGCCCTTGTGCTTTCAGGCGGCAACTATCTTCTACCTTCCTCTGTACGTCGTCCTCTGAATCCTCTATTTTCTTCTTTATGT